>CAZOXD010000040.1:0-4806 GCA_964583525.1 uncultured Pseudomonadota bacterium
CCGGGGGAAGCATCGTCTACGCCACGTGCAGCCTGGAACGCGAGGAAAACGAGGATGTGGTGGAGGCCTTCCTGGCCGCCCACCCCGGTTTCCGGCGCCGTTCATTCCACACCCTGCCCGTCCCTTCCGGATTGGGCGCCGAAATAGCGGCGCCGGCGTCCCTGCTCACTCCCGGGGGAGATCTGCTGCTGCTGCCCGGCAAGCAATGGATGGGATTGTATGCCGCCCTGCTGGAACGGGCAGGGGAAGATTAGGAATAGGATTGTGACCGTCGGATATCAATTTAATTCCTTATTATCCACTTCCCGTGTCACGTTAATCGTTCCGTTGTAGGTGAGGCTGGGAGCACCAACCCCGTCAATGGTGGTCACATTAGTGATCGTCAGTTGGAACTGGGTGCCGACGCCGCCAAAACCGGTCACATCGAAAGTCCCGGTAACGCCCATATCGCTTACAGTCCCAACAACGTTTGAATAAATGAAGGTGGCTTCAGCAGCGGCAATATCGTAGGTGGCATCCGCCGATCCGAGAAAAGCAAAGAAAAGGCTTTCCTCGGGGCCGCCTGCTCCGAAGTTAAAGAACAATCCCACTGTCAATCCGGAGCCGGTGTCAAAAGCCGCAAAAATGAGGGGGTTGCAACCGATAGGCCCGGCGGCCGCAGCCTCCGTACTAAGGACAGCCCCTCCGCCGTCGTCGAGGGATATGGTATCTCCCTGGCAGCCGAATTGAGCGCTTCCACCATCACTGGAGGATGAAGAGCCTCCCCCTCCGCAGCCGGCCAGGAACAGTGCGGCCATGCCGAGCAACGCAATGGATAGCCACCCAATCGCACCACGGGGACGGAACCGGTTTTGCGAGGGAAGCGAGGATCGTGTGGATTCGTTGGATTGTACGGTATTCATGGGTCCTCCTGAAGCAGGGTGTTTTCGATCTTACGAATCGTTCAACCGGACAGACTCGCAACGTATGTTTCTCCTGGTTTGTCCGTCGAGAACCGGCTTATTTTGATTGCTGGAATCCCAGAGGTCCACCCATACAGAGTTCAACGAAAAAAATGACCGAACGGTGCAAAAAAAATTTAATAATGAAATTTCCTACTCCCCTCCTCCGAGGCGTTTTCCTGCGCCGCTACAAGCGTTTTTTCGCCGATATCCGCCTGGATTCGGGCCAGGAAATCACGGCCCACACCCCCAACACGGGCACCCTGCGCACATGCATGGACGAAGGGGCGGAGGCCTGGGTTTCTCAGAGCGATAATCCCAGGCGCAGCCTCAGGTACACCTGGGAACTGGTGCGCTCCGGGACGAGCCTGGTGGGCGTCAATACCGGGTTGGCGAACCGGCTGGCCGGGGAGGCCATCCACGTGGGCGCTTTCCCGATCCCAGGTGACTTCGAAGGAGCAGAGCCGGGTGGAAACTCCGCTCACAAAGACCGAGGTACCCGAGGTTGTGCCCATTCCTGTCCAGGAAGTTCGTCTGGGAAATGTCGGATAAAACCTTTATTTACTCCAGGCGTTAAAAGGGGAGAAGCACCTCTATAACGCACTCCCTTGCCACCCCTAAGATATTGGAGCCCCATGAAGAAATTGCCGTTGTTGATAATCGGAGCGGTTCTGATTCTCGTATTCGGATTGATAAGCGGGTGCGGCGAAGACAGCGTCAGTGATTCCATTCCAGGAGCCTCCGGCGGTGGTGGCGGGTATGTCCTCACCGTCGGCGCCGGCGTAAACCCCACATATACCTGGACCGGCGGAGCCACCAATTTTTTAGCTGTACAGATAGTGGGAGGAGCTTGGCCGACAGTGTGGCAGGTCTCGTACTACGACGCATGGCCACTTATTTTGGGTGACGGTCTTGTGTCTCCTGTTACGCATGGAACGAAACCCGCCGACGCCAACGTTTATGAAATATTTGCCACCGAGCTTACGCTGACCGGAGGAACGCTGTATCGAGTATCCATCTATAATCTAGCTTTCGAAGGAACTTATCAGGAGTTCACCCCCTGACACGCAGTCGGCTTGGTGCGTTAAGTAGTTGGAGGACAGGCTGGGGGCGCGAATAGTTTTGGCGGAAAGGGAATTTGAAAAGGTTGGCGATGTGCGTTGGGTATGACCCCGCCAAGGAAAGAGAAGGTAATGAAAAACCCCGGTTGACTTCACGGATGGCCGGGGATTTCTATTTCGTACTGGAATGGGAGCTATGCAATGAGATTCACACCCTCGTTCATGCCTTCCTTGAAAGAGTTGATATTATTCAAAGCCAAACATACTAATGCCAATGAGTTGGTCATCTCACCTTTGGGATTGAGTTGATTCACGCCATCCGCGAGGATCACTAAACACAATATTAGGACCGGCAAGAGGAGGCGAGGACCCGTGTAGATCGGTTGGATTGGACGGAATTCATGGGATCTCCTGGAGATTGCACGTATTCGATCATACGAATCGTGCAAGCGGAAAGACTCATAGCGAATGTTTCTCCTGGTTTGTCATCCAGGAACCAGTCTATATTGATTGCTGGAATCCCAGTGGTCCCCCCGTACAGGGTTCAACGAAAAAAAGCCCAAACGGTCCAAACATATTAATTGATGCAATTTCCCACTCCCCTCCTCCGAGGCGTCTTCCTGCGCCGCTACAAGCGTTTTTTCGCCGATATCCGCCTTGATTCGGGCCAGGAAATCACGGCTCACACCCCCAACACGGGCACCCTGCGCACCTGCACGGACGAAGGGGCGGAGGCCTGGGTTTCCGAAAGCGGCAATCCCAAGCGCAAGCTCCGCTACACCTGGGAACTGGTGCGCTCCGGGACGAGCCTGGTGGGCGTCAATACCCTCCTGGCGAACCGGCTGGCCGAGGAAGCCATCCGCGCGGGGCGGATTCCCGAACTGAGCGGGTACGACACCGTGCGCCGGGAGGTGCGTTATGGGGAAAACAGCCGGGTGGACCTGCTGCTGGAGGATTCCAGGGAGGATTTAACGGAGGATTCCACCCCCCTGCCTCCCTGTTACGTGCCCCAGCCGCCTTGCTATGTGGAAGTGAAGAACGTCTCCATGGGCATCGGCGGCGTGGCCGCCTTTCCCGATGCGGTGAGCGCCCGGGCCAAAAAGCACATGGGCGAACTGGCCGCGCAGGTGGCGCAGGGGGCGCGGGCGGCCGTGCTGTTCGTGGTGCAGCGGATGGACTGCGAGCGCTTCACTCCCGCGGATGAGATCGACCCGGCCTACGGGGAAGCGCTGCGGGCGGCCGTTGGGGCCGGTGTGACCGCCCTGGCCTGGCGGGCGGACGTGAGCCCAGCCGGGATCGAACTGGCGGCCCCCCTGCCCGTGGATTTGTAGGGCCCTGCCGTTTGGGGGTCATGCCGCTTCCGGCAGCGGGGCAACGGCCGAAATCCGCGCCGCTCAACGGTACCAGAGCACCGTATCGCCGATCCTGGCGCCCTCGCCGATCTTGGCGCCCTCGCCGATCCTGGCGCCCTCGGCGATGCCGGCGTCCCTCAGGGAGGTGGAGAACAGGCAGACGGAGCGAAGCCAGGCCAGGCTCTCCCCGCCCGGCGTGTGATTGCTGTCTGTCTTGAGCGCGATTCCCGCCAGGGCCGGAAGCGGCTGGCCGGGAAAACGCGTCCGGAAATCCCGGCGCAGGTCCACCTCCACCGTCAGCCAGCCGGGCGGCGGGGCTCCCTGCCCGAAGGACTTGCGGTGGACGCCCCGGAAATCCCCCCAAAATCCCTTCCCGCGCCGGCTCCACGCGCCGGGGGGGAGCGCCCAACTCCACACGTACACCAGGGAGCGGGCAGGTTTCCCCGAAAAGGATGCGTAGATACGAAAGGCGGCATCGTCCCGCTCCTCGTTTTGCAGGCGCGCGTTCACCGGCACCCGGCCGATACGCACCACGAATCGCAGGTAGGCTCCCCCGGCCAGGGAGGGTTGGCTGGCGGCGGGGAACCGGCGCCCGATAAGAAAGGAATCCCCCCGGCTTTCCAGGCGCAGTGCCCCATCCTCGATGCGGAAGCGGGAAGTGGAATCGGAAAACGGGCGCAGATCCTCCCAGCCCCGCTCGCTTTTCCAGCGCGCATAACTCCATCCCGGTTGGAGGCCCAGCAGGTCGATTCCCCCTTCCCCGGCGCGGCAGGCGGGGCGGACCGACTCCGCAAGGGAAGCCGGGACCCCGCACATCATAAGCCCGCCCACCAGCGCCAATAGGATCACCGAACGGGCCGGAAACCGGGATCGCAGGCGGAAAATCTCAAGCCATGTCCCGTTGGCGCTTGCGCATGCCCGGGGATTTTGTGCAATCATGTACGCTGACTTTCAGGGGTGCGGCTCGGCGGAAGCGGCGTATCCGTGCCGCTCCCGCTGGAAACAGGGGCCAGGGCCGCTGTTGTGGCCGGCGCCCCCCATCAAGATCGTGCACCATCCCATCGGCCGGATTTTCGCCACCAAAGAGGGGATGACCCTCTACATCTATTCCAAGGACGGGGGCCACAACTCCGTCTGCCTGGAAGAATGCCTCGAGCTGTGGACGCCACTTTACGCCAAGGAGGGAGACCAGGGAATGGGCCTCTTTTCCGTGTTCAGCCGCCAGGACGGCGCCTGGCAGTGGACCTACAAAACGCGTCCCCTGTATACTTGGCAGGGGGATAGGAAGCCGGGGGATATCCGGGGGCATGGACACAAGGGGCGTTTTCATATTGCCCAGCCCTAAGGGGGCGTTATTACATGGCCCAGCCCTGATGGGGCTTCCACCCCCGAATGCGCCGGGAATGGGTGTGGATGGAATCGCCGCCCCAGGGCGAAGGCATTCTTCAACAT
>CAZOXD010000040.1:4906-10807 GCA_964583525.1 uncultured Pseudomonadota bacterium
CCGGGAATGGGTGTGGATGGAATCGCCGCCCCAGGGCGAAGGCATTCTTCAACATTTTTCTTTTTCCCAATTGCGATCCGAAGTGAAATTGGAGTGGGACGGGCCACATTCGAGGGCCGGACACGCCTGTCCGGCCCGGGGAGATAGGAAAATGGTGCCCGCCTTGCTTCGCCAGGGCAGGGACGCCCGCCTTACCCCGGAATGCGATTTTGAGAAGATTGGAAATTACAAAGAGGGATTAATCATGATGATTCATTTCTTAGGCTTGTTTGTGTCAGTTTCTTCTCCTTGCAATTGATTTCATATTATTGCAGGTCAACCACTCTTATTAAAAAAGGATTACTAATCGTGTGCGCTTTTTTTATATCGCCCTGAAAATCGTCCGAAACATCGTAAAATCGCATGATAATTCGTAACTCTGCGATATTCCCCCGCAGTTTGGCCGGAAGGGTGAAATTTATTTGCCGAATTTCGTCGCTCTGCAATTGTGTGTTCCGGATAAGCTTATAAGGCATGATACCGAACACGGGCATCAGATCGTAATATTTCCCGAAGGTTTCCTCCAACTTATAGATTTCAGAGCCCTGCGCATCACGGAAAAACAATTCCATCACCATGATCCTCGAAGGGCCGCTGGCCGGAATCGCGTGGCCGGATACCTTGTTTACCACTGTCAGGTTAAATTGAGGAAATTCCAGTTGAATGTCCCGGAGTTCCAGAATATCCCTGTAAATCCCCACGTTCCGCGAAAGGGAATCGAAGCCGTGATAAGCTTCGTCTTTATCGCGTGGCTTCATGTGGCATTCCTGACAGGTAACTCCAGCTTTGCCCGATTTGCTGTTTTTCCACTCATTGTACAGGGATAAGATCAAATCGCCGGTGAACGGGCTTTCCATCGTATGGCAGTTGGCGCAGAAATCCCGCTTACGCATTTTTTCCATTCCCGGTTCATATTTGACCTCATGCGTCTTCTCGAAATCTTCATCGTCCGTCAAAGCCAATCCATGACAGGTTTCGCAATTCACCCCTTCGTTGATGGCCTTGCTGCCGTGACAGGCGTAACACATTTCCTCGCCCATCATGGCATTGTACATGGAAACATCCGTGAACTTTTCCTTGAAATCCAGGAAAGGTTTATTCTCCGTTGCAAGCGCATGGGCGGAGTTGTTCGACCATTCCTCATATATTTCTTCATGGCATTCCTTGCATGCTTTCGCTTGCGCCTGCTGCCCCACCTCATAATTTGGGATTTTTCCGTTTTGTATATCGCGGTAAATGTCACATGCGCCAATTAATGGAACAACCACCAGAAGCAATAATAAAAAGCCAACATGTTTCGGAATTCGCCTGCTACTGTAGTCATTAGAATCCATGTTCCAACCCCGATTGAATAATTTTGGAACTGAAAGTAACATTATTATTGTGAATTCACTTGGCATTTCCCGGATTGAATCGGCAGAAACCGGTGGGGACCTCCCTGACACTTCACACTCAAAATCCGACAAACATATCCAATTATATCCCGGATGAAGCTTTAAAAAAAACTGGATATGCCCCACAATTCCCATTACTACCATTGTAAACGTCGTATCCAACCGAATCCAATCTTTTCTCCCCTTTTCCTGCTTCCCGAAAGTGCTTGGGGCTCGGTTTCCTGAGCGTTACGGCATGGCGGTGCGACTGGGATGAGCCACTCGTTTTCGAATCTGCCTGCGATCTCATTTTTCGCTCGACTCCGGTCACACCGTCGCCGGCCGCAGCGGCCGGCGAATCCGTTTCAGGATGGCCGCGAACTTGTCTCCATGTTTGGACACCCCGGTAATCTGGAAGCAGGTGTAGCGGGCATGACGGACCACTTTGGCGCCGATCTTAATCAACCGGACCTGCAAAGTGCGCAATGACCAATGGCCGGACGACCGGGGCCAGCACAGATCGCCAGTCCTCGGGGATGTGGACATTGCCCTTGCGAAGGAGCGCCCGCATCGCCCCGGATGCGCCGGGAATGGGTGTGGATGGAATCGCCGCCACCGGTCAAGACTTGACGGCCACGTAGGAATAGTAATTGGCGGCGCCGAAGAACACCCCCGCCTCGGAAGCGTCGAGAAGGGCCGTGGCCCAGGCCTCGGTACGCTCCTGGGTCATGACGCCGTTTTGCGGAATCAGCCGCCGATTGGATTCGATGCTTTCTTTCCAGAAATCCGCTTGGCCCACCTCTGCCAGGACATTGGGAAAACAGGCGGTGAGGCGCAGGCCCGCTTCCCGCAAATAGCGTGGCATCTGGCGCATCGCAAACGGGCTGGCCACCATGCTCAGGTTGATCGTTTCGTCGTCCCGCCAGGATTGCAGGGAATCGGGCTGGGAGAACGTCCTGGAAGCGAAGTCTCCATCGAAGATACCCACCACGCCCCCCGGCTTGACCACCCGGGCCGCCTCCATGACGATGCTCAGGGGGTCTTCCACGTGGCTGAGCAGGGTGTGGGCGATCACGGCGTCGAAGCGGTTGTCCTCCAACTCCAGGCTGCGGGTATCGCCGGGCTGAAAGGAGAGCGCCCCGGCGAGCCCTTCCTCCCCGGCGAACGTTGCGGCCGCGCGCACCAGGTAGGGGCTGAGATCGATTCCCAGCACGGTGCCGGAAAATCCCTCCCGTGCGGCGATTTTGCGGGATACCATGCCGGTTCCGCAGCCGAGATCTAGCACCGTTTCCCGGGAATCGATCTCCATCGCCTCCAGGTATTCCAGCAGCATCCCCGCGAATTGAGGATGTTTCGCCCGCGATTCCAGGCGTTGGACGATGGATGCGAGATTGGCCTCCTCCAGTTGATCGGTCTTGCTCCAGGGGTCCTTGCTGGCCATGGCTGGTCTCGCTTGGATGGGGTGGCTAGGATTGGAGGCCCAGGTCTTCCATCAGGCGGTGCTTGAGGAAGGTGGGGCTTCCGGAGGGGCGCAGTTTTCCCCGCTCAGAGTCCACCAGGGCGTGGATGAACCAGGGCCCGTCCCCCTGGAGCGCCTTTTCCAGCGCCGTGGTGAAGGCGGGCAGGGTCTCCGCCCGCTCGACCTTGGTAAAGCCCGACCCCTCGGCGATCTTGGCCAGATCGGCCGGGCCGCTGGTGGCCGTGGGCTGCTGGCCGGTCAGCTCGTACATGCGGTTGTCCCAGCAGATGTGCACCAGATTTTTCGGGGAGCGCCAAGCTTCGGTGGCCAGGGCGCCCAGGTTCATCAGCAGGCAGCCATCGCCCTGGAGCACGATCACCCGTTTTTCCGGTTGGGCCATCGCCATCCCCAGGCCCACCGAGGCGGTCATCCCCATGGCATTCCAGAGGTATAAATTCCGGGGGCGGTCCCGGGCTTCGAAGAGGGTGAATTTCGGGTTGCCCAGCCCCGCCACCACCAGATCGTCGTCGTCGATCCGTTCCACCAGCGCCTTGGCGGCTTCCAGCATGTTGATCATGGTCTGCAAATTCCCGGAAATGTGTGAGGAGTGCGAAAGCGGACCCGTGCGGATGGTTCAGGGTTTCACGCCGGCCATAAAGCGCTCCCGGATGCGGGGAGGACTCTTGGGAGAGTTCGGACTGCGCTCCGCCCGCTCCTCCTTCACCAGGGCGTGGATGAACCAGGGCCCTTCGCCCTGCACGGCCTCCTCGATGGCCTGTTCGAAGGCGGCCTGGGTTTCCACCCGGGCCGTTTTGGCGAATCCAGCCCCTTCCGCGATGGCGGCCAGATCGGCCGGGCCGCTGGCCGCGGTGGGCTGTCCCCCGGTCATCTGGTAGACCCGGTTGTCCCAGCAGATGTGAATCAGATTGGGCGCCTTGCGCCAGGCTTCGCTGGCCAGGGATCCCAGGTTCATCAACAGGCTGCCGTCGCCGTCCAGGATAATCACCCGCTGACCGGGACAGGCCATGGCCACCCCCAATCCCACGGAACAGGCCGACCCCATGGCGTTGCGCATGTAGAAGTTCCCCGGACGCTCCCCGATGTTGAAGAGATTGAGCCCGGCATTGCCCAGGGTGGGCACGATCAGGGCGTCGTCCCCGACCTTGCGCATCAGGGCGTGGGTGGCTTCCAGCATGTCGATCATGGTGTGTTCCTTGGTGGAGGATCAAACCTCACGGGTGAAAGGGCCTCCCCAGCTATTCCTTCCAGCCGGCCAACTGCGTGGTGATCAATAGCGCAGCCGGGCTCTCGTTGGAATAGGCGACCCGCAGGAAGCCCTCGGTAATCACCGCCACCTCGTCAGCGCGTTTTAGATAGAAGGTGGGAATGCGCATCGCCCGCAGGATGTCCGGGAGCGCCTGGCCCATCATCACCTGGGTGCCGTTGAACTCCCCCAGATCGCCCCGGTAGCCGATGATCATCGGAAGCGGAATCCGGTAGGGAATGGACAGCGAAGCCAGGGCGTTGATGGAGTTTCCCAACCCGGAGGTGGGCATCAGCAACACGCCCCGCCTGCCCCCCAAATACTGGCCGCTCACCACTCCCACGCCCTCCTCCTCGCGGGTGAGGGGCAACAGGTCCAAATCGGTGTCTTCCCTGGCGAGCCGCAGCAGGCGCTCTCCCATGGCATCCGGGAGATAGCTGATAAAACGCACGTCATATTTTTTCAGCACGTCGATGATGGTATCGGGCCAGTCCATGGGTTTCCCTTGTTTTTCCCGTAATAGATTCCAGCTTTCCCGCAATGGATTCCAGGGCACGGCGCGCAGCCGCACCGCAAGTCCCTCCGTAGCCACTCCGCAGCCTCCCTGTGGGCCTGCCTTGGACGCGCCCGGCAGTTTCCGGCGTTCGCTCGGCAACACCCGGCGTTCGCTTGGCCGTATCCGGCGTTCGCTCGGTGGCGGGCGCCCTTGTGTGTCTATCGGGTTTGGGCGGTTATTTCAAGAGAGTGGAAATACCGGTAGGGAAGCCGCATTCTCCAATTTCGGGAATGGAGAATCCGGGCAGGTTGAACGGATCGTGGCGTGGGCGATTCCGTCCGCCCGGCGAAGCGCGGGCAGGGACGCCCGCGCCACCACGGTGGCGTATATGGCCCGCCGGGATTATTCAGCGAGAATTCGGTTGCCCCGGCAAACTGAATTAGGACACTACCGGGAATTCGCTAGACTTGCCTGGATGGCGGGAGGTATGATCGTATGAGTTGCAATGCGACAGCCGCCGGGGAAATTGTTTCCGGGAAGATCGCCGGAGTTGATCCAGGGCGGTGGAAGATGCATTATTCATGTTCCATGAATGTCTGCCGGCAAGGGCATTGCGGTTGAAGTCAAGATCAACCGTGATCGTTCGCGGTCGGCATGATTTTTTCCATTACGGCGTCAATTGAAGACGTGCGGGATGTCCCCGGGCGAAGGACGGCCCCGCGTTTCCGGAAGACCGATTGCCGGGAACCGCTTTCAGGGCCGGAATTTCGGGCCGCAACCGCGCCCCTTGCTGGGCCACAATCGATTCGCTGGATGTTTACTGGCGAAATAGGAGTGTGATGTTTGGATTAGGGATGCAGGAGTTGATCATCATCCTGGTGATCATCGTCGTTTTGTTCGGCGCCAGCAGGCTTCCGCAGGTTGGCGATGGGGTGGGCAAAATGATCAACAATTTTCGCAAGAGCATGAAATCCGTGAAGGATGCCGCCGCCAAGGAAGACGAAGACGGGGACTCGCCTTCAAAACCGGAAATTCCGAAGGCCTGAGCTGCCCTGCCGGCTTGGTGTTTAATGACGTGCTTATTGGCAGAACTTTAGCGTCAGAAGAATCCATTTTAATTCATTGTAATTCATCAATATTTCAAACAATACATAGTACGCGGACTTCTGACGCGAAGCACCAGGCGGCCAATTCCCCCCCCTCTCCGATTTAACAGTCCCTCGAAAGTCTCCGTCCACAAGCGCTTGGATGAGGCCGCGCCGCGCCACAC
>CAZOXD010000040.1:10907-16794 GCA_964583525.1 uncultured Pseudomonadota bacterium
GGCCAGTGCGGGGTAGTGGACGATCATCCCACGCCCAAAGCGGGGGGGCCATCCTGTTTGATGGGCAGGGCCTGAACGACAGGTTGCCCGAGGAGATGCGGGGATTCTTCGGGGAAGCACGGCTGCGCTGGGAAGGGAATCCGCTGGTTGTTGGAATCGGGAAAATCAGGTGTGAAATCGGGAAGTTCGGGGACGGCTCACGTCATCGGTGCAATCGCCGCTCATTTATTCCAGGGCTATTCCAGGGCGTCGAGCACCTGACCTGAGGTCACCAGGAGCTTGCCTTCCGGCAGTTCCTCGTTGATCAACCCGGTGTGCATGAAGGCGATGCGGCCGGGGGTTTCCAGAAAATCGTGGTAATCCCCGTGAATCGCCCCGCCCCCTGCATCGACCAGCACCAGGGTTTCCTCCCCGCTGAGGAGGTGGGTCACTTCCTTGTAGCGGCGTTTGGTAATGCCCTTTCCCTCATGCATGGTCTTCAGGGATGCATTGGATAAGTGGTCCCCGGAGATATGCAGGCATCCTTTCTTTCCGCCGATTTCCTTGCGGATCTTCGCCCCCAGTGCAGGGATAGCGTGTACGGCATGAAAGAATTCGAAGGAAATTCCTTCGATCTCCATCACGGGTTTTGCAACATCGATGACGTGCCAATTGTGGTATTTGCGGGCTTCCATCGGCGTGCAATCGTAAACCGCCGCCAGCTTCAACAACATGCTGAAGTAGATTTCCGGCGTAGTATACAATTCAAAGGGCGGATTGCGGATGCTTTCCGATACGTCGATGTGGTCCTCGTGGACATGGGATAGAATGAAGGCGTCGATCTCCCCGGGGTCCAGTTTGAGGGCGCTCAGGTGCCAGTGCAGGTAGGCCGGGCAATCCCACAATATCACCTTGCCATCCACGTTGAGCAGGTAGCCGTTGGCGGGATCGTTGGGATCGAACCCATTGCTCCGGCCCAGCACCGTCAGGGTGAATTTTCCCTTGGATTTATCGAAGGGCCGGTGGGCGATTTTGTAATTGGGCGATTGCTCCCTGGTAACCTTCATTTCGATGTCGTGGGCTTCCTCCCCGTACAACACCCGGAACCGGGTATCCCCCTGGCGCTCGATCAGCACCGACGGCATGCCCTCCTGCGCCGCGTAGACCTCGCAATTCTCTCCCGCGGAAAGGGGATGAAACTGGATCATCTCCTCGATGCGATAAGGCTGGTCCCCATTGGCCGAGTTTTTCAGGGACATGTGGGTCGTTTCCAGGTGGATTTCGGCGGCTCGTTCTTTGGGGAGACCCGCCTTGATCATTTCCTCCTGGGTGGGCCCCAATACGGTCACCCGCAGCAACTCCGCCAATCCCTTGTTTTGCGTGGGATTCGCCACAACCTGAAACTTCCTTTTGCGCTCCATTCCCCGCTGCACGAACAGGAAATGGTAGAGAGGAAATTCAAGGGAAGCCTGGGAGGAATGAATATGATGCAGCTTTTCCGGCACCACGATGGTATCCGGCATGGGCAGATGGGAGGAAAGGATCCGCTTTAGAATTTCCGGAGGGCAGCCGAACAGGATATTTCCCTGGGGAGAACAGAACAGAAAAGTCCCCTCGGTTAACTCATGCAACTGGACGCCATTTCCGGTCGAATCGCTCAAATTCAGAACTCCTTACAATTGATCGGATCTTTCCACCCCTCTACATTCCGGAGTTTCCCCGTGATTTCAAGCAGAAATCACTCCCCAAACCCAATGCAGGTTATGGAAGCAATTTGCTTACCACAACCGCGGGCATCCTGAAAAATCGGATGAGAAGTTAAAGTTCCGGAATCCCGGCTGGATTTTCTCCCGGTTTTCCTCCCACCAGACCCGGCGCCGAATCACCGCCAGCCTCCAGGGTATGCCGTGAAGCTCCCTACGTCACTCCCATGCAAAATGCAATAATACAAAGGGGAAATCCGCACCCACATTGGGTTTACAGGCAATCCCTCCCATGGGCAGCCGGTGGCGGTGGCAATGACGGTGTCGGTGTCGGTGGCGATTTCTCTGGTCAATTATCCAACCCGCCCTCTCCCTCGCTCTCCGCAGCCGGATCGGAGCGATTTTCCGGCCTTGGGGATTCCGGGGGGAATCATGGGAGATGCTTCACTGACGGGAAAGCACCCGTGAATCCGGTTTACCTGACACACCGTGGCGAATCGGACACAGGCGCAAATGTCCCCCCGAAAGGGTCAGATGGCTCCGCCGGCGATGGAGGGGACGATTTGGATGATATCGCCGTCCTTCACCTGCGTGTCGAGATTCTTTTCGTAGCGAATATCCTCGTCATTCAGGTAAATATTGACGAAGCTGCGCACCTTGCCCTGGTCGTCGAATAGATGCTCCTTCAGCCCGCCATACTGCCCGAGGAGGGAGTCGATGGCGCCCTTCACGCTGCCTTCGGGCACTTCCACCGATTCCTGGTTGTCCACGAACCGCTGCAGGGCAGAAGGTATTTCGATCATCGCTGGCATATTGGATTCCGTCGAAAAGAGGTTGAGAGGTGGTTTCCCGCTAAAACTGAAAGAGGGGAGAATTCGTTGAGATGATTTATGATTTATAAATTATCACTCCAAAACCGTTCGCTCAAGTACTTTAGCCCGTTGTCCGGGAAAACGGTCACCACGAATTCGTCCGGGTGATCCATGGCGATTTCCCGTGCCACCATGGCCGCGGCGCCGGAGGAGATTCCGGCCAGTTGACCCTCCTTCTTCGCCAGTTCCACCACGCCCTGGTAGGCCGTTTCCGTGCGGATGGCGGCCTTGTGGTCCGCCAAATCGGGATCGTAGAATCTGGGCACGATGGAGCTTTCCATATGCTTCATTCCTTCCAGCCCGTGAAAGGACGAATCGGGCTGCACCTCCGTCAATTGAATGGAGGGATCGCGGGCCTTCAAAAAGCGCCCCACGCCCATGAAGGTGCCGGAGGTGCCGAGGGTGGCCACCAGATGCCGCACCCGTCCTTCGGTCTGGCTGTAAATTTCCGGACCGGTGGATTCGAAATGGGACTTCCAGTTGTTCTCGTTGCTGTACTGGTCGGCGTAGTAATACCGCTCCGGATCCGCCCGGTAGAGTTCCTGCGCCTTGAGAATGGCCCCGTCGGATAACAGGGCCGGATCGGTGAGGATCAGCTCGGCTCCGAAGGCCTTGAGGATCTTGATTCGAGAAGGGCTGACGCTGGCCGGCATGCACAGGCACACCGGGAATCCCCTGGAGGCCGCGATCATGGCGTAGGCGATGCCGGTGTTTCCGGACGTGGCGTCCAGCAGGGTCATGCCGGGCCGCAATTGCCCCTTTCGCTCCGCCTCCCGGATGATCCACCAGGCGGGCCGGTCCTTGGCGGACTGCCCCGGGTTGTACCACTCGGCCTTGGCGAACAGGTTGCCGTGCGGGGCGAATTTTTCCAGCCGCAGCAGGGGGGTATTTCCGATCAGGTCCGTGAGGCCATCGCCCAGAGAGGTGGGTTGACTCTCCTTGTCCTCGCTGGCTGGATTGCTCATGGGTGGGTGCCGGATTCCATTCGGATGCGCGGGAGAGGTTCCGGGCCGCCACAGTCCGGGCTTGGGCGGATCGCCGAAGAAGAAAACCGATGAAGTTAAGCGATAATCCGCGCCCATCCCGCCCCGGAATGAGTGGGGCAGTGGTCACGGGTGTTTCTATCAGAATGCCTCCGGTGGTTGGATTGGGCAAGCCTTCCCCCTTACCGCCGGGGAAACTACACAAATCCCTCTGATTTTGCAAGGATGGGCCTTGCAGGAGCGAAGGGAGGGAGACACAACGGGACCTGCCAATTTTGAATCGGGCCAGTCTTTCACTGGGCTATGGGAAAGGGGACAGGTCATGAGACAGAGGTGGTGGAATTTTTTCCCTGCAATCCGGGGCCTGGTGATGTGCGCCGTGGTGGTGACCATGTTGGCGTCCGTGCTGCTGATTCAGGTATTTTCCACTCCGGCACTTGCAACAGAGGCGGAGGTGGCGAAGGCAAACAAGGTGATGTGCGCCGCATTGGGTTGGGAGGAAGCGGAGAACATACCGGGGGATTCCTTTCAATGCGGGACGGTGGAGCCCGGCGGTTCCTTCCGCCTGCTGGAGCGATACAAGACCGTGCTCGGCGAAATCTTCCGCAAGCGGGTGCGCCAAAGGGAGCAGTGGAAGTCCAACAACCGCTCCATTTTTCTCTTCAGTGTCCTAGCCAGATGGGAAACCGCCCGTTGGGGGAGAACAAAAGGGGAACCCGCAAAAGAGGGAACCGGCACACGGAAAAAAGGTGCGGCCGGAGCGATCTTTTTTCGCCCGGACGGCACGGGAGTGCAAGCCTTCTTCTTCGACAACGGGGCGGACTATTTCAGGAGCGGCCTGGCGCGGTATGTTGCCCGCGGCAAGGTGGGTTTTATCGACAAAAGGGGCGCCATCGTCATTCCAGCCCGCTTCCGGCACGTTTCGCCTTTTCACGATGGATACGCCCAATACTGCGAGGGCTGCCGGCCCGTGCGGGACGGAGAGCATCCCTCCCTGGCAGGGGGCAGATGGCGCGCCATCGACAAAAAGGGAAACCCGGTGATCGCCCCCCTGCTCTCGCCATTCCGCATCGACGAGACCCTCTTCCGGCAGGCCAGGGCCCGGGGTGAGGAGCTGGGCTGCGATACTTTTTGCAACAACGGCAAAATCCGCAATCTCTATCGCAGCGCCTGCCGGGCGGGAAGCCGGGAAGCCTGCCTGCAATACGGAAAAATCGCCGCCGAATTGCTGATCGTGGACCGGAACAGTTGGGAGTTCGACACCCTTTTCGATGGGCTGCTACATTCAACCGAATTCCAAAATGACGATGCATTTTCCCGGAATCTGAAACCCACTGATTTTTCCCTGCTGAAGCGCCACTGCCAACAAAAATTTCAGACACTGTGCATGGTGTGGGGGATGCTGAAGTTCGCGGGCGGGGAGGAGAAACTGGGGGAGGCGCTGGTGCGCGTGGCATGCGTCCAAAAGGCGCCCTCGGCCTGCACCAACCTGGGGTACCTGCTCGATCTGCAGTTCCGGCACACCGAAGCGAAGCGGTATTATGGGCAGGGATGCGCAGCCGGGGATGAAGCGGGATGCTACGGAGCCGCGGCAAACCTGTATCGGAAAGGCGCGGCTGCTTCGGCGAAAGAGAGGATGGATCGGGTCTGCGCCGCCGGATTCAAGCCGGCCTGCGGCGTAAAGTGGGATAACCGCGGAGCGTACCGGGAATGAGGGAATGCGGGAATGATGGTGGGCGCGCCCCCTCACTCCACCCAGAGCAGATTGTCCCGCAGATCTTCGATGTCATGGGGCTGCTTGCCGTCCAGTTCCGCCATGATATCGTGGGGGGTAAGGTATTTTTTAGCCCGCTCCGCCGCCAGCCGGGCTTCTTTTTCCTTCTTTTTCTTCTCGTAGTCGCGGATGAAGGTCCAGGCGTTGATTACATTCCCCTGTTCGTCCTCCACGGTGACGTTGCGCAATTGTTCCTCGGTGAAACCGGATTCCTCGGCGATTTCCAGCAGGCGTTTCAGCTCGTCGATGTTGTAGGTGCCCGCGATCACCTCTTCCGCCTGCTGGGCCAAGGCCTGGCCGGCCCCGAATCCGCAGAGCGTCACCGCGCTCCAGAGAAGTACCCATCCCAGGGCGCGCCGAATGCCCGGGAATCGTGTTTTCCGGGGGCGGCTCCTCCCTTGATCTGCCGTGCTGGTTCCCATCGTCCTGACTCCCTTGCCAGTTGGTTTTTCCGGTGCTTCCGTGCCGGTCGTTACGGCTACTGGCCGATACCCTGATGGTTTGCAATCATCCTGCCTTTCCATGCTTATCCCGCCATGCCTATCCCGTTCCATAGCCATTCAGTTCCATAGCCAT
>CAZOXD010000040.1:16894-29422 GCA_964583525.1 uncultured Pseudomonadota bacterium
CATGCTTATCCCGCCATGCCTATCCCGTTCCATAGCCATTCAGTTCCATAGCCATCCCGGCCCGCCTCAAGAGTCGGCGCGGTGCTGCTGGTCCGCCTCAAGAGGCGGCGCGATGCTCCAACCCCCGCAGGCGCTTGACTTCCGCCTGGAGGGTTTCGGCGCAGCGGTCGATTTCCTGCTCCGCGGTGGCGTGTCCCAGGCTGATGCGCAGACTCTGAGTGAGGCGCCCTTCCGGCAGGCCCATTGCCCGCAGAACGTGGCTCGGTTCCACTGCCCCGGAGGAGCAGGCCGAGCCGATGGAAACGGCAATGCCACCCAGGTCCAGGGCCACCAGCAGGCTCTGAGCGGAAACGCCCTCGAACCCCAGGTTAACCGTGTTGGGCAGGCGCTCCGCCCCGCTTCCGTTCAGGAAGAATCCCTCGATTCCGGAGAGGCTGGCGATCAGCCGTTCGCGCATGCGGAGCAGGCGCTCCCTCAGTTCTTCCAGGTGTGCGTGGGTCCATTCCGCCGCTCCCAGGAACCCCGCCGCCAGAAAGACCGGCTCCGTGCCCGCCCGGCGCTCGCGCTCCTGGCTGCCGCCCAGAATCAAGCCCGGTATGCGGACACCCTCGCGAATCGCCACCGCGCCGATGCCCTTCGGACCGCCCAGCTTGTGGGCCGATACGGTCACGGCATCCACCCCCCAGTCTCCCGGCCGCACGGGCAGGCGCCCGAATGCCTGCACGGCATCGCAGTGCACCACGATCCATCGGTCACCCTGAGCCCGGCGTACCCGCTCCACCAGTTCCGTCACGGGCTGGAGGACGCCCGTTTCGTTGTTGGCTGCCATCAGCGAGATCAGCCGGGTATCCGGGCGGATCATCGCATCCACGGCTTCAACATCGGCCACGCCGTTGCCGTCCACGGGGAGGGTATCCACCCGCACACCCCTGCCGCGCAGCCATTCCAGGCTTTTCAGGACGGAGGGATGTTCGATGGGAGAGGTGATGACGTGCCCTGCGCCGGCTTCGTCTGCGGCAGCGCCAGTATCGCCGCTCCCAGCTTCGCCCCTCTCAGCATCGCTCCCTCCCGTGGCAGGGAGGGCTTCCAGGCCCGGCCAGCGGAGGAGCATGTTGTTGCCTTCGGTACCGCCGCTGGTAAACAGCACTTCCCGCCGGGTGAAGCCCAACAGTTCCGCGAGCCCCGCCCGCACCCGTTCCAGGGCGTCCCGGGCGGCCTGACCCTCCCCATGGGGGCTGGAGGCATTGCCCGGAAACTCGTCCAGCGCCTCCAGCATCCGCTCTCGGGCCGCGGGCAACAGGGGGGCGGTGGCGTTGTAATCCAGATAGATGCGTTGTGATTGCGTCCGCATGGCGGGTTCCCTGGGGTAGGGCGGCCGTGACCTTGATACGGCAATTGGAGAAGAGGGATACCATCAGGAACGAATGGTTCCCTGGCATTTGTCATGCCAGGCGGTGCATCTACCCGGTGTATCTACCCGGTGCATCTGCTTGGTTCATCCCTGTGGATTGCGGATGGAATCCGGATTCTTCGTTGCGCTCGGCAATGACCACTTGGCAATGGGATAGGCGCATGGCCCGCAACCAAACATCGTCCGCTGATCCCTCCAGCGGTCAGGAAGATATCAGATGAAATTGGGAGCGCTTGAATTCGCGCTTTTCCAGCAGTTTCAAATAATGGTGGGCCATATCCACCGGGTTGTCCAGATTGTCCCCGAAGTCCTCCCGGGAGCAGGATTGGATGAGCCGGGAAAAGTAGACCCGGGCCTCGTAGAGGTTCTTTTCCTGGAAGGCGATCACCCCCAGATAATAGAAGGCCTGCGGGCACTTGTTCGGGCCGGCGGCGATCCGCTTCAGGGTCTGTTTGGCCTCATCCATCATGCCTATTTCCATCTCGAAACGCCCTTTTTCCAGCAGCGCATCCAGCTCCCTGGCCGGATCGTTTCCCCGTTCGACCAGCCGTTCCACTTCCGTGAAAAAGTGAATCGGGTTGAGCGCTTTGCCGTCGAATTCCGGAAACTCGATGGGATGAATGTTCTTCGCGGCCAGTTCCTCGTCCGGAGGCGCAGGGAAGAGCCGGGCCGCCAGCAGTTCCCCGAAAAGTTCCTGCAGAAATGCATCGTCCGGGTCGAAGGGCACCGGGGCGCCGCACTTTTTGCATTCGAAGCGGGTGGGTGTCCACACGTCCCGAGCCGCCGGAATTTGCCGCTGTTCGATCCGCCCTTCGTGTACGTAGACCCGCTCCGGGCGATACTCGTAAGCCGCGCCGCAATCGCGGCAGAGCAGGCGGGCGGTTCCCGCCCAATTTCGCTCCTGTGTATTCTCCGCAGCCTCGCCGAGATCGGGATGGGGACGGCCATGGACGTCGCAGATGAACCGGATCAGCCGCAGCATGTCGTTCTCCCCGGCCCGGTAATGATCGACCAGGGGTTGCAGAAACCGCAAATCCGGGAGATGAGTCATCAACTCCACGAAGGAATGGAAATGGTGGTTGATCAGCGGTTCGAACGACCCCAGTAGATGCTCCGCCATGGTGGTGTCCCCGGCCCGGCGGAAGATCTCCAGGCAATAATCCACAGCCTGGCTTCTTCCCGTCTCCAGGTAGTTGGTAAAGCGGTCCTTCAGCCAGGCCACCAGCCGCGGCATGGCATCCCCGAGCGGGTATTCCCACGGCTGCGGCAACACCTGTTCCAGAGGATAGTCCACCCCTTCCAACTGCCCGGTGTAGAGCTTCCACAGGGCATCTTTTTCCTCGTCGCGCACCCAGCCCGGATAGGATGCCGAATCGAATTCCGGCACTGCGGATTGGCGCCCGTTCCTGCCCAGCAGGTCCAGCACGTTACCCATGAAGCGCGGGGACAGCAGCGGGGATTGGTAAATGCGCATGATCCGCACAGCCTCGCCCTGGGGGTCGGCCAGGCATTGCGACTCCACCTGTTGCAGCAGCGACACCAGCGGCAGGGAAACGATGAGATGGTATTCCAATTCGCGCACCTTGAGGATCGCCCCCTCCCAGTCCGCCAGCCAGGTCCGGCAGCCCCGCAGAAAGGCGCGCACGGCCTCGAGGGCATCACCCGCGGCAGGCGAGGTGGCCGCGGCCCCCTTGTCCTTCCCGGGGATTACCAGGTATTTCAGCAACACCTCCGACAATTCCAGGAAGCGTTCCACCCCATCGTGGGTGTTTCCGCATCCCGCCAACTGGTTGACCGCCTCACGGATTTCCGGCTCGTTGCGGTCCCACCCCAGCACCTTGAGGCATTCCTGGTAGATGGCGTTGAGGGGATACCCACCGTTCAGGCGGGCCTGAAAGTACCGGCTCACGTTGCCCCGCCCCAACAGGTCCACCAGATGCTCCGTCAGGTGAAAATCGTTGAAGGATTCGCGCACCTTGCCGTAAGACTCCATCAACTGCTCGATCTGCGAGGGGGATTCCGCGTGCAGGGCCAACTGCCCAAAGAGTGTGGAGTAAAAAGAATGGTTCTGCTCGCAGGGCCCCAGCCAGTTGTACACCTGGTCCCAGTAAGTGGCGTTGTCGTAGAACAGCAGGCTTTCCGCCGCGGATTCCACTTCCAGGGCATTGGTGTCGGGATTCGACATGGCCTCGAGGAACCACCGTTCCAGGAGCTTTTCCGCGGGCTCGTAGCGCAGCCGTCCCAGGGCTATTCCCGAAGCGAAGCGTAGCGGCTGCTCGCCGGAACGGAACTCGCGCATGAGGGGGAAGGCGAACGTCTGCAGGTGGTGCTTCCCAATCAGGGAGACCGCAGACTCGCGAATTTCCTCCTGGGAACTGTTCCAGAGATGCCCCAGGAACTCCTCGCAGGATTTCTCCCAACGCCCCACCAACTGGAAGGCGGCCCAGAGGCGCACCTGCTCGTTTTCGGCGGAGAGCCGGTTGATGAGAAATGGCATCTCCAACAAATCGTCCGGCGTGCCCTCCCATACAGGGGCGGCTTGTCCCGGATCTACCGGACTAGCGAAGCCGATGCGCTTGCGCCGGGTCGTCAGGTCGATTACCGATTCTGATTGGCCGTATCCAGAGTCCACCATTTCCCATTACCTTGAAAGGGGTTCGAGGAAGATGCGTTTCCATTCGATCCATTGGAACGATTCGCCGCCGATTTCGCGGGCGGATTTCCGGCGCCCCGGCGTTTTGCCGAAGCGGTTACCGGGCGATTCACCTCCATTCCATTCTTGCCGGCGGCTGGAGGAACGGAGGCCTTGGCCCCGCGGGGGGCCTTATTCTTCATGGAAACGGCCCCATTGGGGGCTTTTGCGGGAACTTTTGCGGTGGCCTGGGAGGCGGGATCCTTCCCACCGCCAATATCACCGCCCGCTTCCACGCCGGTTCCGGCCAGCAATGCCCGGTAGCGGTTGAAGTGCAGGTTGGCGCCTTCCATGTCGTAGATCTTGTTGTAGGCCAGAGCCAGGTTGTGGTGGGCCTCGGGAAAGTTGGGATCCAGGGCCACCGCCTTTTGCAAGGCGTCGATAGCCTGGTCGTAGGAAATCGCCCGGTAGTAGGCCAATCCCAGGTTGTAATGGATGTCGGCGGTGCTTTCGTCGAAGGTCAATGCCAGCCGGTAATGGTTGATGGCCCGGCCATAATCCTCGGCCATGAACGCGGCGTTGCCCTTGTTGAAGTAATGAAGCGCGGAGAGGCGGGTTTCCTGGCTCTGGCTGGTGGCCGAACAGCCCGCCAATGCGAGCACAACCGCCCATGCCCACAGGGCCGGAATCCAGCGATGCCGTTGCTTCATGGCGAAAAACCGTGGCCTCATGGCGAATAACCGATGCTTCATGGCGGAAAGCCGTCGCATCATGGCGAAAACCCTTCTCGATACGGTCGTTGGATAGCGGAGGGGGCCGCCCGCTCCGGGCGCACCCCCCCGCTCTTACCCGGAAAGGGATGCATAATCCATGCGCAAAACCCCTCCTTCGCGCCCGTGGGGGAATTTCGGAGTGGGGCGGACCGCTTTCGTAGATGGCGCCCGCCCTCGCGCGGGCAGGGACGCCCGCGCCACTAATTTGATTTCCGGGTCTGGTGAATCCATGAAAATAATTATTTGCTACTGATTTCCTTGAAAGGGAGCCGGGAAAATTGATCTGTCATGGCGGGTGTGTTTACCTGGAATGAAGCACGGATTCCAGATACGCCATCCTTTCCAAGGCCATCCTTCAGATGGACACGACCGCGGATTCTAGCTCATGGACACTCCGATCAATTCCATCAAACTGCAACCCGCCGAGTTGACCTGCCGCTGCGCGGATTCGGATATTCCCGAAATCGGGGACGACACCTCCGTCCCTTTACTCCCCGGCCAGGATCGCGGCATGCGCGCCGTGGAATTCGGCCTGACCCTGAAGAGACCGTATTTCAACATCACCGTTGCCGGGCCTTCCCGCAGCGGCAAGTCCACCATGGTGGGGCAGTTGGCCCGCGTACAGGCCAAGGGCGAATCCCCGGGGAAGGACCTGTGCTTTGCCCCGAACTTCCAGGAGCCCAACCGGCCCCGCGTGATCGAGCTTTCCCCCGGCACGGCCATGCAGTTGAATCGCGCCCTGGACGGGTTGCTGAAAACCCTGGACGAGCAGATACCCAAGCTGATCGAGCAGCCGGCCTTGAAAGCGCACATCCAGGAATTGAGCGAGGGCTTCAACCAGCAGATTCAGGCCCTGACCCGGGAAGTGGAGAACATGGGGGAGGAAAAGGGGGTGTTCATCCAGACCTCTCCCCAGGGGGTGGCCCTGATTCCTCTCAAGGACGGCAAGCCCATCAAGGACGAGGAGTTTATCGCGTTGCCGGTGGAGGAACGGGAGAAGGTCAACGAGATCCGCAAGGAAATTCTCACCCACATGGCGGAAATCAACCCCAAGATGATGGAACTGGAAAAGGAGCGCCGGGATTCCATCGAAGAGTTTCTGGAAAAATCCATCCGCCAACTGGTGAAGGGCAACATGGACCGCATCCGGGGGCAGGTCGAAGAAACCCAGGGGTTGACCCGATTTCTCGGGGAATTGGAGGAGGAACTGGTGGAAAAGCGCTTCCTCTTCCTCTCGGAATCCTCCTCTGCCTCCCAGCCCTTCGGCGGGCAGCAATTGCAGGTGCTGCGGGAACAATTCGCCCGCAATTGCCGGGTGAACGTGCTGGTCAACCGGGCAGGCCTGGAAGGCGCGCCGGTGGTGCTGGAGAACAACCCCACCTTCAACAATCTCATCGGCGGCGTGGACTTCATCGAGGAGCGTGGGGTGCTCAAGACCGACTTCAACCAGATTCGCGCCGGGAGCCTGATCCAGGCCTCCGGGGGGTACCTGATTCTCCACGCCCAGGACCTGCTGCAATATCCGCTTTCCTACTCCGCTCTCAAGCGCGCCCTGCGCTCCGGGGAGATCATTCTGCGGGATCAGTTCACCGAGTTGGGCCTGCGCTCCGGGGCGCACCTGGAGCCGGAGCCCGTCGCCATCGACGCCAAGGTGATTCTGGTGGGGGACGATCGGCTGATCCAGATGATGCTCAGTTACGATGACGAGTTCGCCGGGTTGTTCAAGATTCACGCGGACTTCTCGCCCATCCTGCTCCGTACCGGGGAAGCCATCGAGCAGATGGTCAATTACCTTAGCTACCATGCCCGCTCCAACGATCTGCTGCCCCTGGACCAGGGGGCCATCGCCCGGGTGGTGGAAGAGGCCAGCCGCAAGGTCTCCCACCAAAACCGGCTCACCGCCCAGGTCAACGAACTGGTTGATATCCTCATCGAGACCGACGTGGTGGCCCGCTCCCTCGGGCAGGAGCAGATCACCCGCGAACTGGTGGAGCAGGCCCTGGTGGAAAAGCAGCACCGCCACAGCAAGATCGAGGAAACGGTCAAGCGCGAGATCAGCGAGGGCACGATCCTATTGGACTTCGACGGCGAGGTTGTGGGGCAGGTCAACGGGCTGGCGGTGTATCAGGTGGGCCGGGTGGCCTTCGGCATCCCCACCCGCATCACGGCCCAGGCCTACGCAGGACGGCGGGGCCTGATTAATATCGAGCGGGAGGCGGACCTCTCCGGGCGCATTCACACCAAGGGTGTGCTGATTCTCAACGGCTATCTGGGGCGTTTGTTCGCCCGCAAGCACCCGCTGGCGCTCTCCCTTTCCATCACCTTCGAGCAAAGCTACGGGGGGATCGAGGGCGATTCCGCCACCTGCGCCGAATTCTTCGCGGTGCTCTCCGCCATCTCCCAACTGCCGATCCACCAGGCCATCGCGGTGACCGGCTCCATGAACCAGCACGGGGAGGTGCAGCCCATCGGTGGCGTCAACGAGAAGGTCACCGGGTTTTACCAGTTCGTCAAGGAGCACGACTTCCCGAAAGGATGCGGGGTGATCATTCCTGCCGTGAATCAGGTGAATCTGCTTCTCCCCGACGAGATCATCCGCACCGTGGAAGCCGGACGCTTCCACATCTACCCCATCCGCCGCATCGAGGAGGGGCTGGAGATCATCACCGGGGTGCCGGCGGGAGAATTGCGGGACGACTACACCTTCCCCGAGGACACCGTTTACGCCAAGGCCGCGGAGCAACTGAAATCCTTCCTTCACACCCAGGAAAGAAATGACAAGGAAGATAATGAAAGCGAAGATCAGGACGATCCACCCAAGAAAGTAGAGCCCCCCCAAGAAGGTAGAGCCGAAGATGATTGATCCGCACCCCATCAAGCAGCACTGGCAGCCGTCCCGGCGGCGCTTGCTGCAATGCGGGCTGGCGGGCTCGCTCCTGCTGCTGGCCTCCGGGTGGGCGCCACGGGGTGCCCGGGGCGCCCGGGGAACGGGGAATGCGGGGGATGCGATGGCTGCGGTGGATGCGGACGGGGAATTCGCCACGTTCAACGCCCATCATCGCCGTATTCTGGGAGCGGTGGCTCCGGTG
Organism: uncultured Pseudomonadota bacterium; assembly: GCA_964583525.1. Lineage (GTDB taxonomy): Bacteria > SAR324 > SAR324 > SAR324 > JACQKK01 > CAZOXD01. The sequence continues at coordinate 24,800 of CAZOXD010000040.1, forward strand.
ATCCTCTCCGAGGCCCTCCCGCCTCCCGGCCCGGAACGCGCCGCAGCCGTCACTGAAGTGCTGCGGGGTTGCGATGCCTACTTCTCCCGCATGTCCCTGCCCGTGCAGGCGGAGGGGCATCAGGCCCTGGACCTGCTGGACATCGCCCTGGCGCGGCTGCTGCTGGGCGGCATGTGGGCCGGGTGGGAGGAAGCGCCGCCCCGCTCCATCGCCGGCTTCCTGGACGATTTGCGCACCAGCCGGGTGGGTCTCAAGCGCAGCATCTATCAATTCCTCCACGACATGTGCCTGGTGGGCTGGTACGGAAACCCCCGCTCCTGGGCCGTCATCGGCTATCCAGGGCCGCCGGAAGTTCCCCGGCCGGATGCTCCCGGCCACGTGGGAGAGGAAACGGCATGAAACACCGCATTCATTATGGCGACCGCCTGGAACGCGACCTCACCCTGAGCGGCGACGTGGCCATCGTCGGCACCGGCGCCGGCGGCGGAGTCACGGCGGAAATCCTGGCCAAGGCCGGGCTGCGGGTGGTGATGATCGAGGAGGGGGAATACCGCCAGGGACGCGACTTTTCCCTGGAGGAACGCCACGCCTACGCCCGCCTCTACTACGAGGGGGGCTTTCGCAAGACCGAGGACCAGGGCATCGCTATTTTACAAGGCCGCACGGTGGGCGGCTCCACCACGGTCAACTGGACGGCCACCTTTCCCACGCCCCCCCAAACCCTGGCCCACTGGGCGGACGCCCACTTCGTCTCGGGAATGAGCGCCGCAGAGATGGCGCCCTGGTTCGAAGAAATGACCCGGCGCCTCAACATCGCCCCCTGGGCCCTGCCGCCCAACGGCAACAACGCTGCCCTGGCCCGGGGCGCGGCCAAGCTGGGCTGGAAGCACGGGGTGATTCCCCGCAACGTGCGCAACTGCCTGGACCTGGGCTACTGCGGGCTGGGCTGCCCCGTAGACGCCAAGCAATCCATGCTGGTGACCACCATTCCCGCCGCGCTGGAGCGGGGGGCCGTGCTGGCTGTGCGTACGCGGGCCGAATCGTTGGAGACCAAGGGCGGAAAGGTGACCGCGCTGCGCTGCTCCGCCCTGGAAGCGGACGGGGTGCGGCCCAATGGGCGCACCGTGCGGGTGGAAGCGCCCTTCTTCGTGCTGGCCGGCGGGGGAATCAACACCCCGGGGCTGCTGCTGCGCTCCGAGGCTCCCAATCCCCACGGTATCCTGGGGCGGCGCACCTTCCTCCATCCGGTCAATGCCTCTCGGGCTGTGATGCCGGAAGAGACCCACCCCTACCGGGGGGCGCCGCAATCGGTGTATTCCGACCAGTTCCTCTGGCGCGATGGCGTGACGGGCAGGGCGGGCTTCAAGCTGGAAACCCCCGCCATGCAACCCCTGCTCGCTCTGAGCGCCTATTACCGCTTCGGGCCGGACCTGGCGGCGGTGGCGGACGATTACATTCATCTCCACAACCTGATCGCCCTGCTGCGCGACGGGTTCCACGAGGAAAGCCCCGGGGGCCAAGTCAAGTTGCGGGACGACGGCAGCCCCCTGCTGGCCTACGAGATCAGTGACTACCTGTGGGAGGCCCTGCGCACCTCCTGGCTGGCCATGGCGGAGTGCCAGTTCGCCGCAGGCGCTCGCCACGTGATTACCGGTCACATGGACGCCCAGCCCCAAACCTCCTGGAAGCAGGCCCGGCGGGCCATCAACCAACTCCCCCTGAAAACCCCCAACGCCGCCCTCTTCTCCGCCCACGTCATGGGGGGCTGCGCCATGGGGGAAAATCCCCGCCATGCAGTGGTGAACAGCCGGGGCCGCCACCATCAACTGGAAAACCTGGCCGTCATCGACGGCTCGGTGTTTCCCACCAGTCTGGGGGTCAACCCGCAGCTTTCCATCTACGCCCTCGCCGCCCGCAACGCCACCCTGCTGGCCCGGACCCTGGGCAGGATCGTGTAGAAACTCGCCCCCAGGACGACCCCATTCTCAGAAAAATTCTCGTTCCATAACCTTATCAAGGAGCTCTTTTGCAGTGGGGGCGGGCGTCCCTGCCCGCCCCCTTTTCATTTGACCCCAAGTTGCGGGAAGCGTAGAACAGTGCATCTAGGCACGAAGTAGAACCGGAACCGCCCCTTGTTCCGTCCCGATCCGGCGTATCGCAGTGGTTGCGATGCGAGCCGGGCCGCCAACCGTCCGCTTTGCGCGGGCGAACCGCAGAAGAGGACATCATGGACAACAGCGCAATTTGCGGGGTGGGAACGGCCCTGGTGACCCCGTTCACGGCCGATGGCGCCGTGGACTTCGAGGCCATGGAACGCTTTTTCGATTTCCAGATCGAGCAAGGCGTCAATTTTCTGGTACCCCTGGGCACCACGGGCGAGACCCCGACCCTCACAGATTCGGAGCAGGAGCAGATCGTCAAGCTGGCACTGGAACACGCCAAGGGCAAGGTTCCGGTGGTGGTGGGCTGCACCTCCAACAACACGGCCGAGGTGGTGGAGCGGGGCAAACACTTCGCGAGCCTGGGCGTGACCCATTTGCTGTCGGCCTGTCCCTATTACAACAAGCCCACCCAAAAGGGCATCCTGGAGCACTTCCGGGCCCTGCGCAAAGGCAGCGGGCTGGAGATCATGCTTTACAACGTGCCGGGCCGCACCGCCTCCAACGCCATGCCGGAGACCATCGCGCAGTTGGGCGCCGAGGGGGTGATCTTTGCGGTCAAGGAAGCCTCGGGGAGCATCCTCCAGATTCAGTCCCTCTGCCAGATGGCCAACGGCGGCCTGCAAGTGCTCTCCGGGGACGATGCCATGACCCTGCCCCTGATGGCGGTGGGTGGCGTGGGCGTGATTTCGGTGGCCGGCAACCTTGTCCCCAAGGCCATGCGCGAGTGGACCGACACCATGACCGAGCGCAACTTCGTCAAGGCGCGGGAGCTTTTGCAACCCCTGCTGCCCCTGTTCGACGCCTGCTTCGTGGAATCCAACCCGATTCCCGTCAAGGCCGGCGCGGAGCAGTTGGGATTGATGGAGGCCAACTACCGGCTGCCGCTGGTGCCCCCTGCGGACAAGACGGTGCAGTTGATGAAAGAGGTACTGGCCCCTTTTCGCTAATTCCGGGGTTTTTTTCCGCACCCTCTCACGAAACGACTCCATCGGGCCCCTCTCCATCCCTGGAGGGGGGCAACGCCTCCTTCATGACGGAAAATTCAGGCATTTCTTCCCGGACGGAACACCTTGCCAACGGCCTCACCGCCGTGGTGGTCGAGGTTCCGCTCACCCACCAGGTACTGGTGAGCCTGTTGGTGCGGGTGGGGTCGCGGTACGAGGCGCCCGAGGAGGCGGGCATCTCCCACTTTCTGGAGCACATGCTCTTCCGGGGCAACGAGGCCTTTCCGGATTCCGACGCGCTCAACCGGGCCTTCGAAAGCGTGGGAGGAATGCTGGGCGCGCACACGGGAGTCGAGGCCACCGGCTTCGAGTTCACCGCCCATCCCACCCGGCTGGCGGAAGGACTGGAACACCTCTCGCGCTTTCTGCGCAACCCCACCTTCGCCGATCTGGAAAAGGAGCGCCGCATTCTCCTGGACGAATTGGCGTACGATTACAACGAGCAGGGCCTGCTGGTGCACCTCCCGGCTCTCACCTCCGAAATGCTCTGGCCCGAGCATCCCCTGGGACGCCTGGTGGGGGGGCTGCCCTCCACCGTCAGTTCCCTGGACGCACCGCGCTTGCGGGCTCATTTCAACCGCTACTACCGCCCCCGCAACATGGTGCTGGCGATGGCCGGCAAGATTTCCACCGAAGAGGGCCTGCGCCTGGCGCGGGGATTTTTCGAGGCACGGGAGGGAGACACGGATAACACCGCCCCGCCACCGCCCGTCCCCCCGGTAGCGGCGCCACCCCCGCACCGGCATGGGATCGGCCCGCATCTCAAGCTGGTGCCGGACGCGGACAATCAGTTTCACCTGCAACTGAGTTTCCCGGCCCCCGGGTACAACGATCCGGAGGAAATTCCCATGACCCTGCTGGGAAGGATCCTGGACGACGGCCCCACCAGCCGCCTCCAACGCATCCTCCGCGAGGAAAAGGCCTTGGTATACCATCTGGCAGGGAACCACGCCGGGTATTGGGACGCCGGCTCCTACGATTTGGCCACATCCGTCAAGGCCGAAGGGCTCGAACCCCTCCTGCGCCACCTGATGGCGGAATTGGCGGCCTTCCGGGATGGCGGCGCAACCCCCGACGAGTTGGAGCGGGCGCGGATGCGTCATTTGTACGAGTTGGATTTTTCCCGCGATTCGCTGACGGCGATCCTGGACCGTCATGCGTGGCCCCTGCTCCATTCGCAATATCGCAGCGAGGAGGAGGAGCGGCGGGAGATGGAAGCGGTCACCCTGGAGCAGATCCATCAGCTGACCGGGAAACTATTGACGCCGGACTCCTTGCACATGGCCCTTGTGGGACCGCTGGGAATGGACACCGAAAAACGGGTGCGCGCCGCCCTGGAAAAATTTTAAGAGGAAGATGTAAGGATGTGCAGGGAGAACTGGAGGTGTAGAGAAAGAAGGGTAAAAAAAAGGTGTGCCGCCTACGTGGTACTGGAATGGGTTAGGGGGGACGCTTAC
>CAZOXD010000041.1:0-2058 GCA_964583525.1 uncultured Pseudomonadota bacterium
ATCACCCCCTTGGGCAGCCCGGTGGTGCCGCTGGAATAGGGGAGGGCGCAGATGTCGGAGTGCGGGTCGATCTCCACGCCCGGATGGAGGTCTCCCGCGCCATCCAGCAATTCGGTGAACGGTGTGAACCCCTCCACCCCTTCCCCAAAGCTGTAGAGCTCCCGAATCCCGCATTCGTTCGCGGCTTCCAGGGCGGATTCGGCCAATGCGGGAGCGGCGACAAGACAGCGCGCCCCGGCATCTCTCAACTGGGACGAAAGTTCAGAGGCGGTGAAAAGCGGGTTGACGGGCGTGATGGCCACACCCGCCAATACCGCGCCAAAGAAGGCGTAGGCGTACTCCGGAATATTGTGGGAATACACGGCCAGCACATCGCCCTTGCGGAATCCCCGGGCCGTCAGCGACCCCGCCACGGCCTGCACACCCCGCCGCAACTCCCGGTAGCTGATTGCATGGCCAGTGGCGCCGTCGATCAGCGCGGGCTTTTCTCCCAGGCGCTCCGCGTGGGCCAGGACGAATTCCGCCAGGGACACTTCGGGAATCGCCACGGGGGGATGTGGGCTGCGGAAGATCATGGCTGGAGCAACATTCTCCCTATTCCGCCGTCTTTTCCCGCTCCTGGGCCACCAGCAGCCTGCGCAGGATCTTGCCGGAAGCGGATTTGGGAATCTCGCTGGCGAACTCCAGCCGGCGGATACGCTTGTGGGGCGCTACCTTCTCCGCCACGAATTCCATGATATCCTCCGCGCTGGCTCCCCCCTCCTCCTTGAGCACGACGAAGGCCTTGGGCACTTCGCCGGCTTCTTCGTCCGGACTGGGAATCACGGCGGCGTCCAGCACGGCGGGGTGGGTGAGAAGCGTGGCTTCCAGTTCGGCTGGGGCCACCTGCATGCCCTTGTACTTGATCAGTTCCTTAAGCCTATCCACGATGTAGAAATATCCCTGCTCGTCCACGTAGCCGATGTCCCCGGATTTGTACCAACCTTCGGGGTCGATGGATTCGGCCGTGGCGTCGGGCCGGTTGAGGTAGCCTTTCATGATCTGGGGCCCCCGGATCCACAGGTCCCCCTCCTGGTTCGCCCCCAGTTCCTCCCCGCTTGCGATGTCCATGATCTTCACTTCGGTTTGGGGAGCCACTTTTCCGATGGAGCCGATGGGGTAATTCTCTATCCTGTTGGGTGTGAGGTGAGTCACCGGGCTGGCTTCGGTCATGCCGTACCCCTGCATGACGGAGCAGCCCAGCCGGGCGCCGGCTTCCTTGGCGACCTCCTCGCCCAGGGGCGCCGCCCCGCAGAATACCAGCCGCAAGCTGGACAGGTCGCATTGATCCACCGCCGGATGCTTGGCCATCCCCAGCACGATGGGGGGCACCAGGGGGGCGACGGTGACCTTGTATTTCTGCAAATTCTCCAGAAAATCCCCCATGTCGAAGCGCGGCATGGTGACCACCGTAGCGCCCTGGGCCAGATAGATTTTCATCACCACTACCATTCCGTAGATGTGGAAGAACGGCAGCACGGCGATCACAACATCGTCTCCCTGGAAGGCGTCGCAGTCCGGCATTTCCAGGGACTGCACGATGTTCGCCACCAGGTTGCGGTGGGTGAGCATCACACCCTTGGGCAGCCCCGTGGTGCCGCTGGAGTAGGGCAGCACGACCAGGTCCTCGCCCGGGTTAATGTCCACGGCTGGAGGCTCGCCGCCCCCGCTCAGCAGGTCCGCGAACGGCGTAGCGCCTTCCGCTTCCCCAAACACGAAGATTTCCTCGATGGCCGACTTTCCCGCGGCCGCCTTGGCGTTGTCCAGGAAGGGCGGAACGGTGAGCAGGAAACGGGCCTTGGAATCGTTGAGTTGGTTCGCCAACTCGTCCACCGTGTAGAGCGGATTGATGGTGGTGTTGATTCCCCCCAGCGACGCCACGGCGTTGAAGGCGATGGCGTATTCGGGGAGGTTGGGGCAGTAAATGGCGAAGACGTCGCCCTTGGAAAAACCCCTGGCCGCCAGCCCGGCCGCCGCGGCCCGGATGCCGCCGGCCAACTGGGCGTAGGTGAGGGTGCG
>CAZOXD010000041.1:2158-8151 GCA_964583525.1 uncultured Pseudomonadota bacterium
TCCAGGCGCGCCCCGGGAATCGCCTCGGCGATCACTTCGGTCATGCGGCGGTAGCGTGGCGAGGTCTCCGCGCCATGGAGCATTGTCGCAGGGAGGGTGAGGGCCCGGCACTCGGCCAATGTTGTCGAGTGGCCGAGATTGGCGTGGTAGGCGGAGAAACCGGTTTCCGTCTGGACAATGAACCCGCCCCGGGTTTCCTCCGGCAACGCGTCCCAGGCGCCGGAGCCGTTGTTGGCGTCGAAGAAGGTTTGCCATGCTTCCTCGCTGCGTCCGGCCCGGACATGCTCGATGAATCCGCGGGCGACCTCCACCAGCGCCCGGTAATGCTCCTCCTCGCCGGCCTCGTTGAGGACGGACATGGCCATCGGCTCCACCAGCACCAGGCTGCGTACCGGTGTGGGATCCTTCGCCATCAGCCGCAGGGACACCCCGCCCCCATAGGAGTGTCCCACCAGATGCACGGGTTCCTTACCGCAGGTGTGGGCCATCACGGCGCGCACCAGATCCGCCTCGGCATCGTGGCTGCGCTCTTCCGGGGAGCCAGGCCAGGGGTCCGAGCCCCCGAACCCGTAATGATCCACGGTGATCAGCCGGTAGCGGTGCTCCAGCATCCGGTTGACCTTCCGCCACTGGGCTCCGGAGCTTCCCCCGCCGTGCAGCAGCACCACCGGCTGGCCCGCGCCGCTTTCGCGGTAATGGACCCGGATTCCGTCGACGTTGAGATTGGGCACGTCTCCCCCGGGGATTTGGACGTTATCGAACGGACTGCCGCTTTGTTCCACCCATGTTCTTTACCGTCCCACTGATTCCAGCCTTGCGCATGGCATTCGTCGCAAGGTCCATGTCCTTCTGTGGCACCTGAAGTACCTTTTGGGGTTTCTTGCTATCCCTCAGGCGCTTGGCGGCTTTATTCAAGCCTTGTGCTGTGCCGCTACGTTCAACTTCCGTGGCGCGCTTTATGGTTGTGGCGTCCAATCGACGGTTCCGGGAAATTGGGACTTCCGTTTTACGCGACTTTCCGGCGGCTTTGGCTTTGGCCCTTTTGTGAGCTTTACTCTCAGACATCATAAAATCTCCACTTCCATGTGGGTTGGGGAATCAGGCGGATTCATCCGCCCATCTGAATTGTGTTCGCAATCCATTCAGCCTTTGGGGTGGGACCAGTTTCTGGTGGTGCAGACGCCCCACTACGATGCCGGGTTCGACCCTGATTTGATCGGCGAAGTTAAGAACGGCTACCTTGCTAAACCTTCCATCTGCATCCAATAAAAATTGTTCGAAATCCCTGGGGAGGATCAAATGGTCGGCCGCAAAGGCGTCCGCCTCTGATTCCAGTTCCTGTATATCCGGGTCACAAAAATTATTTTCCAGAAAGGTCTGATTCTTCTTATGAAGGACCAGGTGACCAAGTTCATGGAATAGGCTGAACCAGAACATATCAGCCCATGCGCCCCGAATTGTCAGCCCCAATACCGCTTTCCTTGGTGTTAACCAGAATGTAGCGCCGTGCAAACCTGTTTTTGGCAGGCTGCGTTGTAATACGAAGGCAATACCGCATGCCGCCAACATGTTTCGTAGCACCGGCATGAATACTTTAGGATGCTGTTTCGTCATTACACGAATGGAAGGCAAGCATTCAGCCAACTTTTCCCTGCTATAGGTCGCAATGTCTTGGGCCTGGGCTATCAATTCCGCACGCCGCAACCACACCGCCAATGCCAATTGTGACACAGCAACCTTTTGCGATTGGCGATACGCTGGGCGCAGAGCACTGACCCCTTCCAGGTTGTGCAGGGATGCCAATCCAAGGAAAATCCGTAATGCGCGTACCTTTTCCACGGCCACCCTTGTATCCGGAAGATCCGCAAACTCAACAAGTTGGGTGTAGGGGACACCCTTTAACCACTCTGCAAGACGCTTGGCTTCCTCATCTTCCTGGATATCAGCTTGCAGACGGGCCTTTACCAGCTGGAATTTGGATTCAAGGCCCGTCCAGATGTGGGCTGGAACCCCGATCACCTGTTCCAGTTGTAAAGCGGTGTCCGGAGTGATGGCCTTTTCGCCCTTGATGATTTCATTGATGGCCTGGGCAGGACGTCCCATCCGGCGTGCCAGATCGGCCTGGGAAATGCCCAGTTCTTCGACCACTTCCAGCAAGTATTCCCCTGGGGGGACAGGAAGGTCGGACATCAGTTGGGTGTTAGTCGCCATGATAGTCAGTCACCTCCTCCACACACACCGTGTCCGGTGTGTCTTCAACAACGGTTAATATCAATCGGAAATTACCAGTCAAAGATACTGCAAATTGACCGGCCCGGTCCCCTTTCAGGGGATGCCATTTCAGGACAGGAAGCAGGGGGAGCTCGTCCAGGGATTGGGCGGCTTCGATAAGGTTGATACGTCCTACGTACTTGCGATGAATTTCCGGCCCTAGCAGACGCACCCCATCCTTGGCCTTCTGATACGCCCTTTCCAGCTTGTTTGTCCTGAATCGAATAGTTATCAATGTTCCATCCTTTGAACATTGTCATTCACCCTAAGGGTGAATATATAATCCTCCATTTGATTTCAATTGTCAACAGAAAATTCACCCTTGGGGTGAATAAGGATTGGAAGAAAAGGATTAATGCGATGTTCGGAACACGGACGATTGGAACCTGTCGCCTGAACTTCCCTACCACTCCACGGAATGCGAAGCCCCTTCTGTTCCGGGTAGAAGCCCAGGTAGAGGCGCAGGCGCCCGGCGCCCACTGCCCGCCAAACTCCATGGCGGGTTCTTGCAATTTAGTGAAACCCTTTTATATCAAATAATTGGAGAAAACCACAGGCCTTCTGCCGCGTAGTACTGGATGGAAAGACGAAACCGGAAGGGAATCGCACAATGGGTGCTGCTCCGGGACCCTCCCTGGGACTGTCCCTGTTCATTTTACTGCACATGTTCAATCGTAGCGGAGAACCTGGAAGCGGCCGTTCCCCAGGCCCCGGTAGAGAATCAACTGATTATCGCTGGCGGAAATCAGGGCCAGGTCCGGCTGACCATCCTCATCGAAATCACCCGAGGAAAGGGCGATCACATCCTGTCCGGTTTCGAACCGGACGCCCTCGTGGAAAACTCCCCGGCCATCCCCGAAAAAGACCACCACGTCCCGGGAAGTGCGGTTTCCCACGGCCAGATCGAGCTTGCCGTCGCGGTTGAAGTCCCCGCTGGTCATCCCGTGGGGATTGACTCCGGAGTGCATTTTCCCGGCCGGCTTCAGGCTCCCCGTGCCGTTTCCCAGCAGAATCTGCACCGATTCCTCCCCCGCGATGGAGACGGCGGCATCCAGGTGACCATCGCCGTTCCAGTCGCCGTAGGCCCGGTAATGGGGATAGAGACCGGTGTCCACATGGATGGGGGCGCGGAAGGCACCGGCGAGGGCACCCTCCCTCTGACCCAGCAAGATGGTGAGCCGTTGCTTCCTGAGGCTGCTCACGATCAAGTCGGGCCGGCCATCCCGGTTCAGGTCCGCCGAATCCAGGATGTGGGACCCTTCGTCCAGGGGCAGGGTGCGAGGCGTGCCGAAGGAGCCGTCCCCCCTGTTGATGAACAGGGCCAGGCGGGCGCTGGAAACCATCACCACCGCAATATCGGCCCGGCCATCCCCGGAAAAATCACGGGCCACGACGCTGGAGCCGCCATGGATGCCCTGAATATCGCTCCGCTGGGAGAAGTTCCCGTTTCCATCACCCAAGTACACCGTCAGGGACTGCGCTCCCGTGTTGCTGGTGACGAAGTCCTGCCGGCCGTCTCCATTGAAATCCGCGGTATCGATCCAGGTAGTGCCCATGCCCACGGGATAGTTGTGGTTGGATACGATGCTGCCCTTGCCGTTTCCCTGCAATACGGTGACGTGGCTCCCCCCGGACACGGCGATGATAATGTCCAGGTGCCCATCCCGGTTCAAATCCACGATTTTCAGATGGTGGGGGAAGGCGCCGGTCTTCCAATGCCCGTCGGAATGGGAACCGAACTGGTGGGCCCGCGCGCTGGAAATCAGGCGGAAACCCGTACCTTTATTTTCCTCCATGCCCCTCCCCCCATGTGTCATGGGGGATAGCCAAAAAATGGAAATGGCGAGTGCGGTGAGAGTCAGCGTTTTCATGCGCGAGTGAAGATTCATGTTTCCTGGCGGGTGGTCGCCTGCTGGTTGTGGGGAGTCACTTGGGCGGGTGGGAGTGAGGCTTCGATTCTCCCACCAGATCTGCGTTGGTTTATCACAGGTTTAACGCCGTGAATCGGGATGGGTCCTCACCTTCGAGTAATGATTTGCGCCTATTCAAACCGCGCGGGTGCTTGGTGGCAGAACTTCGCGGCCGCAAGTCGTGGAGGGTCAGGTTTGGTGGATTCTTTCGCCGAAACCACGGGGGACGGAAGGCCCTTCCCAAGGCCTTCCCAATCATCCCGGGCCTCCCCTTGTCTTCAGGGAGCGGCGGGCAAGATCGCCTTCCCCGGCTTCCGCCGGGTCAGGCCGAATTCACCCGGCTCCCGCCGGGTCAGGACAGGGTCGAGGATTCCGAGTGGAAGGATTCGGCCGCCGATTTGCTCATCTTCCCGTTGATCATCCCCATGAAGGATCCCTTGGTGCCAATCGTGGTCATATAGAGATGCACCAGGAACATCAGGATCATGGGAATGGAGGAGAAGAAATGGAGGATCACGTAAAAGCGGAGTTCGCTCATCATTCCCCATTGGAAAAACAGTCCCAATCCCGACCAGACGAGCAATACTCCCGTGACGGTCATGATCCAATACCACTGTTTCTGACCCGCATTAAACTTGCCGGATTTCAATTGCCCCTTGTATCCAAGATAGCCCCCGAAATGGTGGAGCCACTGCACGTCGTAGGATTTTGGAAGAGATTCCTTGATCCACATCAGCACCGTAATTACAAGGACCGGCGTAAAGACGAATCCGGAATATTCATGGAGGTGCCGCAGATAATACGTTCCGGCGCCTCCGCCGAAATAGCGCCCGAAGGTAATCAACAATCCGCTGATCAGCAGGATCACGAACGATACGGCGATGATCCAATGAATGATCCGTTCGAACAGGTTCCACCAGGGAATGGCATCGGCTTCTCCCTTCCCCGTCATGTCCTTGGGCCCGAAGGTGAAGAAATGACCCAGGGACAGCCCGATGAACACCAGGATTGCGATTCCGAAGGATGGAATGATCATTGAGGAGCGGATGGAGATGAACAGGTCGGTCTGCCGCAGGTAATCGTCCCCTCCCAGGACATTGCGAAGCAATTGGGAGGTATCGAGAATCAATCCCTGGGCCATGAGAAACCCGATATTGGTCAGCGACAGCAACACCGTCAACAGCAGCACCGCTCTCCAGACAAAAGACAGCGAGGCTTTGCCCGAGCGATTTTTGAGATGGATTTTCATTGTGGATTCTCAACGGTATGAGTGTGGAACCCCGGGCTTTCAGGAGCCGGCCCTGGAATGGGTGAATGGGCGAAGCCGTTCCCGTGTGGTTCCGGTTTAAGGGGTGTGACCCCCTCCTGCAAATCCGATGCGCCGCACCGGACGTTCGCTGCCGGGCCGGCGTTGAATTCGGGGGTGACCCCGGAAATCTCCCGATCCATGATCGATCCGCGATTTTACTCTACGTCTTCTGGCTTGCCCTCCCGCATGCCCTCCCGGGAACATCGCCCCCGGCATGAAACACCCCGGGAAAGACATTCGGGAATATCGGTAATCTCGGTTATCTCGGTAATCTTCCGTGCGGAAATACGGGCGCCCCCTTGCATCAGGATGGGCCTCGCCACGCCGGCAGGTGGATCGGTGCGGCGCAGGACCAGGATCAGAGCTTGCTGAAGCCCCGCGGCCGGAGTGAATCTGCCGCATCACCCCCCATGGAAGGTGATGGCAATCCCGGTGGAACCGGGATTGCCAATGCGGGGTTTCTCCTCTCCAGCAACTATGGCTGCCTATCGGCAATGGTGGCT
>CAZOXD010000041.1:8251-29321 GCA_964583525.1 uncultured Pseudomonadota bacterium
TGGCTGCCTATCGGCAATGGTGGCTACCTTTCGGCACTGGTGGCTGCTTCGGCTATGGCCGCCTATCGGTTGGAAGCCGGATAGGCGATTTGCGTGCCGAATCCACCAGCCGCCAAGGAACCACGGGCCGCCACCCGCTGCCCCACCACCTTGGCCAGAGCCTCCGCGTCGCCGGCCACGAGGGCCTTGGTGGCGCAGATGGTGGCGCACATGGGGAGTAATCCTTCCGCCACGCGGTTGCGGCCGTAGAGACTCATTTCCCTGGCGGAATGGGGTTCTTCCGGGCCGCCGGCGCAATAGGTGCACTTGTCCATCACCCCCCGGGCCCCGAAAGGCTCGGCTTTGGGGAATTGGGGCGCACCGAACGGACAGGCGTACAGGCAGTATCCACAACCGATGCAGGTGGTCTTGTTCACCTGAACCACACCGTCTCCACGAGTGAACAAGGCGTCCACCGGACAGACGGCCACGCAGGGAGCCTTCGAGCACTGCATGCAGGGCACGGAAACATTCGTTTCGCCCGGCTCTCCTTCTCTGACGGTGAGAACGCGGATGCGCGAGATGCCCCTGGGCACGTTGTGCTCGTTCTTGCAGGCCACTTCGCACCCGCCGCACTCGATGCAGCGGCGGGTATCTACGTAGAATTTCAAGCGGGCCCCGGCATTGTCTGACGGACCGGAAGCCTCACGGGAGGGAATCGTCGTTCTTGCCATTTTCTCTCTCTCCTATGGATTAGGCCTTTACGATCCTGCAGAGGCCTGCCTTGGTTTCTTGAATTTGGGTGATCCGGTCGTAACCGTAGTTGGTCACCACGTTCGCCGATTCCCCGATGCCATAGGGGACATACCCCGCGGGATACTTGTCCGCGAAGGATTTGCCCTCGAAGCTGCCGCCCCAGTGAAAGGGGAGGTAGATCATGTTGTCCGGCACGCGGCGGGTTATCTTGGCCTTCACCTTGATCCGGCTCGGTTTCCCGTCCAGGTCTTCCGGACTTTCCACCCACATCCAATCGCCATGCCTGAGGCCGTGATCGTTGGCCAGCTTGGGATGGATCTCGGCGTACATTTCCGGTTGCAGTTCCACCAGCCACCACATGTTGCGCTCGGCGTTTCCGCCGCCCTCGAACTCCACCTGGCGCCCGGTATTGAGAAGCACCGGGTATTGCGCCGCCCATTCGGTCTTTTGCAGGGATTTGAAGAGGGTCGGCACGCGGTAGTGCTCCTTCACGTCCTCATAGGTCGGGAACTTGGCGATCAGGTCCGGCCTTGATGTGTGAATCGGCTCGCGGTGGGTGGGCACTCCGTCATCCCATTTCGGGATGCGCATGCGCGCCCGGCCGTTTCCGTAGGGCGCCAGGCCCAAGGCGATGGCATCTTCGAAGATTTTGCCGGAAAGGTCCGTCTTCCAGTTCACATCTTTGCCATCCACATTCCCTTTGCGTTCGGTGTAGCCACCGTTGATGGAAGAACCGGGAGGCGCGGAACCCTCGCCCGCGAGCAGAGTCGCGCCGTCGTCCTTCATCTTGGCGCCCCAGCGGGCGCGGAAACCCATGCCGCCCTTGGCCACCGGAAGATCTATATTATAGAGAATCTGGCTGCCGGGGTGCTTGTCGGTCCAGCAGGGCCAGGGCAGGCCCCACTGCTCGCCGTTGGCCGGGCCGCCTTCCGCCATTTTGGTGTCCGGGCTGAAGGTATGGGCGTTTTCCTGCTGGCGCTTCATGCGGGCCACGGTCTGGCCGACCATGCCGATGGTGCGCATGCCCAGGTTCCACTCGCCCACGATGTCCTCGACCAGCTTATCCGGGTCGGAGGTGTCCCAGGCCTTGTTTTTGTATTTGGCGAACTCCTTGCCGAAACCCAGCCGGTTGGCCAGATCGAGGATGATGTCCAGGTCGCGCCGCGAATCGAACACCGGATCGACGATCTTGTTGCGCCACTGAATATCGCGGTTGGAGTTCGTGATGGAACCGCCCTGCTCGTAGACCGTGGCGGCGGGCAGCATGTAGGCGCCATCCTGGCGGTCGGGCAGGGTGGTGGTGATGGTGACGAATGGATCGATGTCCACCAGCAGTTCTATCTTTTCCAGGGCCCGTTTCACCCGGTCCATCTGGGACTGGGAGTTGATGGAATGGCCCCAATAGATCACGGCGTGGACGTTCTCGTCCTGGCCCAGTTCCTTGGCATCCATCAGCACCCCCTCGTACCAGCGGGCGACGGTGAAGCCCTTGGTGCCCATGATCTTCTCGTTGGCGAAGCGCGATTTGATCCAATCGTGATCCACGCCCCACACGTTGGCCCAATGCTTGTAGGCGCCGTTGGGGGACAGGCCGTAGTACCCGGGCAGGGTGTTGGAAAGCACGCCCAGGTCTGTGACGCCCTGCACGTTGTCATGGCCGCGGAAGACATTGGTGCCGCCGCCGGGCTTGCCCATGTTGCCCAGCACCAGTTGCAGCATGCAGAACGACCGTGTCACCGATGTGCCGTTGCTGTGCTGCGTGCCGCCCATGGCCCAGATCACGGTGCCCGGCCGGTTCTTGGCCATCGTGCGCGCCATGTCGGTGATCTGCTTTTTGGAAAGGCCGGTGACGTCGGATACGGTGTCCAGGTCGTAGCGCTTCCGCAGTTCGGCCTTGACATAGTTCAGGCCGTAGACCCGGTCCCGCAGCATCTTCTTGTCTTCCCAGCCGTTCTGGAAGATCACGTTGACGAGCCCGTAGATCAGGGCCACGTCGGTGCCCGGGCGGTGGCTGTAATGGTTGTGCGCGAAGGCGGCGGTCTTGGAGAAGCGCGGATCGACCACGATCACCCTGGCGCCATTCACCTCCTTGGCATGCAACACGTGCTGCATGGCAATGGGATGGGAGGTGCAGATGTTCTCACCGATGATGAAAATCGACTTGGCATGACGAATGTCGTTCATCGAATTCGTCATCGCCCCGTAACCCCATGTGTTCGCCAGACCGGCGACCGTAGTGGAGTGTCATATACGCGCCTGGTGGTCGATGTTGTTCGACCCCCAGAATGCCGCGAATTTGCGCAGGGCGTATGCCGTCTCGTTGCCGTGATGGGCCGAGCCGAGAATCATCATGGAATCCGGCCCGTACTTCTTGCGGATGTCCTGCAATTTGGAAGTGATCTCGCTCATGGCGGTATCCCAGGAGATCTTCTTCCACTTGCCCCCTTCCAGCTTCATGGGGTGTTTGAGGCGTTTTTCGTTGACCACGTGCTCCCGGGCGCCCGCCCCTTTTCCGCAGAGGCTGCCTTGGTTGATGGGGTGGTCCAGCCAGGGTTCCTGGCTCGTCCAGACGCCGTTTTCCACCTCAGCGATGAACCCGCAGCCCACGGCGCAGTTACCGCAGATGGTCTTGATCTGCTCGCCCTTGGGGGGCGCGGCCGCATGGGCCGTCCCGGCCGCTTTGGCCTCGCGCACCAGGGAGGGCCCCATGGCCGCCAGCCCGAGGCTGGCCCCGGCCGCGCCAAGAAACTTGCGGCGGTCGATCTTCGCGTCGAGGCGGCCCAGCCAGGGATGGCTATGTTTACCGCCCGCGACTTCCGTTACCCTTCTCAGTTTCATGTCCTCTCCTTCCAATGAAATGGATTAGGCGAATTGGACTAGTATTCCAAGGTTTTGTAATACTTCTCGATTTCCGGAGTCCTGCGGTAGAGGATCGGTCCGGAGGGTTTTTGTTCCGGCTCCTTTTCCTTGGCTTCGGACTTTCCGCCACGGACACCGCCTATCAGTGCGGCCGCTCCCACTCCCGTGAGCATGCCAGCCAGGAAGCCCCTTCTGCCGGGCTTGCGATCGTTGGATTTCATCCTCGAATCTCCCATGTTTGGATTATTCCCTGCTGATTGTTCCCCATTGTAGAAGATGGGTCTTCCTTGGGTCTGTCAGGGCGGGCAGCCTTCCGGTTTCTCCGGCCTTGCCGCTGATTCCACTGGCGATTTTCCCGCCAATTCCACCGCTCGAATCGTCCTTGACCGCATCGTCTCGCAACTCACGGCTCCCGCGCATTGTGGTGAGCGCAGGACTCGGGGCGAAATCGGCTTGGATGCCTGCCGATCCGGAAAGGATCAACTGATGCAGGCGATGTTGTTGCAATAGTAGGATCCATCCTCGTTTTTCTCGGTCACTTCGACCTCGACGATGGTTCCGTCCTCCAGGTCTTCCAGTTCACCACCCATCATGCCAACGGTCTCGTCCTCCGCCACTTCGACGCTCGTGCGCTCGGTAAAGCGGATGGTGATCTCGTTTCCCTCGTCATCCACGAGAATCGCGGTGCGATTCGTCAAATCCAGCTTGTCGATGGTTCCCTCAAGCATGTCCGTATTCCTCTTGAAAGTTCCTGTTGAAAAAATGTCGGCAGGGCAATCGCCTGCACCCTCCAGGCCCCCGGATGCGTTCCGCTTCCGGGAAACCGGTTTAAAATTACCGTGCGATGGAGCTTGTTCTTCTCCCCAATATTCCGATGCCCCCACCGGAAGTGAGTTAATCAACCACGTAAATAACATCGTGTCAATTGAATATAAAACGGTGTCGCTTTTCGTCGTCTTGCAAGATATTTACAGACCGGCAGGAGAGGCCGTGGCACGGAATGCGGGGTTTTGACCTTCATTCTTCCTCCCCTTCTGCGATCCCGGGCGCAGGTGGGCCGATGGTTCGCGCATAGGGGCGGAATGCTCCCGCGGGATCAGTTTTCGATCCCGCTGGGGGGCTCGCCCACGGGGTCGGGATCGTACAATTCCCCTTTAAAGCTGGGTTTGTTGAGGCGTTTTCGGGCTTCCTCCAGCGTTTCCGCTTTTTCCGGCCCGATGCCGTGAAACCCGATGGCTTCCGATTGGAGGAAGCCTGCGAGGATCAGGCCGACTCCTTTGTAAAAGTTGCTGGCCGGCGCGTTTTGCAGGTCCTGGGCGCATTGGGGACCCCACACCTGCAAATGCCGTTTGAAGAAGCGGGCCTGCTTTTCGAACCATTGCCCACCCGTCTTTCCGTCCGGGGCATCTTTTTCCTTGCTGACCAGCCAATTCATGATTTCCAGTTCGAAGGCCAGCATGTCCTCCGGTTCGTGGATTTCCCCTTCCTCCTTTTCCAGTCCCACGTCTTTCATGAACTGACGCACCTCGATCAACGGCCGGTTGTACAACGATCCGGTGAGGTAGCGTGATTCGTAGGGCGAGAGCTGGGGGATGGCGGGGCCCAGGAAGAGATGGGTGAACTCCTCGGCGACCTCGTCGGGATCGTTGTCCGCCAGATAGCCGCCGATGGCCCGCCAGCCCTCGCCCATCATTGGTTGCAACTGCTCCGCCGTTTCGGCCCATTCTTCCAGTTTGTCCGCCAGGGATGCGATGAACGCCCCTTCCGGCTCGCTCCACAGCAACCGGACGAGCAATCCATAGTAGGCTTGCCGCAGGGCCGCCAATTCCTGCTGTTCCTCGAATTCGTATTCCGCCATGATGGTCCCTTACTCGAAATCCTCGATTTCCTCGATTTCTCCCGCGGCCTCCCCCAGGAGATTGTCCATCGCCGCATCAACGAAGGTTTTGTAGTGGAGGGTATCCTCGATGCCGGGGGACCCGTTGGACTCCCGGGCCAGGGCTTCTTCCCCGAGGGCGCCCCGCACGGCCTCCTCGATGCTGGCGATGGGATGGGGGGCGTCCTCTCTGTATGCCGCGTCCCCGCCATGGAGTGCGTCCTCCCCATGCGCCGCATCCTCCGGAAAGACGGCATGGACCCGCTCCTCCCACCAGCGCGCCCAGACCTCCCGGTACGCGCCCCGTTCCGGGAAGTCCCCGCT
Organism: uncultured Pseudomonadota bacterium; assembly: GCA_964583525.1. Taxonomy (GTDB): domain Bacteria; phylum SAR324; class SAR324; order SAR324; family JACQKK01; genus CAZOXD01. Next base: position 14,046 of record CAZOXD010000041.1, read on the forward strand.
CTCCCGCAGCGCCGTAGCCAGGGACAGGCCGTTGACCTCCATGGCATCCACGCAGACCCGCCATTTCTCCAGGGCCATGTTGCGGATGTAGCCGTCCATGGCCGCATCCATGAAGTGATTTTCCTTCTGTTTGCGGCCTCGGTACTTGCGTTTGCGTGACGGCCCCGCTCCTTCCCCGCCTGGAATGCTTCCGTTGTTCATCATGGCACCCATCCCTTTTCCATTTCCTGGACGGCCTCCACGGCCCGGCAGTCGGGACACATGCGGAGCAGACCGCTGCGCGCTCCCTGGAAGGTATCGAGGAGGGACGCCAAACCCAGCACCTTCGACTCCACGGCATCCAGGGCTTTCTTGTTGACGTAGGGCTGCTTGCATTGGGCGCAGAGCACGGTCTCGTCCTCCACCAGCACCTGTTCTTCCAGGGCGTCGCGCTCCAGGTACAACTCCCGGCGCAGGACGATGGCGTCTTCCGGGCAGACGCCTTTGCACAGCCCGCAGGCCACGCAATCCACCACCTTGAGGGAGAGCCGCTGGCGCTCCACGTCGAAGCGGAAGGCGTGGCTGGGGCAAACCGTGGCGCAGGAGCGGCAGAGGGTGCAACGCTCCTCGTCCACCAGGGGCAGGGCGAAGGGGTCGCCGGGCTGCACGGTGAGCCCGCCCGGCTCGCGCTTGGTCTGATCGATGAAGGTTTCGATGCAATCGGCCAGCACCTGCCGGTTTCCGCCTCCCTGATAGCCACGCCCGGCGAACCGGATCGGGCTGGGCGCCAATTGCGAGGCAAAGCGGTCCAGCGCAGCTATGGCGGCGGTGTGGGTGTCTGTGCGGGTATCGGCGGAGGTTTGCGCGGTGGCCGTGAACAACCGCAGCCGGCCGGATTCCAGGCCGAACGCATCCAGGATCTGCCCGGTCAGTTCCATCTCCCGCGGCAACCCGGTGCGGTCTCCATGGGGGCAGTCCTCGCAACCGAGTAGGGCCACACCCGCCGCCCCGAGGCGAAAGGCGGCCAGCATGGCGGCCAGCGATACGTGCCGCAGGCAGGGAACCTCCACCGGCAGGATGCCCGTCCCATGTGGAATCGGGGTTTCCCCAGCCAGATCCAGGGCCGCCTTTCCCTGCTCGGGACAATGGAAGGTCACCACCAGGGGCGGCTCCCCGCTCCCTTCCACTCCGCCTTCCCGGCCCCGCAGCGGAGCCAGCAGGCCCGCCAGTTGACCATAGAGTTGACCGGGGGAGGGATCGGTAAAGCGCAGGGCGCTGGTGGGGCAGGCCGCCGTGCAGGCCCCGCACCCCTCGCAGGCCAGGTGATCCACCCGGATGCGCAGGGGCTCTTCCGGGTCACGTGCGACGGCATCATAGGGGCAAATCTCGATGCAGCGCCCGCAGGTTTCCGTATCCGCCGCCCCTCCCGCACAGATTTTATCGTCGTAGGAAAGGTGCTCAGCCTTCATGAACGAGCCCATCAACCCGGTTACTTCCTCCCGCAATTCGTCCAGGGCCGGAGCATCCACACCGGTCACGGTGTGCAGGCCCGTGCGATTGCTTCCCAGGGGGGGCTCTCCCTGAAAAACCAGCACCACCTGATCGGTTTCCACCGGCTGAGTCTCCCCGTTTCCGCCGCCGTTGCCCCCTCCCTCCCCGATGTGGGCGGTGAAGCGCCCCAGGCCTCCCTCCAGGGAGTGGAGGTAGCCCCAGGCGGTTTGGCCGGCAGGGACCCCTGGCACGGAGCCGGGCGCTCCGGCAACGGTCACCATCACGTCGCCCACGGCGCGCAGTTGCTCCGCGACCTGGATTCCGTCCGCGTTGTCCGTCAGCACCAGCACCCGCGGCCCGGACTGCAGGAAATTCTCCCTGCCTCCCTCCGCCTTCCCGGCAACCCGCATGGCGCCCCGCAGCAGGCGCAGAGCCTTGTAGTTCGGGGCATCGTAGTTGGAAGCATCGGAGTTCGGGCCATCGTGGTTGAGAGCAGCGCCGCTGGATGCGTCGATGTTGGATGTGTCCGTGTCCGGCGCACCGGCGGGGGCGGAATCACCGCCGATATGGGGAAGATAGCCGCGCAGGCGGAGATCGGTGGTGTAAACGTCGGGCGCGAAATTCTCCTCCCGGAACGCCTCCTCGAAATGTCCCCGGTCCTGGCAACAGGCGATCATGACCCGGGAGACGCCATCCTCCCTGGCCTTCCTGGCAAACTCCCGCACGCCTTCCCGGGGGTGGCTGGATACCTGGCAAAAGGGCGCGGCCTGTGCGAATATTTCCGCGTCCACGGGCAGCGCGCCCTCGCAGTTGCAAATGAATACGCCCCATCGTTCCATGTCCTGCCCTTCCCGCTCATATCCGTGAGTATTTCCGTGCGATTGAATCGGCCCTGTTTACAGGATTCCCTGCTCCCCGTTCCGGCTTCGTGAGAAGCGGGCGTTATTCTAGCAGCGCTGTCAATTAATGAAAGCCCCCCCCGGAAATTCCGGAAAAATCCTCCCGGGAAGGGGGAAAAGGGAAACCTTTCGCGGCCCCGGATCGTTACTTCCAATAGCATCCGCTCCGTCCGGAATATACAGAGATCCTGCGGATTTCATGGAGAATTTGTGATTCTGCCCGATTTACCCCGATTTCGATCAACCTTTGGTTTCCCCGTGCGTCTAAACTATATAGGCTGAGTAATAATTATATCCCACGATTACATTCTGCGATACCAACCGTGGGACCGCAATTTTTTTCAAACCGCAGGTTGAAACAAACCTGGGTTCCGGTCATACGGGCCGCGGACAGGCTTGTCCGCAGCCCCAATGGAGCGCAACATGAAAAAAGTGGTGTTACTGCTGATGCTGGGGGCCCTGCTGGCAGCCGGGTGCGGGAGCGCCCAGGAACCTGAATGGTATCAACGGGTGCAGGCCAAGTCCAAATTCCGGATTGAACAGCGCAACGAGCGGGTGCGGCGGCAAAGAGCGCAGGCGGCCCTCGCCCAAAAACTCCGCATGGAGCATTGGGAGCGCATTCAGTCCAAAATCGCCTATAGCAATGCCCGCAGGGCCAGGGAAGAACGCGAACGCTCCGCCCTCGCCCAGGACCGCATCCTGGCCATCAATTAGCCATCAACTAAAAGCAGGCCGAAATCCCCCATCCCACCCGCAGGATTTACGCGCGGGTCTCCCCCCTCTTCATCCGGCTTTCGGGCCGGGACATCCCCCCCATTCGACAACATCCAGTTCCGGCCCCATGATCAGCCTGAGTGGGGGGGGTGTTTCGTGCTTCATACCAATCCCTTGAAGCCCTTGCGGGAGGCATGACATCCAGCGGTAAGGTGGTTCGATTGCTCCCGGACGTGCCAAATTCTCAGACATCCGTGATAAGGGTAAGAGCGATAGATAATATTGAGCGAGCAGGAATGAAACCAACAGGGAGCAACGAAATGGCCGAACAACCCTTCATCGGTCAGTGCTTTTGTGGTCGTGTGCGTTATGAAGTTGAGCGGCCTTTGAAATTTATGGTTCATGATCACTGCTCCATTTGCCGAAAAATCAGCGGTGCGCCTATGGTTACGTGGGCAGGAGTGTTGGATCGTCAGTTCCAAATACTCACTGGCGCTGAACATCTAACGGCCTTCCGATCCTCCCCCGAAGCAGAGCGGCAGTTTTGCAATCATTGCGGCACGAATCTTTTCTTCCGGTCCACAATCTGGCCCGGAGAAGTGCATTTTACGGTCGGCACCCTTATTTCTCCTTTTTCCGAAAGACCCGAGGCCCATGTGTTTTACTCCGATAGGGCTGAATGGATGGAAGAGGAGGCCAAAATTCCAAAGTACGGAGGGTCAATGGAAAATGAGCCATTGAGTTAGGCTGGCCGGATTCCCTTTCCGTTCACTTCCACCCGCAGCGCCTATCCCTACTCCGGGGGATCCCAATTCCCTGGAGCCGCACCAGTAGCTGGCCGCGAAAAAGAAAAGACAGGCCACCCATCCCTGGGCAACCTGTCTTGTTACCGAATCACCCCCTGCCGATCCGGGGCATGTCCTTCGCCAGCCTCAATCGGCTACGAAGGGCGCCGCAGGCGGGGTGAAGCCGGCGGTGTAGCGCTCCGCCTGGCTGATGCGCACTTCATCCATCACGCCGTCCAGGAAGTTGTTGCCGCCCGTCCCGGAGCCGAGCCGGAGTGGCTGGGTGGAATCCCACAATACCGCCGAGCCCAAAGTGCCGATAGTCTTCTGGGCCACCTGCACACCGTCGAAGTAGTAGGTAACCAGCCCCAGGTTCCAGGTCACCGCCACATGGTAGAACTGGCCCAGGTTGACGGCATTGAGCCTCGCGGATTTGGTGGGGCTGAGGGTGACACCGTCCAGGCTGCCGTCGAAGTACAGGGTGTACTTCCCGCTGCCGCCCTGGGGTTTAATCCCGAATTCCCAGCCGATGTCGGCGAGATCGTCGTTCTTGGAGACGAAGGCCATCTTCGCGCCGGCTCCCGGGAGGGCGTTGAATTTGACGAAGGCCTCCACGGTCATCACCGATTGGAAGGAGACGTGCTTGGGGTTGTCCGGCGCGGACATGAAGTCCGACGTGCCGTTGAAGAGACGCCCTTCCCCGAATCCCGCAACGCCCGGCGCCGAGACCAGATCGGCGGCGAGGGGGTTGTTGAAGCCTCCGGCGTACAGGCTGCTGTCCGCCAGGGGGTCGGCATCGTCCAGGTGGTAGAGCAGTACCGTGTCATTGGCGTTCTGGGTCCAACTGAAGGTCTGCACCGCCGTCACGTTGCCAGCCAGGTCCACGGCCCGGATATCGAAGGCGTTTACCGGCCCGGAAGGGAGGCCGAAATAGGAGGCCGGCGAGACACAACTGGTATATCCGGCGCCGTTGAGATTGCACTGGAAGATGGAACCCGGTTCCGAGGCGCTGAAATCGAAGCGGCTTTCCTTGGCAGGATTGGGATCCAGAGGGAAATTGCCAACCGTGAGAACGGGCGGGGTGATATCGCGGTTCCAGACCAGACTCACCGGATCGGAAACCGGCCCGCCGAGACCGTCGTCCTGGGTGAGATTGAAGGTGTAGCTCAGATCCACCCCATCGGCGGATTTATCGATGGTGAAGGTATACACACCGCCCGCGCAGGTGGTGGTGGCGGAGGCATCCCCGCTCAACGTCACCGTATATCCGGTCAGGCAGGCGCCGAAGAGGTTGAGCGTGTCCCCGTTGGAAAGGTAGGGATTCACCGCCTGGGAAGTAATCGTCGGGGGAGGCACCGCGCCGCTGTCCCGGTTCCAGATCAGTGTCGCCACCCCCAGCGAGGTATTTCCGGCCAGGTCGGACTGGGAAATATCGTAGGTATAGGCGCCGTCGGACGCCTCGCTCACCGTAAACGCGAAGCTCCCGCCCGCGCAGGTGGTGGATTGCAGCACCACTCCCCCGGGATTGGTGAGGAGGTCCACGTTGTCTCCTTCCTCGCAGGTGCCGGAAATCGACAGGGGATCCGGCGCGGTGAAGGGAGAGGCCGGGCTGAGAATTACCGGATCCACGGGAGGCGTGGTGTCGTACACCCATTGGAACACCGCCGCCGCGGAATCGATCAAGGCGATGTCGTCGGCCTGGGTAATCAGATAGGTAAAGGTGCCGTTACCCGCCGGTGTGCCCAGGTTGAAGTTGAAGGACGCCGCCGCACAGGCCTGGGATGGCGGGCCCGCGCTGCCGTCGTCCAGGGTCACCGTATGCGCCGGAGTGTCCGTGCAGGAACCGGATACGGTCAGCGGCGCGGAGTTCGAATAATAAGGGGTCCCCGCGGGCGCGGTGATCACCGGGGTGGCGGGCACGGAGTTGTCCTGCACCCAAAGCTGATCCAGGGGCAGGGAGACGTTGCCCGCCTGGTCCTGCTGGGTCAGCAGGAACTTGTAATTGGCTATGCCCGGCCGATTGACGGTGAGGGAATAGACCGTCCCCGCGCACACCGTGGACTGGGTCGCCAACACCGCGCCACCGCCATCCACCTCGTCCAGGGTGACCACCGCATCGTTTTCGCAGGTACCCCAGATCAGCAGATTCGCATCGCTGGAAACCACCGGGGAGGAAATGGGCGAAGTGATGGTAACCGCCCCCGGATCCACAGAGTCCCGGATCAGCGAGAAATTAATCACCGTTACATCCCCCCCAGCATCCGTGTTGCTCACGAAGTACTGATAGGTGCCGTCGGCCGCCCCGGGCAGAGTGAAGCTGTAGGCGCCCCCTGCACATGTGACCGATGCCGGGGAAATGTCCCCGGCGATGGACACGGTATCCCCGTCCAGGCAGGCGCCGGAAAGGGTGAGATCCGCCGCGCTGTTGGTATAGGCCGGATTATCCGCGGGAGTTGTGACGGAGAATGCCGCCGGCGCGGCCCCGCCACCACCGCCTCCGCCGGAGGGGGAACTGGAACCCCCACCGCCACAGGAGGCCAGCAGGAAGAATGCCGCCAGCAACATCAGTCCCAGGGCATAATGCCGGGTGGAAACGCGCCTGAAGGCGCTAGTGAATTCACGAGGAGGCCGGGATGCCTGCAGAAGGGGGGCGATTGTTTTCATGGGTTTCTTGTCCTTGTCTTGTCTTTCTTCATCATGGTGTTCGTTTTGTCATAAATATAATATTAATATAACGTTTTCATATGCAGAAAGTTGCCGGATTTTGGTGAAATGAATGTGGAGAGAATGTGAGGTGGAATCGCGACATGAAAAGCGTGAGAATACCCTTGAAACGGATATTTCCCATGAAGGTTCTAGATTGCGAATTAAGACTGGGGAAGGAAATTGCAGGGATAACCGGAATCGCGGGGGGGAGGAGGAATACGAACGGTAGCGGGAACCGCGCAAAGGATGGCGTAGGGGAGAAAAATTCCGGAAATATCTACTTGACACAAGCGGGAAGGTTGCCGCGAGGGGCAGGAAACTGCCGCAGTGACGCAGTAATTCCATTTCCCTTTCGAGCATGCCTTAATCGCCGCGCGCCTGAGGAGTCCCGCGCAAGCGGGACGTCTCGAAGGCCGCGGCCAGCGCCCCCCGCGCTCTTCGAGACGCGCTTCGCGCTCCTCAGAGACGCGGGGTTTTCATCCACGTTTGAACTGGAATTAGAATAACGCAGTGACTCGGTAACCCGGTGGGGAGGAGAATCAACCCGAGGTTTCCAGGGGCGGGCTCTTGCCCGGTTGCTCCCTCCATTTCAGCCCCACCACATTGTAGATGGCCACCGGTTCGGGGAATCCCTTGATGGGAACCGTCCCGGAGGGCTCGGCCTCCACCTTGTCTTCCAGATCGGCCGATACCTTTTGGCTGATGAGGATTTGCCCGTGCCCGGCCTTGTCGCAGAGGCGCGAGGCGAGGTTGGTGACCATTCCGATGGCGGCGTAGTCGACCCGCTCATCGAAGCCCACCATGCCCAGAGTGGCATACCCCATGGCGATCCCCACGCCGAATCCCAGGTCGTAGCCCCGTTTCCTCCACTCGGAAATCAGTGTTTCCATGTGGGTGCGCATGGAAACCGCCATGGCCACCGCCCGTTGGGAATGATCGTCCTGAGGCTGGGGATCGTTGAAAAAGACCATCATCCCATCCCCGGCAAAGCGCTCCAGGGTGCCGGAGAATTCGGAAATCAGGGCGCCCATCCGGGCATGGTACTCACGCAGCACCTGCATCACTTCTTCCGGCTCGGCCTGGCTGGAAAAGGCGGTGAATCCGCGCAGGTCGCAGAAGACGACCGTAATTTCCCTGCGGTGGCTCTGCAGGAGCGTCTCCCCCTGGGGCTCCACCAGCATTTCGGCCAGCTTGGGGGAGAAGAACCGCTTGAGGCGGCCCAGCCGCTCCAGCTTTTCCACCTGGTCGGTAACCCGCCGCTCCAGTTCCGCATTCCATCGTTTCAACTCGCCGGCCTGCCGCTCCAGATGATCGGATTGTTCCTGGACGGTATCGTGGAGTTGCTTCACGCGGAGCATGGAACGCACCCGGGCCAGCATGGAGGATTGGTCCACGGGCTTGGTGAGATATTCCTCCGCCCCCGCGTCCAACCCAGCCACCACATCCCTGGAATCGGCCAGGGCAGTCACCATGATGATGGGAATGTAGGGAAACGAGGAATCGGTCTTGAGCCGTTTGCAGACCTCGATGCCATCCATTTGGGGCATGTTGATGTCCAGCAGGATCAGATCCGGCTTTGCCTCGCGGGTCTTTTCCAGCGCCTCCAGGCCGTCTTCCGCCTGGATTACCGCATACCCGTTTGCGGTGAGGCGGGTTTCCAGAATGTCCCGGTTGACCGGCTCGTCGTCAACGACCAGAATCAGCGGTATTTCTCTCATCTGCAGTGCCCCCCTCGGGCATCGTCCCGGGAAATCAGGCCAGCCTGGCCTTAACGATATCCAGCAATTGGCGCGGGCTGAACGGTTTGGAGACGTAATCGTCGCAGCCGGCTTCCTGGGCCTTGGATTCGTCACCACTCAGGGCATAGGACGTCACGGCGATGATCGGAATCCCTTTCAGTTCCGGGTTGCTCTTGATCTGGCGCGTCGCCTCGTAGCCGTCCACGCCGGGCAATTGGATATCCATCAGGATCAAATCGGGATGGTGCTCCGCCGCCTGCAGGACGCCTTCCTCCCCGGTGACCGCTTCCAGGATCGTGTAGCCGTGGGCGGTGAACAGATCGCGCACGATGCGGCGATTGTCCTCCTGATCCTCCACCACCAGTATGCATTTGCTCATGGGGTCTCCTTCCCTTGTTCCACCTGCACCGGAAGCTCGAACCAGAAGGTCGACCCGACGGATACCGTGGAATCTACGCCGATTATCCCCCCGTGCATTTCAATGAACTTCTTCGCGATGGCCAACCCGAGGCCGGTTCCTCCCTTGCTCTTGGTGCTGGAACTGTCCGCCTGCCGGAATTCGTCGAAGATGTCCTCCCGGGCCTCTTCGGGAATCCCCGGCCCGGTATCGGACACGGCCACCCGAAACGCGCCGTTTTCCGCGCTGGCCCGAATGCCCACCGTGCCGGACTCGGTGAACTTGATGGCGTTCCCGGCCAGGTTCATCAGCACCTGGGTGATGCGCTGCTCATCCCCCGTTCCCACCGGCAGATCGCCGGGGAGGTCGAGGGTCAGATGCAATTTCTTTTCTTCCGCCAGGGATTCCATGGCGATAAATACGTTGTTTACCACGTCCTGCATGGAATATTTGCCGAGGCTTAATTCCAGTTGGCCGGCCTCGATCTTGGACAGGTCCAGCACGTCGTTGATCAGGTTGAGGAGGTGATTCCCGCTTTTCTGCACCCGCTCCATCACGTCTTCCACCTTTTCCGGCAAATCGCCGTAAATCCCGTCCCGCACCAGCTCGGTGTATCCCAGAATGGCGTTGAGCGGTGTGCGCAACTCGTGGCTCATATTGGCGAGGAACTCCGACTTGTGGCGGCTGGCGATTTCCAGTTCCCGGCCCCGCTCCTCAATCTGATGGAAGAGCCGGGCGTTCTGGATGGCCAGGGTGGATTGCGTGGCGAAGCTTTGCAGCAACCGCACCACCTCCTCGGGCATGTTGCCCGGCTGGTTCCGCCACACCACCAGCCCGCCCATGATCCGCCGATCCTGCAGCAGGGGCACGGAAAGCAGGGAGCGGTACCCGTTGCGGACCATGATCTCCCGCACCCAGGGCAGTACGGCCGCGCCCTCATCATCCATGTCGGGAACCTGCACCGGCCGCCTCTCCTGGCCCGCCAAGCCCAGGGCTCCCTCGCCCAGCTGGATGTTGGTGGATTGCAGTTGCGAGATCAGTTCCGGGTCGGCCCCGTGGGCCGCGGTGAGCGCGAAGGAGGAGGCGTCCTCGTCGAATTCGAAGATCAGGCCCCCCCGGGCGCCGGACAATTCCACGGCCCGGGTGACGATGGTGGTGAGCACCGTTTCCAGGTCCAGGATGGAACTGACGGCCTGGCCTACCTCGCTCAGGGCCTGCAACTCGTTGACGGACTTGGACAACTCGTCGGTGCGATCCTGCAGGGCCTCCAGCAGCCGGGCATTCCCGATGGCGATCACCGCCTGGTCGGCGAAGGTCTCTACCAGATCCACATGCTCCTGGGAAAATTCCCTCACCTGTTTGCGGTAGATCAGGACAACCCCGATCAATTGATTTTCTTTCAGGAGAGGAACGTGCAATAAGGTCCGGACGCCTATCTCATCTACTAGAAAATTACGTCCCGAAGTTCCCTGGCGGTAGATATCCGTATCCTTGATATCAGCGATCTGAATGGGCTTCAATTCATGGATCATTCGCCCTATTCCTGTTCCCGGGTGGGGTTTATCCAAATTGAGACCCGAAAGATTCTCCAGGGTGGATTCGGGAATCCCCTTAAAAGCCACACCTCTGTATTTATGTTTTTCGTACAAGAGCAACATTCCAAAATCCGCATGGCAGAGTCGACAGGCGTTTTCCAGAATCGTATCGAAGACCGGAGTCAGGTCCGTGGTCGATGTGCTGATCACCTGCAGGATATCGCCGATGGCGGTCTGCTGCTCCAGGGATTGGGAGAGTTCATCTGTGCGGTCCTGAAGGGCCTCCAACAGCCGCGCATTCCCGATGGCTATCACGGCCTGGTCCGCGAAGGTCTGCACCAGATCGACATGTTCCTGGGCAAATGGTTTTACGTATTTGCGGAAGATGACGACCACCCCTTCGAGCTTGTTTTCCTTGAGGAGGGGCACATTGAGCGCCGAGCGGACACCCCAATCATCCACCGCCGCGACCCGCTCTGGAATTCCCTTGCGATAACCTTCGGTATCCTTGAGGTCGGCAATTTGAATGGGTTTCAATTCATGGATCATCCGCCCCATCCCGGATTCCGGATGGGGCTGGAATTCATTCTGTGAGAATTGTGTTTCGTCAATCCCCTTGAGTGACACAACCCTGTAGGTGGGATTTTCATACAGGAGCATCATTCCAAAATCCGCATGGCAGAGGTTGCAGGCGTTCTCGATAATCGTGTCGAATACCGACTGAAGTTCCGTGGGCGAAGTACTGATGACCCGCAGAATATCGCCAATGGCGGTCTGCTGCTCCAGGGATTGGGTGAGTTCGTCGGTACGCTCTTCTACTTTTTGTTCCAGGCCCAGCCGTTCGGCCTCCAGTTGGCCGGCCATGTTGTTGAAATCGGTGGCCAGGGCCTCCAACTCGTCCCCGGTGCGGATGTCGATGCGGTGACGCAACTCCCCAGCCCCGATCCGCTCGGCCCCCTCGCGCAGCACTTCCAAGGGACGGAGCACATTGCGCCCGACGATCAGGGACGCGGCCACGGCCATCCCCAGCCCCACCAGCAGCAGCAATGCGGTACGGAAAAGCGAACCGTACAGCGGCGCGAAAGCCTCGGAGACCGGGCGCTCCACCATCACGGCCCAGTCCAGTTCGGGGATGTAGGCGTAGGTGGAGAATACGTTGCGGCCGGCCAGGTTGGGCTGGGTGGACAGGGCCGCCGATCCGCCTTCCAGCGCCGCCTTCACATGCTCCAGGTGCCTCAGGTTGAGCCTTTGCAACACCAGGGATATGTCCGGATAGGCGATCAAATCCCCATTTCCGGAGACCACGTAGGCATAGCCCGATTCCCCGACCCGGATCCGGGAGATCACATCCCAGATGTGCTTGAGGTTGACGTCGGCCACCAGCACCCCCTCCACCTGCCCCTGGAACCATTCCAGGGGCACCGCGATGCGCATGTAGGGCTCGGATTGGCGCACGAAGTAGACCGGACCGAAATACGAGCGCCCTTCCCTGGCGGTTTGGTAGGACTTGTCTCCGGAATGGTCGTCCCCCTTCACCGAGACCACCAGTTCGATGCGGGACTCCTTGAGGATTTCCCTGCCGTCCATGGAATAGACCGCCACGGTGGAGATGGCGGGGGAGACCTTCATCAATTTGAGAAGGGGAAACCGGAAGGCGTCACTCAACCCCCTGGAAACATTCTCCCGGGTTTGGGTGGAGGCGCGCATGGTTTTTTCGATGTCCCGGATGTACTGGCGGATCTTGAACGCGGCGCCCTGGGCCATCTCCTGCTGCAGGGAGCCGATCACCTCCAGGCTTTCCCGGTAGCGGAAGAACAATTCCAACGCGCCGCTGGTCATCAGCCCGGCGCTGATCAGAAGCAGGAAGAGGATGAAGGTGCGCCGCAGCAGTCCCCCGCCGCCCCCGCCGGTGCGGTGTCTGGTGCGGATTCCCGGTATTTTCAACCAATTCTTCATGGGCCCTTTCCCCATGGATTCATGTCGGGTTATTGGATGACCCCGATTTATTGGATTACCCGCCGGGCCCGGGCCAAAAGTTCCGGAGCGATTTTCAGCCCCATCCGCCGCGCCGCCCGCATATTTATGACCAGTTCCATATCCTCGACGGTTTCCAGGGGCAGGCCGGAAACCCGCTCCCCCCGGAGGATCTTGTCCATCAGCCGCGCCGCCCGCAGACCCATCTGGCGCCAACTGGGGCCATGGCTGGCCAGCCCGCCGTACACCGCCATCCAGGCGCGCGGGAAAACCGCGGGGACGTTATGACGGATCGCAGCCTGCAGGGTGAATCCAGGAATGTTCAACCCACTCCCGACGGGGAGGATTCCCACGCCCCGCTCCCCGGGAATCCCCGCGAGGATGGCTTTTCGGGCTTCCAGCACGGTGTGGAGGGGTTTTCCCACCCATTCCACGCCCAGCCGGGAGGACGTTGCGCGCAATTGCGAGAGCAGCTTTTCCGGCGCTCCGTTCCGTGCGTCGTAGGGGACGAATACCCGCTTCAAACCGGGCACCAGGGATTTCAACACCGTCAACCCCTCCGGGCTGGCCTGATGAAACCGGTGCACCACTCCGGTGATGTTCCCATTCATGCCGAGGTTCCCTGAGGAGTTTCCCGGGTTGCGGGGATCATACAGGGCCGAAAACACGATGGGCATCGACCCTGCCGCTTTCTGGGCCGCTCTCAGTTCCCGGATTCCGCTCACATACAACACTTCCGCGCCATCCCGGGCCAATTCCCGCACGATGGTCTGCAAGTTGCTTTCAACCCCCTCCGCGGAACGAACCCCCAGAATGTAATCCCGGTCCCGCTGGTAGCCCAATTTCTCCAATCCATCGTTGAGCGCCAGCATGTCTTCGGTGGGACCCCACAGGTAGGTCACCATGCCAATGGGCAGGGGATAGGGGCGCGACAGCCGTGGGGGCTCAACGACCGGCGCACCCATCGCCGTGGAAACGCCGGGCAGCCATGACACCGCCACCAGAAGCACCGCCACCAGCAGGACCGCCAGAAGCGTTACCATCGGAGCCAACGGAAATCCGCCTGCCCGCCCCGTCCCGCGCGGATGGTTCCATTTTCCCTGGAAGCGGTTCATGGGCATTGGTTCCTGCTTTCCGTTCATGATGCTCATTTCCCCGGCACGCCGGATTCAAGTTCACACCACTCCACCAAGGAATGGAAGAGGGCGATTGGTTCCCGCTAATTCCATACCCTGAACGCATACCGGTGCAGGTATCCCTTCCGGATGCGCTCGGGCCACAAAGATTGAAAATAGGCGATCACGGCCAGAATATCGTATTCGTTCATCCTTCCCTTCCAGCCCATCATTCGGGAATCGGGAAGGGAGGTCCCGCTGTGAATCATCTGGAAAAAATATGCCGGGGGATGATGCCAGGTATGACCGCTGCCGTTCAAGGCCGGCGCAATTTGGCCCACACCCTCCTTCCACCCGCCCCCGGGTTTCGCGGGATCTTCCCCCACGGCTTCCTTGCCGTGGCAGAGACTGCAATTGCGGTCGAAGAGGCGCGCTCCCAGGGCGATCAGTTCCCGGTCGCTGGAAGCCACGGATGTTTGAATCTCGCCCGCGACTGCCGGGAAGGGTGTCAACGTCAGCAGTCCCAATAAAGGGAGCGCCCGCATCCATTTGTAAACCCAAGGTTTCATGGTGTTTCCGGGGTTCAAGGGCCGGCTTTCGCCGTATGTTTTTCCGCCAATAATAGCTCGATCAGGGTATCCGCGTCCTTCCCCGCCCAATCCCTGATTCCCACCGCCAGGCCCACCGGCCTGCCGTCCCGCCCGATGAGAAAGGTCGAGGGCAACCCGATGACGCCATAGGCTTTGTGAATCCTGCCGTCCGGGTCCAAAACGAGCGGAAAACTCAATTTCAACCGCCGTCCGAAGCGCGCCACCACCGGTTGGCTCTCCTCGACATTGATTGCAATGACGATAAGACCCTTTCCCTGATATTTCAGGTGCAGAGCCTGCAATTCCGGCATCTCGGTAATGCAGGGCACGCACCAGGTGGCCCAGAAATTAAGCAACACCACCTTGCCCCGGTAATCCGCCAGGGAGATCTCCCCGCCCGCCGCGGTTTGAGCGTTGATCGCCGGGGGGGCCCATTTTGGCGGATAATCCGTCATTTCCATGACCTCCAGCGCATCGCCCAACTCAGCGTGAAGGAGCATGGGGGCGGAAATCGTGATGGCCAGGAATACCAGCGCCATCACCCCCCGCAGGGCAAACATCCGGTGGAACGGGGAGAGGAAATTCCGTCTCCCCGGATCGGGAATCAATGGGGCCCATCTTGGAGTGATCTTCATCCACGGTCTCCGGGAACGGACCGCCCCCCTGCGTTCGGGAGCGGCCATCCGTTACCCCTCATTCCTGATTTGCCGGGCCAATTTCAGGATCGGCGCGCTGGGAAAGAGGTCGTCGTTGGCAAATCCGCCTTTCTTGCCCGGCGGTTTGGCCCAGCGTCCCCGCACCACACCTTTCTTGTCGACGAGGAAGAAGGATTGGCGGGCCAGGACCCGCTTGGTGGGCCCCACCCTCTGCGCCACGTCGTACTTGAGGATGGTGGTGGCGTTGGGAAAATCGCTGAGAAGCGGATAGGGAAGCTTCAGCGAATCCGCGAAGGATTTTTGCGAGAACTTGCTGGCCACGCTGATCCCCAGGATCTGGACACCCAGTTGTTCGTACTTCTTATAGTCGACCTTCCTGGCCGACAGGTTGTTCACTCACGTAGGGCCGAAGTCGGCCACGTAAAACTCCACCAGCACCATCTTCTTCCCCTTGAACTGACCGAGGGTCATGTCCTTGCCGGTGGTTGCGGGGAGCTTGAAATCCGGGGCCTTGTCCCCAACCTGCACGGCCCATGGCGTTCCCTGGAAAAACAGGACTCCCAGGAAGACCGCCAGCGTTGTGACAACCTGCCCCTTGAGCATGATGGCTTTCATCGTCTTACCTCCCATTTCAGGTTTCACTGCATTGATTCGGCGGGACCCCCCGCCGCCTCCCAAATCCAATTTTCCCTGCCT
>CAZOXD010000042.1:0-11218 GCA_964583525.1 uncultured Pseudomonadota bacterium
CGGAGCAAGGCGTCTCGAAGGGCGATACGCATGTTTTTATGACGCTATGTATAACAAACTATTGACGCGAAGTTCTGCCATTAAGCACTAGTCACGAGCAGGTTCCCTGCATCCGTCACCCGGGTGGAAAACCCCGGCTCGATCACGGTGGTGGCGTCGCCCTGTTCGATCACCGCGGGGCCGGGAAACCGGGTGTCCGGCGGCAGCAGGGCCCGGTTGTAGATCGGGCACTCCACGAATCCCTCTGCGAAATAGACGGGCCGGATTTCCGTTTGCGCATCGGACAGGGAGCTTCCCCGCGCTCCCAGGGGAGGGGCGGGGTGCAGCGCCGGACGCACCCCCACCACTGCGGTGCGCAGGGTCACCACCCGCACGGGACGCTCTCCCACCACGTCCCCGTATTGGGCGGCATAGGCCTCCTCGAAGGCGGCGCGCAGTTCCGCCCTGCCGCGGCGCTGTCCGGGGAGGCGGGCGGGAATCTGGGTGCGCACCTCGTGAATCTGCCCGTCATAGGCCATGTCCGCGCTGAAGCGGGCCTCCACCCGCTCCACCGCCGCGCCCCCCCGCTCGATCATTTCCCGTCCTTCGGCGGCGTGTTCCTCCAGCAAATCGTAGAGGGCGTCCGGCTCCAGGCGCTCCAGCAGATCGTTCACGCTGAGCACGAAGTCGTGCCGCACGTCGGCGGTGAGGCAGCCCAGGGCGGAGGTGATCCCGGGCCAGGGAGGCACCAGCGCGCGGGCGATTTCCAGCTCCCGCAACAGCGCCGTGGCGTGCAGCGGCCCCCCGCCTCCATGGGGAATGAGGGTAAAATCCCGGGGGTCCAGACCCTGTTCCACGGTGAGCATGCGGATGGAGGCGGCGATCTTGTGATTGGTCACCTGGAGGATGGACCAGGCGGCCTGGACGGCATCCAGGCCGAGGGGCTTCCCGATGGATTCGGCGATGACGGCCTCCGCGGCGGGCTTGTCGAGCACCGCTCCCCTTTCCCGGCCGATGGGATTGCCGGGATTGATCCGGCCCAGCACCAGGTTGGCGTCAGTCACCGTGGGCCGCTCCCCGCCAGTTGCGTAACAGACCGGGCCGGGAACCGCGCCCGCGCTTTCGGGGCCGATATTGAGCATCCCCGCCCGGTCGATCCAGGCGATGGAGCCGCCCCCCGCGCCCACGGAGCGGATATCGAGCATGGGCACCCGGATCGGCAGGCCGTATTCCAGGGAGGCGTCGCGGGCCATGGCCGGTTCGCCCTCCACCACGATGGCTACATCCAGGCTGGTGCCGCCCACATCGCAGGCGATCAGGTTGCGTTCTCCGGCTTCCGCGCCCAGCCGGTTGGCCGCCGCGACCCCCGCCGCCGGTCCGGAGAGGATCGTGTTCACGGAATATTGCCTGGCCAGGGCCTGGGACATCAGACCTCCGTTGGATTGCACCAGCAGCACGTCGCCGCCGTATCCCCCTTCGCCCAGCCGGTGCATCAGCTTCTGCAGGTACCGCTCCACCAGGGGTTGCACGTAGCCGTTGAGGACGGCGGTGCTGGTGCGCTCGAATTCCCGGATTTCCGGCAACACCCCGGAAGCCGTCACAATGTATGGATTGGGCCAGACGCCGCGCAGCACCTCGGCGGCGAAGCGCTCGTTTTCCGGGTTGGCATAGGCATTGATGAAGGAGACCACCACCACCTCCGCCCCCCGCTCCAGCAGGATCCGCGCGGCCTCACGGAGGGAATCCTCCCCGGGACGTGTCTGGACGTTCCCCTTGTAGTCGGTGCGTTCGGGCACCTCCATCCGCAGGCCGCGGGAGGCCAGGGGACGGAAGCCGCCCTTCAATCCATAGGTTTCGGGGCGGTCCCGGCGGCGCATCTCCAGCACGTCCCGGAAGCCTTCGGTCATGATGAGGCCCACCCGGGCCCCTGTTCGTTCCAGGACGGCGTTGGTGGCCACGGTGGTGCCGTGAATGATCAGCCCCAGCTCCCCCGGGACGGCATCCAGCGCTCGCAGCCCGTCCATCAGGGCCAGGGAGGGGTCCGCCGGGACGGAGGGCACCTTGGCCACCCGGACGGCGCCGCTCTCCTCGTCCTGAAGCACCAGGTCGGTAAAGGTGCCTCCGATATCCACCCCGACAATCAATGCCATGCGCAGTATTTCCCATCGTCGATACTGGGTTGGGGCGCTGCGTGAACATCCTCCTTTGCCGGGCCGGCTTCGGACGACGCGCCCCCGCTTGCAGACACCGCCTTGAATATGCCGCTGAACTCCCGGCAACTCCCTCCGGTCTGCACCGGTGATACCCGGCTGGACGGGAAGGTGTCAACGAGAGACCGGACACGCCCCCTGAATATCCAATTTTCCGGTGCATTTCCGAATTGAATGCCGAAGCAGGCCGCGGAATTTCTCTCCAGGGCATTTCAATTTCCACTCGCACAAATAAAAAAATCCGATATTTCACTTGAAAATTGGCTTCAAGCCTTGTATTCCGACACTTCAGGGACGGACCTTGGGAGAATCCCGGAAAATGTAGGGGTATTCGTTCATTCGAAACGAGAGAGAGAACTCATGAAAAAAATACTTCTGATCGCAATCGGCGTTGGTTTCGCGATCGCCTTGGCGGGATGTGAAAAGAAAGAGGAAACGGCCGCCGTCAAGGCCACCAAATTCATCTCCATCGGCACCGGGGGCGTAACCGGGGTGTACTATCCCACCGGGGGCGCCATCTGCCGGCTGGTCAACAAGAACCGCAAGGAGCACGGAATCAGGTGCTCCGCCGAGTCCACGGGCGGCTCGATCTACAACATCAACACCATCAAGGCCGGGGAACTGGAATTCGGCGTGGCTCAGTCGGACTGGCAGTTCCATGCCTATAACGGCACCTCGAAATTCAAGGACGCAGGCCCATACAAAAAACTGCGCGCCGTATTCTCCGTCCATCCGGAGCCGGTGACCATCATCGCCCGGGACGATTCCGGCATACAAAATATCACCGACCTGAAAGGCAAGCGCCTCAATATCGGTAATCCGGGGTCGGGTACCCGCGGCACCTGGGAAGTGCTGGAAGAAGCGCTGGGATGGCAACGCAGCGACCTGAAACTGGCTGCCGAGATGAAATCGGCCGAAACCGGACAGGCCGTTTGCGACGGCAAGATCGATGCGTATTTCTGGCTGGTGGGCCATCCTTCCGCCCTGACCCAGGAGTCGCTGGCCAGTTGCGCCGCCCACCTGGTCAACGCGACCGGCCCCGCCATCGACAAGCTGGTGGCGGACAATTCCTATTACCGCACGGCGATCATCCCGGCCGGCATGTACAACAACGAGAGCGACGTCACCACCTTCGGTGTCGGCGCCACATTCGTGAGCAGTTCCGATGTGCCGGAGAATGTCGTCTACATCATCGTCAAGGCGGTTTTCGACAATTTCGGGCAATTCAAGAAACTGCATCCCGCCTTCGCGAATCTCAACGAGCAGGAGATGATCACCGACTCCCTGTCGGCGCCCCTGCACGACGGCGCGCTGAAGTACTATAAGGAGCGCGGCTGGAAGTAACTTTTCCTGCCCGTGGAGGAAGGGCTCCAATCCTTCCTCCACAGCCGTATTCGCAGTGAAAATCGCAACCTCAAATCCACGCAATGTTTTGGAGGGGAAGGGGAAATTTCGCATGGCGAAGGAACCGCATTCGGACGCGGCAGCCAGCGACCTGGTTGCACAGGTCGATACCGGGGCACGGAAACCCCCCGGATGGCAGGGCCGCCTCATTCTTTACATCGCCTTTGGATGGGCGGTTTTTCAGCTTTATATCGCATCGAACGTGCCGTTTTTTCTCACGGAAATCACGGGGCTCAGCCTGATCGTCACGGAGTCCGATGCCCGGTTGATTCATTTGGCCTTCGCCTTCTTCCTGGCGGCGCTGGCCTTTCCCCTCCTCAAGTCCAGCCCGCGCGACACCATTCCCTGGTACGATTGGGTGATGGGAGCGCTGGCGGTGGCATCCTGTCTGTACATCGTTTTTTTCCGCGATTCGATCGCGGAGCGGGCCGGCCTGCCGATTGTGGCGGACCTGGTCATATCCACCTTCGGGTTGATCCTCCTGGCCATCTCGGTATACCGGTCCCTGGGCCTGCCCCTGCTGGTGATCTCCAGCTTTTTCATGCTCTACGTATTTTTCGGTTCGGCGGAGATCTTCCCGGACGATATCCGCTGGAAGGGGGCGTCCTATGGCAAGGCCATGTGGCACTTCTGGATGCAAAACGAGGGAGTGTTCGGCGTGGCCCTGGGGGTTTCCACGCGGCTGATCTTCTTGTTCGTGCTCTTCGGCGCCATTCTGGAAAAGGCTGGGGCGGGGAATTATTTCATCAAGCTGGCCTTCGCGCTGGTGGGGCATTTCCGTGGCGGCCCGGCCAAGGCGGCCGTGGTGGCCTCGGCCATGAGCGGCCTGTATTCCGGCTCATCCATCGCCAATACTGTGACCACGGGTACCTTCACCATCCCGCTGATGAAGCGCACCGGATTTTCCCCGGAGAAGGCGGGGGCGGTCGAGGTGGCCTCGTCCACCAACGGGCAACTGATGCCTCCCGTGATGGGCGCGGCGGCCTTTCTGATCGCGGAATTCACCGGGGTGCCCTACACCGATATTCTCAAGCATGCGGTGCTGCCCGCGGTGGTGTCCTACGTGGCGCTGGTCTACATCGTCCATCTGGAAGCGCTGAAGATGGATCTGAAGGGCCTGAAGAAGCCGCCGTCGAGCATTACCCTGGCCACCAAATTGATCGGATTCCTGAGCGGGTTCATCGGCCTCTCGGTGCTGTTTTTCGCCGTATATTACTCCCTGGGCTGGATCAAGGTTGCGGCGCCGGATTTGTCCATGTTCCTGGTGACGGTGATGGCCATTGTGGGCTACCTGATATTGCTCTGGGTCGCCTCCAAAAGTCCCGATCTGGAACTCATGGATCCGGATGGGGCGATCACCGAACTGCCCAGGGCGGGTGAGACGGCGGTCACGGGGCTGTATTTCCTGCTCCCTATCATCATCCTGATCTGGTGCATCCTCCCCACCCCGGATCGTCTTTCTCCGGCGCTGAGCGCGTTTCTGGCGACGCTTTTCATGTCGCTGCTGGCGTTGACTCATCATCCGATCAAGGCGCTCTTCCGCGGGACGGGAAACCTGGGGGCGGAATTCATGGTGGGAGCCAGGGAATGGACCGAGGGCATGATCTCCGGATCGCGCAACATGATCAGCATCGGCATCGCCACGGGCGCCGCGGGAATCATCATCGGCACGGTATCGCTCACCGGGGCGCACCAGGTGATCGGGGCCTTGGTGGAGACCATGGCCGGCGGCAGTCTGATGTTCATGCTGCTCCTGGTAGCCGTCATGAGCCTGATCCTGGGAATGGGGCTTCCCACCACGGCCAACTACATCATCGTCTCGTCGCTGATGGCGCCGATTATCGTCACGGTGGGGGCCAAGAGCGGGTTGATCGTGCCATTGATCGCGGTGCACCTGTTCGTTTTCTATTTTGGCATCCTCGCCGACGACACCCCCCCGGTGGGGCTGGCCGCCTTCGCGGCCGCCGCCATCTCCGGCGGGGATCCCATCAAGACGGGAATACAGGGCTTCACCTACGACATCCGCACGGCGCTGCTGCCCTTCCTGTTCCTGTTCAATACCGAGCTTCTGTTGATCAACGTTACGCCCCTGAAGGCGGTGATCGTGTTCGCCGTGGCGGTGATTGCCATGATGTTGTTCGCGGCGGCCACCCAGGGCTATTTTTTCGTGCGCAACCGCATCTGGGAAACCGTATTATTGCTGATAGTGGCATTCACGCTGTTCCGGCCGGGATTCTGGCTCGACTTCATCGATCCTCCCTACCTGATTTATCCGGGCAGCGATGTGGTGCGCTTCGCGGACGAGGAAGCGCCCGGAGGCAAACTGCGCGTGAAGATTACCGGGCCGGACATCAACAAGCCGGATATCATCCACACCTGGAGCGTCATCGTTCCCCTGGGGACTGAAGGAGACGGCGCGGAGCGGTTGAAGAGCGCCGGACTGGTGATTACCATCGAGGACGGTCAGGCGTTGATGGCCGAACCCCACCGGGCCACGGAATTCGAGGATCTGGCGCACCAAATCGATTTCTACGGCAATCCCCCGGTCACCATTTCAGCCGTTTCGGTACCCAACGAGCGGATCGTCAAGGAAATTTTTTACATACCGGCCTTCGGGATACTCGTGATCGTCATGTTGCTGCAACTCCGGCGCCGGAGGGCGGGGATCGGAAAAGGCGGAAAGGCCGCGAAAACCACCGAGCCCGCGGGTGCGACCGCATAGAAAGGATTAGGAGTGTATACCTCTATTCTGGTTCCCATCGATCTGGGCCACGAGAGTTCCTGGAAGAAGGCTTTGCCGGCCGCTATCGATCTGGCGCGCACCTACTCGGCCCAATTGCACGTGATGACGGTGCTGCCCGATTTCGGGATGTCCATGGTCAGCGTGGCCTTCCCCGATGATTTCGAAAAAAAGAGCCTGGATAGCGTTTCGGAGTCGTTGCGGGACTTCGTCGCCGAGCACGTCCCCGCTGGGGTCTCCGTCAAGTCCCATGTCGCCCATGGCACCATCTATTCGGAGATCATCGCCGCCGCGGATAAGCTGGGATGCGACCTGATCGTGCTGGCTTCCCACCGCCCGGAAATGCGGGATTACCTGCTCGGCCCCAACGCTTCCCGGGTGGTGCGGCATGCCAAACAGTCGGTATTCGTCGTGCGGGACTGACGCTTCACCCCAAGGATTTCCGGCGCGCCATGGAGCAGTGGAAATGGCCGCCGGGGAGTGAATTTCACGCTCCGTTTCCAGTGACAATCTCCAGCCAGGTCCACTACCGTTTTCCCAAGGCAGCATGGATCCCCAGATCATCTTCTTGGCAATTTCGGTTGCCGGCGCATCGGCCTTGCAGGCTGCAACCGGGATCGGTTTCGGCGTGATCGCCGGGCCGGTGATGTTGATGGTGCTGGACAGCGGGTCGGCCATCCAGATCAGCATCCTGCTCTCCTTCCTGATCGCGGCGGTGCTGGCGCCCTCCCTGCGGAGCCGGATCGACCGGGCCTTGCTGGCGCGGCTGCTGGCGGGCTCCGTGGCCGGGCTGCCCCTTGGCCTGTGGATCTTCATCAGCATCGACATCAGCCTGTTGAAACTTTTGGCCGGCGTGGCGGTGTCGTTCACATTGATCTACGTGGTTCGCGCCAATGCCCCGGAAGCCAACGCCCCGGAAGCCAATGCCATAACACCGGCGATGGAAACGGAGGGGGAGAGGGAGAAATCCTCCCGCTCCGGGGGGATGGCCGGGCAACTCGTCCTGGGCGTGGTCTCGGGAGTGATGAGCGGAAGCCTGGCCATGCCGGGTCCCATTCCGGCGGCCTGGATGACCGCCCGGGGCTACGGGAAGGAGACGGTGCGCGCCACCCTCCTGGCCATGTTCATCTTTTCCTACCTGGCCGCCCTGGCCTTGCAGGCCTCCCTGGCGGGAATCGCCCGGGAGACGCTTTGGCAGAGCCTGCTGCTGGCCGCCCCCACCCTGGCCGGCGTGTACATCGGCCGGCGGCTGGCGGCCCGGCTTACCGAGCGGATTTTCCGGCGGGTGTTGCTGACGGTGCTGGCAGGGACGGTCATCGGCCTGTTTTCAACCTCCATTCCCAATCTGGTTGCCTCATGACCCCTGACACCATATTCCCGGATTCCCTGGGGCGGCTGGCATCCCTGCCCCGGGTGCGGTTCTTCGAGGGGGCTACGCCCCTGGAGCCCATGCCCAACCTCAGTGAGCGCATGGGGTTCGATCACACCGGGGGCAGCCGCCTGTGGGTCAAGCGCGACGACTCCATGGGAATGGCCTTCGGCGGCAACAAGGTGCGCCAGTTGGAGTTCTACCTGGGGGCGGCACGGGCCGGGGACGCCGATTGCGTGCTGATCACGGGGGCGGTGCAGTCCAACTTCGCGCGCCTGGCCGCGGCGGGAGCCCGCAAGCTGGGGTTGGATTGCCACATCCAGTGGGAGGAGCGGGTTGTGAAATCCGATCCCGGCTACCGCAATTCCGGCAACGTCCTGCTGGAACGGCTGCTGGGCGCCACCCTGCATTCCTATCCGCAAGGCGAAGACGAGGCGGGCGCGGACCGGCGGCTGGGGGAAATCGCGGAGGAACTGCGCCGCCAGGGAGGGCGTCCGTACATCATCCCATTGGCGCCCGGGCATCCTCCCCTGGGGGCGCTGGGGTACGTGGTGGCGGCCCACGAGTTGCTGGGGCAGCTGGAAGCTGGTGGCCTTTCCGTGGACGAGATCGTAGTGCCCTCGGGGAGCGGCAACACCCACGCCGGGCTGCTCTTCGGGCTGCGGGCGCTGGGCTCAACCGTGCCCGTGCGGGGCATCTGCGTCCGGCGCGATGCCAAGCAGCAAACCCCGCGCATCCTCACCCGCTGCGCGGAGATCGCCGAACTGCTGGGGGTGCAGCCGCTGGTGCGGGACGCGGACGTGATGCTGGACGACACGTTCCTCCCGCCGGGCTACGGCTTCGCGGGGGAGGCCACCCTGCGGGCCATCCTCACCGGGGCGCGCAGCGAAGGGCTGATGCTGGACCCCACCTATTCCGGGAAAGCCATGGCCGGGTTCATTGCCCGGGCGGAGTTCTTCAAGGCGGCTTCCCCCACAGGCACCCTGCTGTTCATCCACACCGGGGGCACGCCCGCCATCTTCGCCTACGAGAAGGACCTGCTGGCCGCCATCGAAAAGTTCGGGGCGGAAGTGTAAGGGGGGGGGGATGTCACGAACCGCCATTCCTTGAATTCCGTATCCTCCGCGCTTGCCTTCGTCCATCCAATCGTGTGTGAATGCCGGAACGGAAACGCCGCCCGGTGATACGGATTCGGCGCCGTGCCGGCGTTGTGCTCGAAAAATCACACAACCACATTCTTCCGGGATACCTGCCATGAAATTCGGATTCATCGGAGTGGGCATGATGGGGGGACCCATGTGCCTGAATCTGCTCAAGAAGGGCCACGAGGCCGTGGTGTTCGACATCAGCGAGGACGCCATCGCCCGGGTCACGGGGAGCGGGGCCACCCGGGCCGCTTCTCCCGCCGAGGTGGCGGGGCAGGTGGAGGTGGTGTTCACCTCCCTGCCCATGCCCGCGGACGTGGAGAGTGTGATCCTGGGAGAGAACGGCATCGCCGCCGGTGGCAAGGCCGGGCTGACCATCGTGGACCTTTCCACCAACGCTCCCGCCGCCGTGCAGCGCCTCAGCACGGAGCTGGAGGCTGCGGGCATCGCCCTGATCGACGCCCCGGTGAGCGGCGGCGTGGAGGGCGCGGAGGCGGCCACCCTGGCCGTGATGTGCGGGGGCCGGCAGTCCTACTATGACAAGGTGAAGCCCCTGCTGGAGTGCATCGGGGCCAACGTGTTTCTGGTGGGGGAGATCGGCGCGGGCTCCATCGCCAAGCTGGTCAACAACATGACCGCCTTCGCCAACTTGGCCGTGGCCTCCGAGGGCCTGATGCTGGCCACCCGCGCCGGGGTCAATCCCCAGGTGATGACCGACGTGCTGAAAGCCTCCAGCGGCGCCAGCAATTCCCTGGGCCGGCTGGAGCGCAAGGGGCTCAGCGGGGATTTCGCCCAGGAGTTCACGCTCAACCTGGCCTACAAGGACCTCACCCTGGCCCTGGACCTGGGGCGGGAGACCAACACCCACCTCGCCTACGGCGCCTATACCCACTCCCTCTTCCACCAGGGCCGCGCCAAGGGCTGGGGCGGGGACGACCTGGTGGGCATCCTCCGCCTGTGGGAGGAGGCCCTGGGCACACAGGTCAGGAAGTAGGGGGGACGATCGGGAACAAGGGGGTAGCGAAAGGAGAAGAACCATGGACCCCATCACCCTCAACGGCCGCACCTACCGTTCCCTGGAGCGCCTGCGCGAACGCCCGGTGGTGGTGGTGTGCATCGACGGCTGCGCCCCGGAATATCTGGCCGACGGGCTGGCGCGGGGCATCCTGCCCAACCTGGCGCGCTTCCGTGAACAGGGCTTTTACGGCGAAGCCGACTGCGTGATACCCAGCTTCACCAATCCCAACAACCTCTCCATAGTCACCGGCGCGCCCCCGGCGGTGCACGGCATATCCGGCAACTTCTTCCTCGATCCGGACACGGGGGAGGAGGTGATGATGAACGAGCCGCGCTTTCTGCGGGCCGAAAGCCTGCTGGCCAAATACTCCCGGCAGGGAGGCCGGGTGGCCGTGGTCACCGCCAAGGACAAGTTGCGCCGCCTATTGGGACACGGTCTGCTGGGAAATGGCCTGCCGGAGCATGACTCTTTGGGTCACCGTGCGGCGGAGAGCGTGTGCTTTTCCGCCGAGCAGGCCCACGAGGCCACCCGGGAAGAAAACGGCATCGACCGCGTGAACGAGTGGCTGGGCCGGGAAACCCCGGACGTCTACTCCGCCGCCCTGAGCGAGTTCGTGATGGAGGCGGGGGTGAAGCTGCTCAGGGAGGGGCCGGGCGGAAGTTCAGATGATTCCGGTAATTCCGGTGCGCCCTTCGGGCTGATGTACCTTTCCACCACGGATTACATTCAGCACAAGCACGCCCCCGGAGAGCCGGAGAGCGACCGCTTCTACCGGGCCCTGGACACGGCCTGGGGCGCCCTGGCCGATGCGGGGGCCGTGGTGGGTCTCACCGCCGACCATGGCATGAACGCCAAGAACGATGAAACGGGAGCGCCCCGGGTGATCCATCTGTCCCCCCTGCTGGACGATTGGCTGGGGCCGGGCCGGGCGCGGGTGATCCTCCCCATCACCGATCCCTACGTGGCGCACCACGGAGCCCTGGGCTCCTTCGCCACGGTGTACCTGAACCCGGGTGTGGAATTCCGCGCCGCTTCAGGCGCCGCGGGCAGTGTGGATATGGCCGGTGTGGATATGGCCGCGCTGCTGGAGCGGCTGCGGGGGCTGGAGGGAATCGAGTACGCGGCGCCCAGGGACGAGGCCTGCGCCCGCTTCGAGCTGCCCCCCGAGCGGTTGGGGGACCTGGTGGTGGTCTCGGGATGGGACACCGCCCTGGGGAAATCCCCCGGCGACCACGATCTTTCCCAACTGGCCGGCGGGTTGCGCTCCCATGGAGGCATGGCGGAACAACGGGTGCCGTTCGTGCTCAGCGCCCCCCTCAACGCCGAATACCAGGCTGCCGCAGAAAATATGAC
>CAZOXD010000042.1:11318-17267 GCA_964583525.1 uncultured Pseudomonadota bacterium
AAATATGACGGGAAATATGACGGGAAATATG
This sequence comes from uncultured Pseudomonadota bacterium, assembly GCA_964583525.1. Taxonomy (GTDB): domain Bacteria; phylum SAR324; class SAR324; order SAR324; family JACQKK01; genus CAZOXD01. The sequence continues at coordinate 11,350 of CAZOXD010000042.1, forward strand.
ACCAGCGATTCCTCAAAACGACTGCGCAATTTCGACCTGTTCGAGTTCGCCATCAACGGAACGGCGTAGAGGATCAGGCAGGGAGACCTGGGGCTTAATGGCAGAACCGCGGGCCAGAAGGGATTTCCAGTAAAATCTACCCGATAATATGGGTTTGGGGAATTTCCCCTGCAATCGATGCGGCCGCAGAGCCGCGCTCGCCGGAATGGTAGAGCAGGTCTTCGAACACCCGGTTCAGGGCCGAGACGTGCTCCCGGGAGTGGAACTTCCACCCGGCGAAAATTTCCGCCGCTTCCCCCAGGGCGCGGGCTTCGTCCGGGTTGGACAGCACGCGTTCCAGCTTGCCGGCCAAGTCGTCCACATCGCCCCCGCGGACCAACAGGCCGGTTTCCCCCTCCCGAATCAGGGCGTTCACGCCGCCCACGTCGAAGGCCACGATGGGCAGGCCCCACTCCATGGCCTGCAATACTTCCGGGGGCATGGGGCCGGGATGCAGGTTGGGGAGCGCGAAGACCGCCGCCCGGGCGTGGGCCTTATCCAATTCCTCCCGGGAGGGGTTGGGATGGATCTCGATCCGCGGGGAGCCCCGCGTTTCCCTGGCCGCACCGGCTTCCCTTGCCAGGCGCCGGCAATGGGCCAGATAGGCGCGGTCCGTCACCCCGCCCAGCGCCAGCAAACAGGCTCCGGAACCCGCCGTGATCCGCCCCACGGCGAGGATCAATTCCGCCAGGCCCCGTTCTTCGGCGATGGGCGCGGCGTAAAGGATGCAGCCTTCCCGCGCCTCCCGCCGGGCCCGGGGGGTATGAAATCGCCAGGGGGGAAGCTTCCGCAAGGAGGGGGCCGCACTGCCCAACCGTTGCAACTGTTGCAACCATGGGCGCAGGGCTTCCTCCACCGAGGCGCGGGTGGTGACGATGACATCCAGGGATTTCAGGATTTCGAGGGTGCGCCGCGGGTGTTTCTCCGCATCCGCTGGCGCGGAGGGGGATGAACCGCCCGGGAGGGCCTCTTCGCGGGCAAACCACACCAGCGGTGTCCCGGGAAGGGCTTTTTTCAGGCAGGCATGGATGGCGGGATGAAACAACCGGTGCCAAAACACCAGCCGGGGTTCATGCAGAGCCACCTCGGCAGCCAGGGTCTTCACGGCAAAGGGGGATGGAGCGGCGCCGGTTTCCCGCAGGCACGGCGCGACCACCTCCGCAATCGCGGGGGAGCCCGGGCGCCCGGGTTCCTTGTGGCCGTGGGCCAAAGTGATCCGGTATCCCAGATCGGTGAAATGCTCAGAGAAATGGGTGAGGTATTGTTGCGTGGAACCGTTGGTTCCGTAACGGTCATGCAGCAAAAGAATGGGAGTTTGCACGACAACCTCCCTGCTGCGGAATGGATTAAACCGTCATGCATCCCTGCCTGGGCTGCGGAAGTCCGTTCCCTGGATCCGCTCCATTCCCCTGTGAACTGCTGCCCCTCGAACTGCTGCGATAACTCTTCCGATTCCCTTGTTAAACGATGGGAACGCTGAAAAGTTGCCCCCAGAACGCCTTTGTCTGCATTCTATTACATTTTTCTCCAAATCGGAAATTATTTCTATTATCCTAATGAAATGATAGGGAATTTTCTTTTTCCGGTAGCCGTGGTTCACGTTCCGGACAATTTCAAAGGAACCGGGCGAAAAAATTCAGGTGGTCTCACGGTGTTTATAGTTGCGGTGTTTGTAACGGAAATCGCAATGGGACGCGCCCATCATGATGGTCTGGCTGCGCTGCAATTCCAGATCCGGGTTGAAACCCTCGATGAGGGTGGCGTCGCGGTTGCAACTCAGGTAGAAGCCCAACTCCTCCAGGCCCAGTTCCCGGTACATCTCCGCGTATTTGCAGCGGGTCACGTTGAAGGAATACCGCTCTGCGCTTTCCTCCAGCACCTCCAATTCCAGGGCGCCGTTGCGCACCCAGGGTTCCTTTAAGCCGGCGAAGGTATCCAGCCCGTTGCCGGGCGCGGCGGCGGCCATCTCGCGGCCCTTGTCCCGGGCCAGGGACTTGATGACCCGCTCCAGGATGGCCCGGGTCTTCTCCCGGCCCATCTCTGCCTCGAATTCCTTCACCAGGGGCTTGAGGACGGCGGCCTCGATGCGCCGCTGGTCGAGGATGCTGATGGATGCTTCGCTCATGTTCGCTCCGAATCGGATGGAGGTTGAGGGGGCAACCCGGAAAATTGCTTGACGGCAGAACATCACGTCAGAATTTATCAAGCTATCTTCTTGTTATTTAACATAAATATTATCAGTTCTTCTTACGCGAACTTCTGACATGGAGTACCAGTGATGTAGAGTACCAGTGACGTAGAGTACCAGGCCGGGAGTCAGATGGTTTTGACGATGGTCACGGGCAGCTGCTTCAGGCGCGCAGCAAGCTCGGTGAAGGCCGCTTCCACCTGCTCTTGCTCGCGTCCTTCCACGGTGACCTTCACCGAGTATTCCTTCTTGAAAAAGCTGGGGTACGACCCGATCAGCACGTCCGGGTACTGCTCGTCGGTTTCGCGCAGGGTGGCTGAGATGATGCCCTCGTCGGCCTTCATGAAGATTTCCCGCAGCAGAATAGGGCGGCTCTGGAAGCGGTGCTTGATGATGTTGAACTTGAACTGGAGCAGTTGGGGCACCCCCGGGAAGATGAAGATGTTCCGGAACTGCACTTGGGGAAAGTAGAGGCCCTCGATCTCAATCAGTTCCGCGCCCACCGGCACCCGGGCCATCAGCAGGTGATCCTCGGTCAGCCTCTCCCCGTAGTGGTTGCGCAGCATGATTTCCAGCCGCGGGTGGCGCTCCACGCCCACCCCGCAGCCCGCTGCGATAGCGGGGATGGTTATGTCGTCATGGGTGGGGCCGATGCCCCCGCTGGTGAAGACCCAGGTGAAGCTTTCGGAGAATTCCCGCGCCGTTTCGCCGATCAGGTCGAAGTCGTCCGGTATGGTAATCAGGCGCGCCATGTCGATGCCGAGGAAGTTCAATTCCCGGCACAGGTAGGGGGAGTTGACGTCGATCACCTTGCCCGAAAGGATCTCGTTGCCGATCACCATCATTCCCGCTGTGGGGGGCGTTTCCTGCGATCTGTCACTTCCGGTCACGATGAAGTCTCCTTCCCCGATTGAGTGCGCCCGGCCTCAGGCGATCCATCCGCCCGGAGCATGGCGTGTTTCCGCCCTCAATCTAGCATACGGGAGCGCTGGTTCAAGCGGTGGGTGGGCGAATTGCGAACAGCAATCTTCCCCCGGCGGGGGTGAAGGTTGCAGTTCTTTGCGCCTTGGCGCCGTGTCCTGAGTCCGTCGAAGGGGCTTTGCGCGAGCCTACCGCAATTGCTGTTGCCGTTGCCGTTCCCATCCGCGTCCATCCGTGGTTCCCCTTGCCGTTGCAGTTGCAGTTCTTTGCGCCTTTGCGCCGTGTCCTGAGCCCGTCGAAGGGGCTTTGCGCGAGGCAGTTGCCGTTAGCAGTTATCAGTGTTCATCAGTGGCCAGCCCCCGCAGTTGCCGTTGCGGTTATCCGCGTTCAACCGCCTTCCCGGGGAGCCCAGCGAAGTACCGCCATTTAGCACTAGCGGGGTGTCTCGCAGGAGGCAGGCAAAAGCACTTTTCAGACACAGCATAACCCGGCCGATCGGCACTTCAAGGTCTGGAGTCATGGACTTTTCGATCCATTCCATTTACCTCGCTCTCGAATTGGTACATCCTGCTCCTTTCCGCTTATTGAAATTCAAACCATGGAACCACCGATGGTCCGCAAGCGCCTGATGGCAACTCTTACCCCGGCCTTCCTGGTTATCGCCTTCCTGGTTTTCACCTTCCTCGGCCTCCCCCTTGCGGAAGGGGCCCGGAAATTGACGCCCCTGGACCAGATTGGACGGATCTATGGGCTCTCGGTGGCCAGATCCTCTCCACCCCGTCTTCATCTCGCCACGTCAACCGGCTTGTTCCTGGCCCGCCCGGAGGGAGATGCCGAACTGCTGCCGGCGCCCAGGGGAACCTTGATGTCCCTGGCCGTCCATCCCAACAGCCCAAACATCCTGTTGCTTGGGGGCCATTCCCCGGGAAAGGGAAACCTTGGTGTTTTGCGTTCGACCGACGGCGGATTGAGTTGGAAGAAAATTTCCGGGATCGGTTCGGGCCAGGTTGGATTTCACATCATGGAAATCAGCAAAGCCAACCCGGATGTTGTGTACGGCATTTCCGATGCCCTCAATCTCAGCACCGATGGCGGCCGCACATGGCGTAGGGCGGGGCCCCTCCCCCAAGAACTGTTTCACTTCGCCGCATCGTCGTTGCGGGTGGATAAAATATTCGCCGCCACCCAGCGGGGCCTTTTGGTGTACCGCGGAACCGGGGCAAAATGGGAACCTATCCATCCCATGAAACATCCGGCAACCATGATTCACGTGACGCCCCGGGGCCGGCTGTTCGCATTTGTCGTGGGAGTTGGATTGATCACGGCAAAGGAGGAAAATCTATCCTGGTCGTTGCTTTCCAACCGGTTCCAGGACCGCGTGTTGCTGCGAATGGCCATCGATCCGTCCGACCCCAATCGACTCTACGCCGTGACCTACACCGGAGCCGTGGTGACCAGCAGGGACGGTGGAAAATCCTGGCTGGCCTTCGAAGGAAGCCATAATGCGAATCCGGGGAAAATTTCCCGCGGCAGAAAGCTGTTCGGTGAACTCTGCAAGAGTTGCCACGGGTCCAATGGGCAGGGCGGGATTCCTGAAAATCCGGCACCGGCGCTCGACGACTCCGCACACGCCTGGCACCATTCGGATCGGGGTCTTGTCAAAACGATTCTCGAAGGCTCTCCCCGCCAGGGCAGCCCCATGATCGCCTGGAAGCACCTGCTTTCCCGAAAGGATGCGGAAAGCATCGTGGCCTATCTAAAAAGCTCGTGGAGTTTTCGCAGCATCGCCTGCCAAGGCGCCCGTCACATGGCGTGCATGAGGCGGCGTTAGCCGAAAGGGTACGAGGATTGCCGGCCGCCACACCGCTCAGGGCTTGCGCGTCAGGGGCACGAAGGCCACGGGAAGAATTCTGCGCGTGCGCACGAGACCCTGGTCATCCTTGGTGACCAGCACCAGCCGTTGGGTGGCAAAGGGGGAGCCCACTGGAATCACCATCCTGCCCCCAGGTTTGAGTTGGGCGATGAGGGGCGGTGGAATGCTCCCTGCCGCGGCCGTGACCACGATGGCGTCGTAGGGAGCCCGGGCCGGCCAGCCATGATAACCGTCTCCGATCAGGACATGCGCGTTCCGGTACCCAAGCCGGGACAGGCGTTCCCGGGCACGGTGGGCCAGGGGCGCAATGATTTCCATGGTGAAAACCTCCACCCCCAGAGAGGCCAGCACCGCGGCCTGATATCCGGAACCGGTGCCCACCTCCAGCATCGTCTGGCCTGGCTTTGGGTCGAGCAGGTCCGTCATCAAGGCCACGATATACGGCTGGGAAATGGTTTGCCCATACCCGATGGGCAGGGGGCGATCCCGGTAGGCATGGGGTTGCAGGCGCCGGGGGACGAACGCGTGCCGGGGCACGCGGAGCATGGCCTCCATCACCGAGGGCCGGATCCGCCCGCGGCCGGTATAAGGGGCTGCCTCACGGGCCAGGCTGGCAATCCGCTTTACCATCGCGGCAGGAGCTCCGGACCCGGACCGGGCAGCGCCCTGCATCAGCAGCACGGCCAGTGTCATCGAGAGGAGCCAGGGAAGGCATCTATTCGCCACGTTGCGCCCCTATTCGGCAAGGGAGGAAACGGATCCGGTCAGGGTGCAACCGTCTCGCAAGGAACGATCCCCTGTCCAGGATTGTACCATACCTCAAGCCCGGCCTGGAGTGGCTTTCCTCTGAGAGAAGCCCTCGGAGAAAATTCCGGAGAAAACCCCGGAGAATACCCC
>CAZOXD010000042.1:17367-23616 GCA_964583525.1 uncultured Pseudomonadota bacterium
ACCCCGGAGAATACCCCTGCGCCGCCCGCCCGGCAGGGGGGTGGATTGGAGGGATAATATTTGGCAATACCTGGCGGCGATTTCCAGGATTTGGTCGATATCCCCTTGGACGGTTCTGGAAGGATGAATCGTTTGGGTTGGCGTTCGGCAATGGCATAACCATCATCGGCGGCATGGCCATCCCCGGCACGGAATCCGGCAGGAATGCTGGAATCATCAGGAATCGCCACCGCAGGAATCGGGACCGCAGGAATCGGGACCGCCGAATGAGGATAAAAATGCCGCGGTAACCAATTTGTAGGTGCGGTGTAACCGATCTGTATGAACGGATGGATTAATTGGATATCAATTCCGAAACGGAATCGGCGTTTCGAAAGAGGCCCCGGTCAGGGGACTGATTGTAATAAGGAATTTTTCCATCGACCTTGGATATGCCTGGGGAAAGGATCGAGTCGTATATGAAACCTGGGTTCCCTGGCAGTTGTTCAGACAGTAATGATCACTGCGGGGGATGCGGAGCATCTTCCGGGGGAAGGACAGGAGATTTTGCCCAGTTTGGAAGACCGTATATTTTCAAACCGGATAACTGCTGATATAGTTCGAGAATTGCAATTTTGAGGGATATGTGATTTTAGTTGTTGTTAAATATTATACATGTTAAGAAACAACTTATATACAAAAAGCAAGCTCAAAAAGGAGAATCCCCATGTCAGAATCCCGGACTCCCTCAATTGCGGGTGATGATATCCGCATGGATAGGGGAGGCCCCCCGGACGCCGGTGACGGCATTTCCAACACCTCCGAACCGAATCTGGCACGAACCGAACCCCTGATGATCGGGGTTGACGTGGGTTCCACCACGGTCAAAGCCACCGTCGTGGACCCGGAATCTCTGGAAATTCTTTGGTGCGATTATCAGCGCCATCAGACCCGGCAGCCTGAAATGGTGCTGGAATTTCTAGTGGAAATCGAGCGGATTTTCCCGAATGTCCCCCGGGAAGACGTGCGCGTGTTCGTGACGGGATCTGGCTCGGGACCCATCGGGGGTCACCTCGGAGCCAAGTTCGTCCAGGAGGTCAATGCGGTGACAATGGCGGTGGAACGCCTCCATCCGGATGTGGGGAGTGTGGTGGAATTGGGCGGGCAGGACGCCAAGATCATCATGTTCAAGGTCAATGAGGAGACCGGGGACAAGCAGGTGCAAACCTCCATGAACGACAAGTGCGCCTCGGGGACCGGCGCCACGATCGACAAATGCCTGATCAAGGTGGGCATGGACCCCGCAGAGGTTTCCACCCTGCGCTTCGACGACAGCAAGCTGCATCACGTGGCGGCCAAATGCGGCGTTTTCGCCGAGACCGACATCGTGAATCTGGTCAAATCGGGGATTCCGTCCGCGGAAATCATGTGTTCCCTGGCGGATGCCATCGTCATGCAGAATCTGTCCGTGCTCACCCGGGGCAATACGCTGCGTTCCAAGGTGTTGTTGCTGGGCGGGCCCAATACCTACCTCCCCTTTCTGCGGGATTGCTGGCGCAAGCGCATTCCCGAGACCTGGGAGGAACGGGGCTACGACTATCCCCGGGATGTTCCCATTACCGATTTGATCGAGGTGCCGGAACAAGCGCTCTACTACGCCGCCTATGGGGCCGTGCTCTACGGCTTCCACGAGGAATCCCACATTGGCCGCTATCAGGGCCTGGAAGGACTGAAGGATTTCATCGAGAACGGCCGCAAGGCGATGCTGGGAGAACAGGCCGGGCCACCGCTGGTCTCAAGTCCCGAGGATTTGGAAAGAATGCGCGATACCTTCCGCATCCCGTTCTTCGAGGCGGCCGTATTCGAGAAGGGCCAGACGGTGCGTGCGGCCATTGGGCTCGATGGCGGTTCTACCTCCTCCAAGGTGGTGCTGATCGACGAGGCAGGCACGATTCTCAAGAAGGAATACCAGCTTTCCAAGGGCAATCCGCTGAAGGACATGAGGGAGATGCTGAGCCGGCTGGAAAGCTATGTGCTGGACCAGGGCGCCCAACTGGAAGTCATCGGTTTCGGCGCCACCGGATATGCGGCCGATGTGCTGGAAAAAGCCCTGCGCGCCGACGTGAACATCGTGGAAACCGTGGCTCACATGAAGAGCGCCGTCCACTATTTCGGTGATGTGGACGTAATCTGCGACATCGGCGGCCAGGACATCAAGGTGCTGTTCATGCAGCATGGGGAGTTGAAGAATTTCCGCCTGTCCAACCAGTGCAGCGCCGGGAACGGGATGCTGCTCCAGGCGATGGCCGATCAGTTCGGCGTACCCGTGACCGAATACGCGGACAACGCCTTCGAAGCGCAGCTTTCTCCCAAATTTTCCTATGGTTGCGCGGTTTTCCTCGACAGCGACCGGGTGAATTTCCAGAAGGAAGGTTACACCAAGCAGGAACTGATGGCCGGGTTGGCCATGGTGCTCCCCAAAAATGTCTGGCAATACGTCGTGCAAATTCCGCGGCTGGCCGGGCTGGGGGAGCGATTCGTCCTGCAGGGAGGCACCCAGTACAACCTTGCCGCCGTCAAGGCCCAAGCGGATTACATCAAGGAGCGCGCTCCCGATGCCGAAGTGATGGTGCATCCCCATCCCGGGGAGGCAGGAGCCATCGGCGCCGCCATGGAAGCCTTGCGGGTCGTGCAGAGGAAGGGCGAGAGCACCTTCGTGGGGCTGCGCCAAGCCATCGAACTGGAATACACCACCCGCAACGATGAAGAGACCCGCTGCAACTTCTGCCCCAACAACTGCTCGCGCACCTTCATCGATACGCGGACACCGGACAATTCGACCGCCCGCTACATCTCCGGATTTTCCTGTGAGAAGGGCACCGTGGAAGACCTGGCGGCTTTGAAAATACTGAACAAGGAAAGACAGGCCAAAATCAAGCGGTATCCCAACCTGGTCAACTACGAGTCCCGCCGCTGCTTCATTCATTTCATGAAGCCCGATCCCATGCCTGAGGCAGGCACCGGGATCGAGGAAGAGATTGAAACCCTGACCTGGCTGGGCAAGACGCGTGAAAAGACCGTCCGCAGGGAATTCCAGCGCTCCAGCGAAGAAGCCGCCCAACGGCGCAAGTCCATCCGGATCGGCATTCCCCGCGTGCTCAACATGTGGAGCATGGGCCCCTTCTTCCGCACCTACCTGGAAGCTCTCGGCATCGATTCCCGCAACATCGTCTGGAGCGATGAAACAACCGAGGAAATGTTCGCCGAGGGCGGAAAGTACGGTTCGGTGGATCCCTGCTATCCAGCCAAGGTGGCCCAGGCCCATATCCATAATCTGTTGTTTCACCATCACAGCGACGAAAAACCGCTCGATATCCTGTATTTTCCCACCATCACCACCATTCCCACCTATCTGGTGAGCGTGAACGACAGCACGTGCTGTCCCATCGTGATGGGCACCCCCAATGTAATGAAGGCGGCCTTCACCAAGGAGGTGGACTTCTTCGCCACCCGCGGAATCACCTATGTGGACGATTCGCTCACGTTTTCCGAGCTCAATCTGGTGAAACAGGAACTGCTCAATTGCTGGGGTGACCTGCTGGGTGTGACCGAGGACGAGAGCAACTTTGCCGCGGATCAGGGGTGGAAAGCGCTCAAGGCGTTTGACGAGGATCTGCAGGCGCGGGGGAAGTTGATCCTGGAGGAGGTCGAAGAGAACAATCGGATGTGCATCCTGCTGCTGGGACGCCCCTACCACCTGGATCCCGGGCAGAATCACGATATCACCGAAGAATTCCAGGCGCTGGGGTATCCGGTGATTTCCATGCGCTCCATCCCCAAGGATCCCGAGTGGTTGCAGCGGTTCTTCCAGGAGGATCTGGATAAGGGAGTGATCGAATCTCCCTTGGAGATCGGAGACGTCTGGCCGGAAAACCATAGCGCCAACAGCGCCCAAAAGGTGTGGGCGGCCAAGTTCGCCGCGCGCCACCCCAATGTGGCCATCCTCGACCTGTCGACCTTCAAGTGCGGGCACGACGCCCCCACCTATGGAATCATCGACAGCATCGTCGCCTCGGCGAAGACGCCATTTTCCGCCCTGCACGATATCGATGCCAACAAACCTTCGGGTTCCATCAAAATCCGCGTCAAGACCTATGCATACAGTCTCAGACTGCGCCAGGAAAAGCTGGAGGACCAATCGCAGAAGATGGCGGAATTGAAGGTCAATTTGCAGACGAAAGAACTGGCCCTGCTCCTGGAAAAACAGAAGCTTCTCCTGGCCGGCGGTGACGGCAGGGATACCTGGATCGAGGGACGGATTCAGGAACTCTCACGGGACTTCCCCGAGCCCTCCACCAGTGATTCCACATCAGTTGCGAGTTTATCAACGTTGGGAATGATCCCCCCATCAACAAAGGAGATGAACCATGAAACCGATGCAGGGTAAGGACTGGGATTCCTCCTCCGGTAATGGAGACAGTACCGTGTTGAACCTCCAACAGGAAATGGAGCAGTTCGAGGCCGAGGAAATGGAGAGACTGGGATTGGAGGATACTTCCAAGGATCAATTTGTGGAAAGACCGGCCTTGAACTTCACCAGGAGCCAGAAGGAGCACACCACCCTGCTGATCTCCGGCCTGACGCTGGCCCATGACCTGTTCCTGCAATCGGCCATGCAGGGGATGGGGTACAAGGTCGAGGTGTTGGACTATCCCGACAACGATACCCTGCGCCTGGGCAAGGAATTCGGCAACCGGGGCCAGTGCAACCCCACTTATTTCACCGTGGGCAACCTGGTGCGCCACCTCCAGCATCTCCGCGACGTGGTTGGGCTTTCCCCCCAACAGATCAACAAGGACTATTTGTTCATCACGGCGGGCGGATGCGGCCCGTGCCGGTTTTCCATGTACATCACCGAATACCGGAAGGCCTTGCGGGATGCGGGATTCGAAGATTTCCGCGTTCTCGCGGCCTCCCAGACCGGCGGCGTGGAACAGGAAGTCGGAGAGGGAAGCGGATTGGATGTCACCCCCCGATTCTTCCTGGGTGTAATCGCTTCCTTCCTGTTGGGGGATGTCCTCAACGCCCAGATGTACCGTATCCGGCCCTATGAACTCGAGCCCGGCGCAACGGACGCTGCCGTGGAGCGTTGCCGCGAATTCATCATGACTGCCCTGCGGGAGCGCAATTCCCTCATCATGGCCATTTGGCGGGTGCGGAAGGAACTGGCCGCCGTCAAAGTGGACCGCAGCGTGGTCAAGCCCAAGGTGGCCATCATCGGCGAATTCTGGGCCATGACCACCGAGGGTGACGGCAACTACCATTTACAGCGCTTCCTGGAAAGCGAGGGCGCCGAGGTCGATATCCAGTTGATGGTCAACTGGATTCTCTATCTTAATTGGGAAGTCAAGTTTGACACCAAGGTCCGGGTCCACCTGCGCAAATCCGATGCCGGAAGCAAGGGCATCAAAGGAATGAACTGGCGCCTGATCCTCGCCACCACCTGGCTGGTGGACAAGGTGACCCGGGGTGTTTTCTACACCGTGGGGCGCTTCATGGGATTGAAGGGGTACCGTATTCCTGACATGGATGAACTGGCGAAGATCAGCCACCGCTTCTACAACAACGAGATGCGGGGCGGAGAGGGCCATATGGAAGTGGGCAAGCTCATCCAGAACGTGGTGCACAACAAGGTCAACATGACGGTCAGCGTCAAGCCCTTCGGCTGCATGCCCTCCGGCGGCGTATCCGATGGCGTGCAGTCCATCGTCACCGAGATGTACCCGCAGGCCATCTTCCTGCCCATCGAAACCAGTGGCGACGGGGCGGTCAACGTCCACAGCCGGGTGCAGATGCAACTGTTCAAGGCCCGCCAAGTGGCCCAGCAGGAAGTGCGTGAAACCATGGAGGCCTATGGGTTGACCGAGGAACTGGTGCGGGAAGTCCTGGAGCGGCATCCCCACCTGAATCATTCCTTCCACTACAGCCCCCACCGCGCCGGTTGCACGGCGGCGGATCTGATCCACGAAGTGGGACGGAAATTGGGGCGCCGGTGCAAGACGCCCGAACTGGCCACAGCCGAGTAGACCGCACCTGATGAGGGGGGGACCTCCCCCTTCATTGCCCCCTCCCCCCCCTCCCCTCCATGGCAGCCCTGGCTGTCTCCCACACCCTTGCTGCCTGTTCCCCCTTTCCGTCTCTTGACGCCCCGCCGGCCCCTGTATTCGGGAGCGATAAGGGCGTATAAAGGAAGGCAGTGTAAATGAAGGC
>CAZOXD010000042.1:23716-28366 GCA_964583525.1 uncultured Pseudomonadota bacterium
ATGGGATTCGGGCATGCGCCGATCGGTTCACCCGCCCCCCTGAATGCCGCAAACCAAGGAACTTCATACGGCCGGTCCATACCATGCTGTTTTTCTTGCTGGCATTGAGCATCCTGACGGCAATCTATGGCTACGTCGGATGGCGTTCCATCAGGCCCGCCCGGCTGGCCTCCTCCTGGAAAAAGCTCCTGTGGGCGATCCTGGCTGGGTTGTGGGTTCTCCCGCTCCTCCCCATCTTCCTGAGGAGGTTCGGCAACGAAGACGCCTGGGTGGATTCCCTGACCTGGATCGCCTACACCACTCTGGGGTTTTTCATCCTCGCATTTTCCCTGCTGGTGCTCGCGGACCTGGCCCGCCTGCTGATCCTGGTGTTCCGTGTCCTGACCCGATTCACGTCGCAATTCATTTCCGGCGCCGGGGGGGAGGAACCACCGGTCGACCCCGTCCGGCGCTCCCTGCTTGCCTATCCGGTCAACCTGGGAATCCTCGGAATATCGGGCGCCTTGGCCGGATACGGAATTTCCGAAGCCATCCAACCTCCGGAGGTGGTCAGGGTGAAGGTGCCCTTGCCGAATTTACCCCGGGAACTGGAGGGTTTCCGGATTGCCCAAATTACCGACGTTCATATCGGGCCGATGATCAAGCAGGATTTCATCGGGAAAATCGTCGACCGCACCAACGCCCTCGAACCGGACTTGATCGCGCTCACCGGCGATCTGGTCGACGGATCGGTGCCTCGCCTGAAAAACGCGGTGGCCCCGCTATCGTCCCTGGCGGCCCGCCACGGCAGTTTCTTCGTGACGGGCAACCACGAGTATTATTCCGGTGCCGAACATTGGATTGACGAGGTGGAGCGGTTGGGGATGCGGGTTTTGCTGAACGGTCACCACACGCTGCAATCCGGGGATGCCCGCATCCTGGTGGCCGGGGTGACCGATCCCAATGGCAGGAGGTACCTGAAGGGGCACGATCCCGATCTCAATGCCGCCATCTCCGGCGCCCCCATTTCCGGCGCTACAGCCGCGGATGTAAAGCTGCTGCTGGCCCATCAGCCCCGTGCCGTGTTCGATGCCGCCGGAGCCGGCTTCGACCTGCAACTCTCCGGGCACACCCATGGCGGGCAATTCTTTCCCTGGAATTTCGTCGTGGGATTGACGCAACCCTATCTCAAGGGGCTGCACCTCCACCAAAACACCTGGATTTACGTCAGCACGGGGACGGGTTTCTGGGGGCCGCCCATGCGCCTGGGTACCCATTCCGAGATTACCCTGATCGAACTGACCCGGGGAGAAAAGCCGGATCGGGCCTGAGGAAGCTGGGGGAGTCGAGCGGGCTCCCCGATAAACTCCCCCCTCCCCTCCCCCGTCCTTGCCGTTTCATGGTAGATATTCAGCCATGAACGAAATACTCGGCCCCCTCATCTCCCCAAGCGATCCTTTCACCCTGTTCCTGGTGGCCACGATCTTCGTCTCCCGCGCCCTGGACTTCCTCTCCACTGTGTTGTCCTCAACAGCAAGATCGTCACGCCGAAGCTGGAGTTGGAGGCGAGCCCGTTGATGCGGCGGATGCGTTGGGGGCGGATGGCCCTGACCATCCTAACCGAAAAAGATCGGAATCAGAGGTCACTGGTTCTTGAGACAGAGGCCATTGGATGGGCCCAGCGCGGCGTAGAGCCTTCCTGGGGCCATCTCTCGAAGTGGCTTACCGGGCGCCGGTCAGGCGTAATCTTGTGAATAGCTCCACCCTGCGCCTTCTGTAAGCGCAGCCTCCCGCGACTACGCCAGAAGAGCTTCGCGCCGGAAGACCGGAGCGGGAGTGTTCCCGCCTATCCCCGCGCACGCTTGAAATAATGGTAATTTGAGGCCAATTCGGTTATGGGATACTTAGGACACCGTGCCTCGGGGTGCTGGAGGCAAAGCCTCTTGGGGGGCCAAGAGAGGAGCCGAACCATGGGCGATACTTTCCGATGGGACGACGCGTACAGCGTCGGAGTGGAAGAGTTGGACAGCGGCCACAAGCGGATTCTGTCGCTGGGGAATGCGGTCATCGAGGCATCGACGGAGTGGCAGGAACAGGAGGCGGTGAGCAAACTGCTGGCGGCGTTGGAGGAAGAGTCTTCCGAGCACTTCGCCCAGGAAGAGGCGCTGATGCAACAAACTGATTTCCCGCTGCTTGCGGATCATCACGCCAAACACGACCGGCTCACTGCTGAATTTCACCTGTTCATTCAGCAGTACAAGTTGTGGCAAATCGACTCGAAGAAGCTCGCCAAGTTCCTCATCGATTGGCTCGTGCATCACATCGTCGAGGAAGACCGGAAATTCCAGAAGCATTCCAGCCGGCTTGGCCGGGACGGGGCGGCGGCCAACGACGCGCCTGCGTCGGGGTCCCAAAAAAACTGAGTGTCCCAGCACCTGCGCCGAGCGCCATTCCGGAGGAGTAGACCGGCGCGGATGGACTCCGCACCGGAACGAGCGCCTCGCAACGGCGCCCAGGGCTGGGTCTTGCGACCCTGACCCCCGCGTTGCGTGGCGTCGGATCGGCGTGCCGCCTTCCCGCCGTTGGCGGGAGAGCGGCACAACCACAGGCAGCTATGAAGCGCTGAAGGGCACCACCCCCGGGTAGGACCAGTCCTCCCACATCTTGTCCACCTCGCCCTGGAAGAAGTCGACATCTTCCTGGGTGAAGTGAGCGAAGCGGCCCTGCCGGCGCAGATACTCGCTGACGGGCTTGCGCTTAGTGGTGCCTCCAACGATCTGCTTGGTGCGGCCGCCCAGCTTGAGCTTGCCCTCCTCGATCTCGTAGAGGGGCCACACGCCGCATTCCACGGCCATCTTCCCCAGCTCGTGGGAATACATGGGGTCGAAGTCCCAGCCCTTCGGGCAGGGATCGAGCACATGGACGAACGTCGGTCCGCCGATCGTCAACGCCCGGCGTACCTTGTTCATCATGTCCAGCGCGTACGAGGGACAGGCCGTGGCCACGTACCGGCACTGCGTGTGGCCCACCGCTATCATGGGAGCGGTGTTCTTCTTCCAACGCCGGTGCATAATGCGCTGCACCTTGCCCGGCGGTGTGAAGGTGGAGTTCGCCCCGTAGGGAGACGACCCCGACACCTGGATGTCGGTGTTGGCGTACGACTCGTTGTCGTACAGCAGCACCAGCAGGTTGTACTCTGTATGCTGCAGCGCCGCCGAAATGGCAGACAGCCCCATATCGACGCCCCCGCCATCGCCACAGACGGCGATCACGTTGATGGGCTCCTTCTTCATCTTGCCCTTGCGCATCAACGCCCGCAGCCCCGCGGCGGTACCGGTGCCGGCGGAGCCGGCGGAGCCGAGCTGCGTGTGCATCCAGGGGACTACCCACGGCGTCGCGTAATAGGTGGTGTTGGCCACATACATGCAGCCCGTACTGCCCAGCACGATCGTGCGCGGGCCTGCGGCCTTGATCATGAGGCGCATGGTCAGGGCCGACTCACAGCCCTGACATGTGCGGTGACCGGAGGTGTAAAACTCCTCCGGGACGGTCTTCTTGACCCCTTGCCAGGGTTTGAGCACCTGGGGGCCGCTCCCGTTTCCGGGCGATTCGTTGTGTGTTTTTGGCATGGTCATTACTCCCTGACACCGATCCAGTAGGTTTCCTGATCATCGACGGCCTTGCCGCTCGCGGCGTCGGATACCATGCCGGCGATTTCGATGACGTTGTCGCTGCTGACCTCACGCCCACCCAGACCCGCAATGACCGACACGATTTTAGGCCGATGTGCTGCCGGGTAGAGGGCTGCGCGCAGATCGTTGGCCAACACGCCGCTGTGGAAAGCGGAGCCGAACCCGTAGTCGCGGTCGATCACGCCCACGGCCTTGACTCCGGACAATGCGTCCTGCAGCTCCGGCGTCGGGAACGGTCGGAACCATCGCACGCGCACAAAGCCGACCTTCTGGCCCTGCTCGCGCATCTTGCGCACCGCCACCTTCACCGGCATCGCCAGGGTACCCATGCCGACCAGCGCGATCTCGGCATCCTCCATCATGTAGCGCTCGATGAAGGGCTCGCCGCTACGGCCGAACTCGGCATTGAAGGTTTCATACGCCTCCGTGAGCACGTCGCGGGCACGACGCATCCCCGCATCGTTCTGGCGGCGCATCTCCATTAGCCAGTCCTCGTTCACCTGCGGAGCGATGGTGATCGGGTTGTCCGGATGGAGGAGCCGCTCCGCCCGGTCGTAGGGCGGCAAAAATCGATCCACCATCTCCTTGCTGGGTACTCTCACAATCGCCTGGGAGTGCGTGAGGAAGGCCCCGTCGCAACTGATAGCGCAGGGCAGCATGATGCGCGGGTCTTCCGCTACGCGATAGGAAATCAGCGCCGTGTCCAGCGCTTCCTGCGCCGTGTCCACCCAGCACAGCATCCAGCCCAGATCCCGCACAGCGAGCGCATCGTTATGCTCGGTGCCGAATGCGCCCGGATCGTCCAGCGCCCGGTTGCCGACCATGGCCACCAGAGGCAACCGCAGCCCGGCGGTGACCGCCAGCGCCTCGAAAGCATAGAGCCAGCCCACGCCGCTGGAGCCCGCGAACACGCGGGCGCCCACGGCCGAGGCGTGCTTGACGATCTCGAACTGCGAGTGCTCGCTTTCGGCCACGATGT
>CAZOXD010000043.1:0-1166 GCA_964583525.1 uncultured Pseudomonadota bacterium
GATCGGACAGTTCGAGATCAGCCGCATTGCCGATTTGGACATGCCCACCAGCCCGCGTTATCTCTTCCCGTGGATTTCCAGGGATCACCTCAAGCCCCATCTGGAATGGCTCTATCCCCACTTCTACGATCCGGACATGGATGGGCGGCAACGATTCCTGTTCAGCATCCAAACCTTCGTCGTCCGCACGCCCCACCACATCATCCTGGTGGATACCTGCCTGGGAAACGACAAAAAGCGCGAGAACGAGTTCTGGAACATGCGCCGCTCATCCTACCTGGACGGCCTGAAGAAATTGGGGATCGGCCCGGAAGACGTGGATTTCGTGATGTGTACCCACCTCCATACCGACCACGTGGGATGGAACACCCGCCTCGTGGAGGGACGCTGGGAACCCACCTTTCCCAAGGCCAAATATATCTTCAACCAGCGCGAATACGATTTCTGGAAGGATACCAGGGAGGCCGAACAGGCGGAAGTATTCCGCGACAGTGTGCTCCCCGTGATGGAATCCGGGCAGGCGCTGCTGGTGAAGGACGATTTCGAAATTGTGGAGGGCGTGCAACTGGAACCCACCCCCGGGCACACACCGGGACATTCCTCCCTGCACCTGACTTCCGGGGAACGCGAAGGCGTGATCACGGGGGATTTACTCCACCACCCGGTGCAGTTCCTGGTCCCGGAGTGGTGCAGCGTGTTCGACAACGACCCTGAGCATGCCATCCGCACCCGGCGGGAGTTCTATGCCCGGTATGCGGAGCGCGACGTGCCCATTATCGGCACCCATTTCAGCGCTCCCACCTTTGGACATATCACCGCCCATGGCGCTGCCTGGCGCCTGGAGGTGGAATCCGGTTCGGGGTAAGCACGCGCGCTATCCCGCGGTGCTGTTCCGTAGAGGAAAGTTCATCGTGAAACATCCGCGTCCTGCGAGACACTCGCTTCGCTCGTTCCTCGGGAGCGCGGCCACGTCGGCTTGACATTTGACCTTCTCATGGAAGATAAAATGAGGAGGCCAACCTCACTGCCTTGGTCCTCTAAGAGACCGTTCTCGGGTTATCAACCCGACATGCAGATCCTACCAGGATACTGCGCGGGAGGTTGGCCTCCTCATTTTATCCGGGGAAGACGCCCTATTCGCCAGTATCGCCTGTCCCGAGCCTGTC
>CAZOXD010000043.1:1266-6971 GCA_964583525.1 uncultured Pseudomonadota bacterium
GCTTCCACCGCGGCGATGTCGTTGGAGACGTAATCGAAGCGTTCATCGTTGCGGAACGCCATCCAAAACAACCGGTTGGCGATATCGCCCAGGGATTTGTCCCGCTCCAGCTTGGCCTTGATGACGGCGGTGCGGTAGGTTTCGAATTGTTCGGTGGTCAGGGCCTGGAAATACCGGATGAATCCCGGGATGAACGCCTCCATTCTCCGGATCAATTCATCGGCCGGGTACTGCCCGGATTGCACCAGGAAGTTCAGGTGAAGCGTTTTTCGCATCTGGCCCATTCCGGACCAGACGATGTACCCCAATTGCTGGCGGGTGCGCATGCGAAAATAGAATTCCTGGCCCAACGGACGGGAGATCATCAACAACGCACCCCGCAGGGAGGGGTTGGTGCGCCCCACCTGATAGATCATGTTTACCAGGGAGTTGTTGACTTCCAGACGGTCGGTGAACACCCAATCGGCGCCGCCGGGGAGACCCAGGATGGTTTCCCGCACCCGCTGTTTCCCGGGCAAAACCCGCGCCCCCAGGTCATCCAGAATTTTGATAATGGCAGCCCGGGTGGGAGCGGTGCGCAGGTTTCCCACCACCACACCCTCCACATAGGTCTTGTGGAGCAACCCCTTGGCGTACGCCTGCACATCCTGCAATGTCAGGCCGCGCACGGCCTGCAATTGCGCTTCCCGGGTGAAATTGGGGGTGGCCAGGATCATCCGCGAAAAATAACGCGATTGCCGGTAGGGCTGACCCAGGCGCTGATTTTCGAATCCGCGGATCATCCGCTCCTTGATCGATGCGAAGACCTCCTCCCCGACCTCCACCGTTCGCAGACGCCTGGCGAAAAACTCCAGAAATTCCAATAACCGCGCGGAATACCCGCCCAGGGAGAGGGTGATCCCGCCCTTGACCTTGGCGATGCTGTAGCCGATCCCCGCCTCCTTGAGGGGATATCCGAACTCGTTCAAGCCTTCTTCCAGCGATGCCTCGTAGAGCAGTCCCAGAGCGGCATTCCGGGGGGATGCATGGTCGTTCTCCAGGTAGAACTTGAGGACGATTTGCGCCTTGGGCTGCCGCAGCCGCCAGTCCGGGGCATACCAGACCCTGGCGCGGGGCGTATCCAGCATCCGCACGGGAAGGGAGACGGCGTCCTTGAGCATTATGGGCAGCCAGCGCCTGCGATCCTCTCCAGCGATCAGCCCTTCCGCCTGCTGGACAAACGCCTTTCCACTCACGAAGCTTTGGCCTTCCATCGGCCTCAATTTATCCAAAACCGCTTCGGGCGCGCCATCTTCCCGCATATGGTGGAAGGAGGTGCCCCCCATTTTCAAGGGGCCGGAAGGGGGCAGCAAGGCCACATTGCGGGGTATGAAGGGATTGGGCCGGGGGAGATACCACCTGGAATCCGCGCTGGCCGCAGCCAGCCGGCCATGGATTTCGCCCGGGTCCTCTTCATACCCGAAGCGCACTCCGTAATACTGCTCGACCCGATCCGTGGGCACTTCCTTGGCGATCAGGGTCACCAGCAGGTTGTCAGGCCGCAGATGCTCCAGAATGCGGCGGTATAGCTTGGGATCGTAATCCCGCAACAGGAACGGCTCGTCGGGCAGGGCCTGCAACGGGTAGGAAAGCATCAGGGCAGCCATCTGGCGCGCTTCCGATGCGCTCTCCGGCACCTCCTGGAAGCGGTGTTCCAACTCCGACATGGCCCGGTATTCATCGAACAGATAGCGGGGAACACCTTCCCCGCGCAATCCGGAAATGGCCCGCATTACATGCAGCAGAACCTCCCGGTATCGCTCCAATCCAAGGGGTGTGAGACCGATCCTGATGTCCAGGGAAGCGTAGTCCCAGGTATTCTCCCCGCCTCCCGCGGAAAGAGAGGTGGCCAGGTTTTCCGCCTTCAGCAGGGAGAGCAGGCTCCCCTTTCCTTCATGGCCCAGGATCGCGGACAGGAGACGCAAAGGCTTGGCGCGGTAATACTCCCGCACCGGGGGCAGGGGAAAGTGCAGGGTGAGTGCGCGTTGATCCTTGATCGGCTTCACCTGCAACACCCGCAGAGCCTGCTTGCGCGGCAGGTATTCGCCGGGATAGCGGGTGCGGCCCTGATCGCGGTCGGGAATCTTCCTGAACCGCCCGCGCACCATGGACTCCAGTTCATCCAGCCCCCGGTTGCCGACAACGGCCAGGGCCATCCGGTCGCTGGAATAGTTCTTCCGGTAAAAGACCAGCAATTCCTCCCGCCCCACCCCCCGCAGGGTTTCCGAATTTCCGGTGGAAAAGCGGTTGATGGGATGGGTTTTGGAATAAAGGCTTCGCTGCACCTGCCGGATGCGCCAATAATCGTTTTCCAGGTTCTTGGAATGCTCCTGTTGCACTGAGTTGATCTCCTTCTCCGTATATTCCGGCGAAAGCAGGGGTGAGATGAAAAACTGGGAAAAACGGTCCAGCCCCTCCTCGAATGCCTCGTGGGATACGGAAAAGAAGTAATTAGTGTGATCGTCCGCGGTGTAGGCGTTGCTGAATCCGGCGTGGGAGGACATGAACTTGGAATATCCACCCACTTCCGGATACTGTTTCGTGCCCAGGAACAGCATATGCTCCAGGAAATGCACCAGCCCGGGCCGATTCCCGGGATCGTCCAGGGAACCCACTCCCACGGCCAGGGAGGCGGCGGATCGGTTGGCATTGGGATTGGATACCAGCATCACCTTGAGCCGGTTGGGCAGGATCAGGCTCCTGTATTGCAGGGCCTCCCGCTCCGGAGTGAGCAGCAGGGCGGGATTGGCGGGAAAATTCTCCCGGGGCTGGCATCCGGCCAGCAGTATTGCCATTCCCAGGAAGCCGGCCATGACGGCGACGTGCCATTGGGCCCTGATCCATGGCCGAAGGGCCCTGAACCATGGCCGAACCCGCTTGTTCCCCAATTTCCACGCTTGAAGTTTCAATATGAAATCGATCATCCGAGATTTAAACACCTTTTCATTTATTTTCCATTCAGGTAGCGAATGGAATCGTCGAGAGTTAGGCACTTCCACCCAGGAATCGGTTCAAATAAACCATGAGTTCCACTCACCCATAGTGGGCCAACCGCTGGCACTCTGTCGACCCCGGTCCACAGGGCAACCGCATTCTAACAAAACTGTAACAGCAACAATAAAATGCAAAAGCATGTGGGGGAAATGATTCCCCCCGGTAGTTAAATGAACGGCTGCCCCCCGACTCGGAGAAAAGCGAAAATTGATGATGTGATTAACAAATTGTAATTACCGGCGAATAGGGGGTGCAGGGGACTAGTTCCCTGCCGGGAGTCCAGAGGGCAGCGCCCTTTGGCCGCCGGAGGCAGCCCTTAGTTTTCGCAGTTTATCCCTTTTCATAGGGCTTTTAACTTAGAATGCGGTTGCCCTGCCCCGGTCCAATGGAAAATCCAGCGATTGGATCCTATGGATTGCAACCATGAATTGTAACCGCCCCCCTGAAAATGGGAACCGTTGCATATCCCCATGATTTATCGCAGGGTGGTTGGGGCGTAAATCGACAGCACACCCAGTTGGGATGATCTTTTCCCCATCTCCTACAGCCAAGGCTTTTTCACCCGGAGAATCACCCATGAGCACACACGACTTGCAATCCGCGATTCGCTCCGATCAGGAACACCTCATCCATCCCCTCCACCACCCCTCCAGCCACCAGGCGCCCAAAATCTGGGTGAAGGGGGAAGGCTCCAATATCACGGATATGGAAGGGAACGAGTACATCGACGGAATGTCGGGATTGTGGAACGTCAACGTGGGTCATGGACGAAAGGAACTGGCCGATGCGGGAGCCAACCAGATGGCCACCCTGGCCTTCGCCTCGGGATATTCCGGCTCCTCCAATCTCAACGTGATCCAACTGGCGGAACGGCTGGCCGGGTTGACTTACCCGCACATCAACTCCTTCTACTTCACCAGCGGCGGGGCGGAATCCACGGACAGCGCCATCAAGACCGTCCGATTTTATTTCATGGCCACGGGCAAGCCGGAGAAATTCAAGATCATCGGCCGTGAACACGGCTACCACGGCGTGACCATCGGCGCCATGAATGCCACGGGGATGCCCTCCTACTGGGAAGCGTTCAATTGCAAAATTCCCGGATTCCTGCACATTCCCAGCCCCTACCCCCTGTATTTCAACAAGGATTTCCAGCCCACGGAACGATCCGCGACCCCGGGCATCGCCGCCGCCAACCTGCTGGAAGACGCCATCCTGGCCGAGGGGCCGGAAACCGTGGCCGCCTTCATTGCCGAGCCGGTGCAGGGCGCCGGCGGCGTGATCGTGCCCCAGGACGACTACTTTCCCCGCATCCGGGAGATTTGCGACCAGTACGATGTTTTGCTCATCGCGGATGAGGTGATTACCGGATTCGGCCGCACCGGCCGCTGGTTCGGGTTGGAGCACTATGGAGTGGAGCCGGATATCATGGACTTCGCCAAGGGTATAACCTCCGGTTACGTCCCGCTGGGCGGAATCGGCATCAGCGAGGCCATCCGCGAGGTCATCGACGGCGTGGAGCCGGGAAAACGGTGGATGCACGCCTACACCTACTCCGGGCATCCCACCACCTGCGCTGTGGCGCTGGCCAACCTGGATTACATCGAAAAGCACGATCTGGTCACCCGCGCCGCGGAAACCGGGGCCCACTTCCAGGCCGGACTGAAGTCACTGGAGGAAAAGCACCCCAAGGTGGGCGAAGGACGGGGTCAGGGAATGATGGGCGCCCTGGAATTACTGGAAGACCCCGCGGGACGGGTCAAGTTTTCCGCCGAGAAGAAGATTGGCGACAAGTTGCACCAGGAAGCTTCCAAACGCGGCTTGTGGTCGCGGGTGCGGGATCATATCTATCCCCTGGCGCCACCGCTGACCACGACCCGGGATGAAATCGACCGCATCATCAGCATCCTCGACGACTCCCTGACCGCCATCGATTGCTGAGCCGGGCGTCGCCATGCAGCTAACGCCGGGAAATACGGGTTACGCCAGCGGTCCACCCTCCGGCGCGACCGCCTATATCGGTCTCGGTTCCAACATCGAGGCCGAAACCAATCTCCGCGCCGCCATTGATCACCTGGACGCCACGTCCGGAATCTCCCTCACGGCCGCCAGCCCGGTCTACCGCACCCCTCCCTGGGGCTTCGAAGCCCAGCCTCCCTTCCTCAACTCCGTGCTGAGTTTGGAAACCACGCTGAACCCACTGGAATTGCTGGATTGCCTGCTGAACATCGAATCCCGGCAGGGGAGGGAACGCACCATCCGCTACGGTCCCCGTACGCTGGATTTGGATTTGCTGCTCCATGGCACCGAAATCATGGATACAGAACGCCTCACCGTGCCTCACCCGCGGCTCCATGAACGGGCCTTCGTGCTGGTGCCCCTCTGCGATCTGGCCCCGGAACTGATGCACCCCGTGCTGGAGATGCGGATGGAGGAACTGCTGGCGCGGGTGGAGCGCGCCGGAATCGAGTCCGTGGAATTCAGGTTGGAGTTACCCGGCCCTTGATGAATAAGCGGGGAACAGCAACTGCAAAATCAGCCACTGATGAACACTGATTTGAACTGCCACGGCAACTGCATTGGAACCGCCGATGAATCCTTCGACGGGCTCAGGACAAGGCGCGGATGGACGCGGATAACTGCAACTGCGACCTCACCCCGCCGCGCGGAGG
>CAZOXD010000043.1:7071-9712 GCA_964583525.1 uncultured Pseudomonadota bacterium
AACTGCGACCTCACCCCGCCGCGCGGAGGCGGCGACCCTCTCCACAGGGTGGCGAGGGTAAAAGCGAACTGCAACCTCACCCCCCCGCGCCCGTTGGCGCTTCTCCCCTTTCCACAGAGCAGTGAGGGGAACCGCGGACTGCCAATGCAACCGCGAATGAACGCGGATGGACGCTAATGTGAACTGCCAACAGCGGCCCGGCAGCCGGAATTGGGTTCGTTTCGCAATCCGGGCCGAACCGGGTGAATTGGGTTTGTATCGTAATTTTGTTATCGTTTGTAATTATTCCTGTTATATCAGTATATTATGGCAGATTGCGGGGCGTTTGTCCAGGGAAAAATGGGGGGGAGCGCTTTTTCGCCTGACTTCACAATTTCATTCGATTGGCCCCATAGCTGGATAAGGCCGCAGTTCCCCCTCCACGCCGTGCCCTGACCCGCCGGAGGCAGCAGACGCCGGTCATCCCCCGCCGGCCAGGTTGAGTATCGAATGGAGCAACACGTTGGCGCCCGCCTCGGCCTGTTCCGGCTCGATGCGCTCGGCCTCGTTGTGGCTCACCCCGCCCTGGCAGGGAATGAAAATCATCCCGGTGGGGCAAATATCGGCCAGGTACTTGGCATCGTGCCCCGCGCCGCTAACGATGCGGCGGGCGGAATACCCCATCCGGCGGGCCCCGGTTTCCACCGCGTCCACCACATGGGGCGTAAACACCGTGGCCGGGGAATGCCAGATTTCCTCCAGGTCGAGTTTGAGGCCCATGTCTTCCGCGATTTTCCGGCAGGCGCCCCGCACCTGTCCTGTCAATTCCAGCAGGGCATCGTCTTCCGGGCAGCGCAGGTCGATGGAAAAGTTTACCTGCTCGTTGATGACGTTGATGGAGCCGGGCCCCACCCGGAATTCCCCCACGGTGCCCACGGCATCCGGGCGGAAGGCCCGGGTGAGCCGGTCGATCTCGTTGACCATCCGTGACGCGCCCACCAGCGGATCGCGGCGCACTTCCATGGGCGTGGTACCCGCATGGGCATTGAAGCCGCCCAGGGTGGCCTTGAACCAGCGGATTCCCTGGATGCCGGTCACGATGCCGATCTGCAGACCTTCCGTTTCCAGGACGGGCCCCTGTTCGATATGGGACTCCAGATAGGCGTGGATGGGCCGGGCCTGGGCGGGAAGATCCCCCTTGTACCCGATCCGCTCCAACTCATCCCCCAAGCGGCTTCCCCCGGCGTCGGTTTCCGCATAAATCTTCTCCACGTCCATCACCCCGGCGAACACGCCGCTCCCCATCATGGCGGGCTGAAAGCGGCTTCCCTCCTCGTTGGTCCACACGGCCACCTCGAAGGGCCGCTCCGTCTCCACGCGATTGTCGTTGAGAGCCCGCACCACTTCCAGGGCCGACAGCACCCCGAATACGCCGTCGTAACGGCCGCCCGTGGGCTGGGTATCCAGGTGCGACCCGGCCATCACGGGGTCGGCGGAATCGTCCTTCCCGGCGCGGCGGGCGAAGATATTGCCCATCGCGTCCACGGACACGGCGCACCCGGCGTCCTCCGCCCAGGTTCTAAAAAGGTCCCGCCCGGCCTTGTCCTCGTCGGTCAGGGCCAGACGGCAATTCCCTCCCGCCACACCCGGGCCCACCTTGGCCATCTCTTGCAGGGACTGCCAAAGTCTCTCCCCGTTCACCTTGTGTTCGCTCATGGGGCTCTGCACTCCTAATGTGGAGGGTTCGCTACGGGTATGGAGTCCATCAGCTTATGCCACATTGCAGCGCTTGAAAAGATTCATGAGAAATGTTCCCGCACAGGCAGGTGAGGGCGCTGGGAACGGGAGATCCATTTGCCGGGAAGCACGTCGCCCATAGGGGCGGGGGAATTCAGGCCTTCTCCACCCGCAGCCAGTCCGCCACGGCGCCGATGTCCGCGTTGCCGCCACTGATCATCGCCCCTACGCGCTGGTTTTCCAGTCCCAATTTGCGGTGAAAGAGGGGCGCCAGGCTTACCGCGCCGGAGGGCTCGACCACCAATTTCATGCGCATCCAGAGGAATTCCACCGTGGCCCGGATTTCCTCCTCGCTGACGGTGACCATGTCGTCCACATGCGCGCGGATGGCCGCGAAGGTGTGCTCCCCCAGGGCGTTGGGCTTCAGGCCGTCGGCCATGGTGCGGGGGTGCTCCACGCGCTCGATGCGTCCGGAACGGAACGAGCGGGTGCCATTGTCGGCGCCTTCCGGCTCCACCCCGATCACCCGGGCCTTCGGATACAGGTGCTTGACCACGATGGAGGTGCCCGAAAGCAAGCCCCCGCCCCCGCAGGCCACCAGCACCACGTCCGGCTCGCCCATGTCCTCCAGCAGTTCCAGGGCAGCCGTGCCCTGCCCTGCGATTACCTGGGGGTGGTTGAAGGGAGGCACCAGGGTCATGCCCCGCTCCGCCTGGAGTTTGCGTGCCAGCACCTCCCGGTCCGCCTCCCCGGATTCATAGACCACCACTTCCGCGCCATAGTCTTCCGTGGCCCTGCGCTTCACCCCGGGGGCATCGTGGGGCATTACCACCACCACGGGAATCCCCAGCAGCTTGCCTGCCAGCGCGGTGGCCTGGGCATGGTTGCCCGAGGAGAAGGTGATCGCGCCAGCCTTGCGCTCCGC
>CAZOXD010000043.1:9812-21442 GCA_964583525.1 uncultured Pseudomonadota bacterium
GGTTTCATGGCCGTTGACCGCATCGGCTCCATACGCGCGAGGATTGGCGGGATGAGTTGGAAGAAGGAAGCAGACGAGATCGCCAGGCGGCGCGCCCTGGCGCAGGAGCAGGGAGGCGCCGAGGCGGTGGCCCGGCAGCATGCCAAGGGCCGCCTTACCATCCGCGAGCGGATCGCCGTATTTCTCGATGCCGATACCTTCCGGGAACAGGGTCCCGCCGCCGGGGTATCCGAAAGGGACGGGGAGGGCAACCTGACCGGGTTCACGCCCGCCAACTTCGTGCTGGGCACGGGCAAGGTGGAAGGCCGCCCCTGCGTGGTGGGAGGAGAGGACTTTACCCTGCAAGGGGGATCGCCCAATGCCGCCGGATTGCGGAAAAGCATCTATGCGGAGGAGTTGGCCTGCCGGTTGAAGATTCCCCTGGTGCGCCTGCACGAAGGGGGCGGGGGCAGCGTGGCCGGCGCTAAAGGGAAAGACACCGGGAAAAGCGCGGGTGGAGCTCCGGATGGAGCAGCAGCGCCATCCGGCACGACCGCTCCCGTGGGGGATCCCGTTTACGCCCCCCCGCGCTTCGCCTCGGTGGCCCGGGCCCTGGGCTTGGTGCCTGTGGTGGCGGCCGCGCTGGGACCGGTGGCCGGTTTGCCGGCCTCCCGGCTGGTGGCTTCTCATTTTTCGGTGATGACCCGCGTGACTGCTCAGGTGCTCACAGCCGGGCCGAAGGTGGTGGAGCGGGCCGTGGGCGAATCCCTCTCCAAGGAGGAACTGGGCGGCGCGGACATCCATGGCGGCAACGGCGTGATCGACAACGTGGCCGGCGACGAGCAGGACGCCCTCGCGCAGATGCGCCGCTTTCTCTCCTACCTCCCCCCCAATGTGTGGGAATTGGCGCCTGTCAGCGAGGCCGGGGACGATCCCGGCCGGCGGGAGGAAGCGTTGCTGGAGATCGTGCCCCGCGAGCGGCGGCGCATCTTCGACATGCGCGCCCTGCTGGGTCACGTGGTGGACCGGGGCTCTTTCTTTGAAACCGGACGGGGCTTCGGGCGGGGATTGATCGTGGGGCTGGCCAGGCTCAACGGGCAGCCGGTGGGCATCATGGCCAACGACTGCCGTTATTACGCCGGGGCCATGACGGCCCTGGCCGCCCAAAAGGCCCGCCGGCTGATGGAACTTTGCCAGATCTTCCACCTGCCCATCGTCAATTTCGTGGACGAACCCGGCTTCATGATCGGCCTGCAGGCGGAAAAGGACGCCACCATCCGCCACGGAACGGCGGCGGTGCTCACCGCGGCCACCTGCACGGTGCCCTGGGCCTCGGTGATCGTGCGCAAGGTGTTCGGTGTGGCGGGCGCGGCTCACTTCGGGCCCGATGCCTACGTGCTGGCCTGGCCCTCGGCGGAAACGGGGGCTCTGCCCGTGGAAGGCGGGGTGGCGGTGGCCTATGGCCGCGATATCGCCGAGGCCGCCAACCCGGAGGAAAAAAGGCGGGAGTTGGAAGAGATGCTGGCCGCGCGGCAATCCCCGTTGCCCAGGGCGGATTCCTTCTCCTTCCACGACCTGATCGACCCCCGGGAAACCCGGCCCGCCCTTTGCAACTGGATCGAACTGATCGCTCCCCTCCTGCCCCGGTTGCTGGGCCCCACAACCTTCCCATACCGGCCGTAACGGGCGTGCCCGCACCCGCGATCCACACACTCCTCGAACTTTTGCCGGGCCGGCCCCGTCCTGCATAGCCCTGTCTGCATAGCCCCGTCTTACCCTGCCTGCACCTCGCCCATGGTATATCCCGCATCGTCCAACGCGGCGGCGGCGGACGGTTCGGCGAAATCATCCCCCACCTGCAGGGTGGCGGCATGATTGTCGAGGCTGACCTCCACCGACTCCACGCCCGGGACTTCCTTCAGCGCTTCGGTGACGTGGTGGACACAGTGTTGGCAGGTCATTCCCTGCACGGCCATATTCAACGTTTTCATCTTGCAATCTCCTGATATTATATTTGCGTGAAGTACACCCCCCGGAAGAGTGTCCGGCATTCGCATCGCTGCCGAAATTGAATTTTCTCAGGCAATTTCCTTGCGCATGGATTCGAACTCTTCCTTGGACAACTCACCTCGGGCGTATCGTTCCTTGAGGATCTCCAGCGCGGAATTCCTGGATGGGGCTCCGGAATCGCTCCGGTTTCTCGATATTCTCGAAGTGACCATCCACACCACCATGGCGATTATAAACAGGGGCACGATCCATCCGAAGCCCATCCCCCACCATCCGCCCATCTCGTTCCACATCATGACGTTTCTCCATTTGGGGGTTTTTGCGGCCCTCCCGATATCCGGGCGGCCGGAAAATCCCTTCCCTGACTCACTGGATTAATCGCTCCTCTACGCCGGCTTGAATCCGCGCAGACGCAATGCATTCGTCACCACCGATACCGAGCTGAGGGCCATGGCCGCCGCGGCGATCATGGGGTGCAGCAGCGGACCGCCGAGCAGGTAAAGCGCGCCCGCGGCGATGGGAATTCCCGCGGAATTGTAGGCGAAGGCCCAGAACAGGTTCTGCTTGATGTTGCGCAGGGTGGCCCGGCTCAGTTGAATGGCCAGGGAGATGTCCTGGATGGAGCCCCGCATCAGCACCACCAGCGCCGATTCCATGGCGATATCGGTGCCCGTGCCGATGGCGATGCCCACGTCGGCCGTGGCCAGCGCCGGGGAATCGTTGATGCCGTCCCCCACCATGCCCACCTTGAATCCTTCGTCCTGGAGGCGTTGAATCTCCGCGGCCTTGCCTTCCGGAAGCACCTCCGCGATGACGCGGTCGATGCCCACGGAATTGGCCACGGCCTGGGCGGTGCGGCGGTTGTCCCCGGTGAGCATGGCCACCTGGATGCCCCTGGCATGCAGTTGATCGATGGCGGCCTTGCTGTCAGGGCGTACCGGATCGGCCACGGCCAGAATACCCGCCAGTTCTCCATCCACGGCCACCAGCATGGGGGTCTTCCCAGCTTCGCCCAGGGCTGCGATCTGCACAGAGATCGGCGCAGAGATCGGCGCGGTGATAGACTCTGCGGCCTCTCCCCGCACCTTGTGTTCGTCCATCAGGGCCTGGTTGCCCAGCAGCACCGTTTTTCCCTCCACCCGGGTCTGGATGCCCTTGCCCGGAATGGCCTGGAAATCCTCGGCCGGGAGACGCTCCAGGCCGCGCCGCTCCCCTTCGCTCACGATGGCCGCCCCCAGGGAATGCTCCGAGCCGATCTCGGCGGAGGCCGCCAGTTGCACCAGCCGGTCTTCGCTCCACTCCCCCTGGGTAATCACATCCGTGACGGCGGGCTTGCCTTGCGTGATGGTGCCGGTTTTGTCGAAGACCACCACGTCCAGCCCCTGCAGGCGTTCCAGGGCTTCTCCGCCCTTGATCAGCACCCCGTGCTCCGCCCCCTTGCCCGTACCCACCATGATGGCGGTGGGCGTGGCCAGGCCCAGGGCGCAGGGGCAGGCGATCACCAGCACCGCGATGAAGATGGACAGGGAAAACGATGGCCCATACCCGGCCAGATACCAGGCCAGCCCGGCGGCCACGGCGATGCCCATCACCACGGGAACGAAGAAACCGGCAACCGTGTCTGCCAGGCGGGCGATGGGCGCCTTGCCGGTCTGGGCCTGCTCCACCAGCCGGATGATCCTGGAGAGGGTCGTCTGCTGGCCCACCCGCTCCACCCGCACGATCAACATTCCGGTCTGGTTGATGCTGGCGCCGGTCACCGTATCCCCGGGCCGTTTCTCCACGGGGAGGCTTTCACCGGTCAACAGGGATTCATCCACGGCCGAGGCGCCTTCCTCCACGATACCGTCCAGGGGAATCCGTTCTCCCGGCCGCACCCGCACCCGGTCTCCCGGCTCCACCTCCTCGATGGACATCTGCAACTCCTCCTCGCCGTGCAATACCGTGGCGGTGGTGGGCTGGATGGCCATCAACTTCTTGATGGCCAGGGAGGTGCGGCCCTTGGAAATCGCTTCCAGATATTTGCCGAGCATGATGAAGGCCAGGATGGCCGCGGCGGTCTCGTAATAGAGCAGATCCGCCTTGCCGGCCTCCCCCATGACGATCCAGACGGTATTGATCAGGCTGTACCCGAATCCCGCCCCGGTGCCCACGGCGATCAGGGAGTCCATGTTGGGCGAGAGATGGATCAGGTTGCGGAATCCACCCCGGAAGATATGCCATCCCGCGCCGATCACGGGCAGAGTCAGCGCCAGTTGAACCAGCGCGAAGGTCAGGGGCGAACTCGCGGGATGCATCCAACCGGGCAGGGGCATTCCCGCCATGTGCCCCATGGTGAGCACCAGCAGCGGCAGCGTGAAGATCATGGCCACCGTCAACTTGCGCAGCAGGACGATCCGATCGCGCTCCTTGCGGTCCTGGTCGGTGTCGCTGGCGGCCTCGGCGGTGATTTCCCGGGGCTCGTATCCGGCCTTGTGCACCGCCTGCTTGATTTCGGAAAGCCGGGTTACATCCGGCCGGTAGCGGATGGAGGCTTTCTCGCTGAGCAGATTCACGGCCACCTCATCCACCCCGGGGAGCTTCCCAATGGCTTTTTCCACCCGGCTGGAGCAGGCCGCACAGGTCATCCCCCCAATGGGCAGCACTACTTCCTTGCGCTGCGCGGCGGCCTCGACCTCATAGCCAGTTTTCACGACGGCATCCTGGATCTCCTGCAAGGAAACGATCTCCGGATCGAAGGCCAGTTCCAGCTTTTCCGTGGCGAAGTTCACGTCGGCCTGCGCGATGCCGGGGAGCTTCTTCACGCCCCGCTCGACGGCATTGACGCAGGAGGAGCAGGTCATCCCTTTCACAAGGAGGGTTTCCTGTTGCACCGCCGATTCGGATTGTGTGGGTTCCATCATCTCAATTGCTCCTTAATAATCCATTTGGCCGAATACCTTGACGATTTCGCCGACCTTCTCCTCGAAAAACTCCGGTTCACCGGACTCCAGGGTTTCGGCAACGCAATGGTGGATATGCTTTTCCAGCACGCCCATTTGCACCTGCTTCAATGCCGCGTTGACGGCCTTGATCTGGGATACGATATCGATGCAGTACCGCCGTTCCTCGATCATCCGCCGCACCCCGCGCAGTTGGCCTTCCACCTTGGCCAGCCTAGCCAATTGTTCCTCATGATTGGGAAAAATTTCCCGCAAATTGGGGTTTATTTTTTTGTTGGCTTTCATGTGCCGCTCCCAGGCTCCTCGCCTCATTCGGGCGTGAATCCGTTTTACCTGCAAATTATTGACTACTTCGCTTTTACGGTTTCACTTCAACTACTTCACCTTAACTTCCGAGACGGTGACCCGTCTTTTATCGATACCATACCCCCCTATGGTATTTAACCTATCCCCCCCTGGGTACCATTGTCAACTCCGATCCGGATCGGATAGGATCGCTTCCAGGACATATCGGCTCTTCTGAAATCGGAATGCATTGATACCATGAGATTTTTCACAGCACCTGCACAGGGAATATTCGCGATGAGCGCAGGGAATATCCAAAGAACGCGGCCGCTCCGCTTGCGGGGGTTCCTGATTCTGCTATTCTCCGCCGTGGTTTGGCTGACGGGGGGGCAGGAATCACTGGCTGCCGTGGGAGACACCCGGGCCGGAATTTACGTAGGCACCACCACCTTTACCGCGGGCGGGGGCACCACCACCGGCGTCACCTTTGGAGGAACCTACGGTTGGGAAATTTTCTCCGACCTGGTGCTGGAATTCGGAGTGGCCTTTTCCGCCACGGACGGCACCGAAACGGCTGGTGGCGTGGATTACGATATCTCCACCAACACCACCGAAATGCGCGCCGGCCTGACCCGGTATTTCAATCGGGGATCTTCCAGCGTTATCATTCCCTTCGCCGGAGGCGGGCTATCCCTGCTGAACTACGAGATCGATCATACAGGGCTGGAATTGGGCAAGACCTCCGGAACGGGACCCGGCGCCTACGCCATGGGTGGTGTGCAGGTGCGCTTAAGCCGCCGGATGACGCTCATCCTGCGCCTGGGCGGGCAGGTGCATCAGCTCACATCCGAGACGGGTGAATCGGTGAACGCCGTATCCGGCGGGTTGTCCTTTTCTCTGCGCATTTCCGGATAACCCGAAGCCCTCCCGCCGGACCCCCGCTCGCGAATTTTCATCCGGAAAACCTGCCCACCAGCTCCACCGTCACCAGCCAGAAACCGAGCACGATCAGGCCGGCATTGATCCAACCGGCGATCCCCTTGGCGCGTTCCGGCCCCACCCAGAACAACAGCAGGTTGAGCGCCGCGCAGATGGCCATCGCGCTGATCAGCAGCTTCCCACCAACCCGATTGACTTCATACCATAATTCCGGTTCAAGATAGGCGCCGGGGAGTTGAAAGCCCACCCACCGGTTGGGAGGAACCCACTCCAACAGGAGCGGAAGGCAGGCTAAGGCAAGCAGAATGTAGAGACCGTTGAAGGTCCAAAAACGTTTGCCGAACATGGCGGTCGATACCTTATACACCCATCAAGGGGACAGGATGAGAAAAATCGGGAAAATCCAAGATCTTCCTACCAATGTACCGGTGGGTTCTCTTCTTTTCAATTTTCCGTCTTCGGCATCCGGCCATCCCCCCATGCCGCCACGGTCCATCCCCCCGCGAAAGTGCGGGAATCAGTTTTCCCGAAACTCCATGAATTCCCGGGAAATTGGGATACTTTTTGATCTTTCCGGGCTCTCGTATGAAGATGACTCTAGGCAGGTGTGGAGAACTATGGTAATAAATCTGGTTTGATTTGATCGCAAAGGATCTCAACCGGGCATATCAGGCCCGCGATTTGGCAAATTTACTTGTAGTCACGTTCGTTCTGCGGACCCTACCCACGACAACCACCCAACAAGGAGAGCAAGATGTTCCCGTTTATCGAAACCGCCCATGCCTTGGGCATCGGAGGGGGAGGGGGAGACGGAGCAGGGATGCTGGGTAGTTTCCTCCCGATCATCCTCATTTTCGCGATCTTCTTTTTCCTGGTGATCCGCCCCCAGCAAAAGCGCACCAAGCAGCATAAAGAGATGGTCTCGCACCTGACCAAGGGCGATGAGGTCTATACCGACAGCGGCATCCTCGGCACCATCCAAAAGGTGACCGAAGACTCGGTCACACTGGAAATCGCTCCCAAGGTATCCGTCCGCGTACTCCGGAACCGCATCGGTGAAAAGGTAAAGGAGAGCAAGGTCAAGGAATCCCCGGAAAAAAAGAAAAAGGGCGCCTAAGGGAATGGAACCCCCACGTCTTCGCAAGCCAACCCGCATCCAACCTTCGGGTAAAGATCGCACAGGAGTCCCTGGATGGGCATGAAAATCAAAGGAATCTTGATCCTCGCCATCCTGGTGGGGTGCATCGTGGGCGTACTTCCCACCTTCAAGGCCTATAGTCCGGGTAACGACCCGGCTCTGGTGAAAAATAAGGTCAACCTGGGCCTGGACCTGCAGGGAGGGATGTACCTGGACCTGGAAGTGGACACGAAGGCCGCCGTCAGCCGGATCATGGACCGCCTGTTGGTGGAAATAGAAGATGCGATGCTGGACGAGTTGATCAATTACGTTTCCGTGGAGCGCAAAACGGAAGGCATCGAAATCATCCTGGCCAGCGGTGAAAAGGCCGACTGGAACGCCAGCCCCTTCGACCGCATGCTGACCGGGTATACCCTGCAACAGGTGGAGTCACAACACTATCTGGTATCGCTCCCCGCGGAGGAAATGGAGCGCATCGAAAAAAATGCCACCACCCAGGCGCTGGAGGTGATCCGCAACCGCATCGATTCCCTCGGGGTGAGCGAACCTTCCATCCAGAAAAAAGGCGAACGGGAAATAATCGTGCAACTCCCCGGATTGCGGGACCGGGAATCGGCCCTGAAAACCATCGGAACCCCGGCCGTGCTGGAATTTTACCTGGTGGCTTCCAATGTGACGCCCGATACGATGAACCCCACCCGCCACATCATCAAATACATGGAAGAGCGGGACAAGACCACGCAGAAACTCATCTCCCGCGATCCCTACGTGCTGGAAAAACACCCGGTGATGTCCGGCGAATCCATCCGCAAGGCAACGATGGGGTTTGGCTCCTTCAACGATCCCATCGTGAACTTCACGCTCAATTCTCAGGGTGCGGACCGCTTCGCCAAGGTGACCAGCAACAACCGCGGCCGCAATCTGGCCATCGTACTGGACGACAAGGTGCGGTCCGCGCCCGTCATCCGGGAGGCCATCACCGCCGGCTCGGGCCAGATTTCGGGTGGATTCTCCGAGAAGGAAGCCACCCAACTGGCCATCGTGCTCACATCGGGCTCCCTGCCCGCGCCTCTGGATATCCGGGAGGAAAGAACGGTGGGGGCTTCCCTCGGGGAGGACTCCATCCGCCAGGGCGTACTTTCCCTCCTGATCGGCGGCGTGCTGGTGCTGGGGTTCATGACATTCTACTACCGCATCTCGGGCACCTTCGCCTGCTTCGCCCTGATTTTCAATCTGCTGATCATCACGGCGGTGCTGGCCTACTTCCAGGCCACGCTGACCCTGCCCGGCATCGCGGGGATCGTGCTCACCATGGGCATGTCCGTGGATGCCAACGTACTGATATTCGAACGTATTCGCGAGGAATTGAAGGTGGCGAAGAACGCCCGCGCGGCCATCAATGAAGGCTTCCAGAAAGCGTTTTGGACCATATTCGACGCGAACATCACCACTCTCGTCGCTGCCCTGGCGCTGTTGTTCTTCGGCACCGGCCCCATCAAGGGCTTTGCGGTCACCCTATCCATCGGAATCCTCGCCAGCATGTTTACGGCCATATTCGTAACCCGGTTCCTGTTCGAACTGGTGTACCTGAACCGCAGGCGCCTGGTGGAGGTGAGCGTATAAATGAAACTGATCAAGGAAGAAACCCATTTCGATTTCCTGGGAAAACGCACCTTCTCCCTCGCGCTGTCGGGCATCCTGGTAATGGCCGGAATCGTGGGGTTTTTCGCGCTGGGGGGCCTCAACTACGGAATCGATTTTACCGGCGGAACCCTGGTACAGGTGCGCCTCGCTGAAACGAGGAACATCACGGAGATCCGGGAGGCCCTCGGCGATAGCGATATCGGCGGATATTCCCTCCAGACCTTTGGAGATGAGGAGGCCAACGAGTACCTGATTACCCTGGCCGAAACCGGCAAGGCGGGCGAGTTGGCGTCCGAATCCCCCGGCGTGCGGGTGCAAAAAGCGCTGGAAAAGCGCTTCCCCTCCCTCACCGTGCGCAGAGTGGAAAGCGTGGGGCCCAAGGTCGGGGAGGAACTGAAACTGGCGGCCTTCCAGGCCATCGTGTTCTCCCTGGTGGCCATCGTCATCTACGTCTGGCTGCGCTTTCAATGGCGCTACAGCATCGGCGCCCTGATCGCCCTCTTTCACGACGTGCTGATCGTCATGGCGGCGTTCGTGCTCACCGGCAAGGAGATTTCCCTGCCCGTGGTGGCGGCCGTTCTCACCGTCGCGGGGTATTCCATCAACGACACCATCGTCATCTTCGACCGCATGCGGGAAAATCTGCGCCGGTTTCAGAAGAAAGCCCCGTTCGATTCGATCAACGAGAGCATCAATCAAACCCTGAGCCGCACCATCCTCACCTCCACCACGACCCTGTTCGTCGTGCTGGCCCTGTTTCTCTTTGGCGGGGAAATCATCAACGACTTTGCCTTCGCCCTCTTGATCGGGGTGGCGGTGGGAACCTACTCCTCCATCTTTATCGCGGCCCCGATGGTGTACAATCTGCTGCAATGGGCTCCAGCGAAGATCAAATAATGGATCTCCGGCGGGATTGCAGGGACCGGGTCATGCAGATACCCGGTCAGGTGGGGGGGACGCTTCCCCCGAATTCCCGTTTTCTGGCCCGGATGCGCTCCAGAGCGCCCTCGATCCGCTCCCTCACCATGGGTTCCCGGGAAGCCGTAACCGCCAGGTCCCGCGCGAATTCCGCACAATCCCGTGTTTCGTCCATCAGATTGTTTCCGATCAGCAGCAGATCAATACCCGCCCGCACTCCCTGAATGCAGGCCTCCCGGCTGCCCATGGCCATTTGCAGCCCCCACATCTGAAGATCGTCGGAAAGCAGCAGCACGCCCGGCAGTTTTTCCCGCAGGGCATCCAGGACCACTCCGGACATGGAGACCGGCCTTCCCGGTTCCCACTGATCGACGATGCCATGACTGATCAGGATCGCCTGCCCGGGCATGGCAGGCGCCAACTCATGAAAAAGCGCCAACTGCTCCTCCAGGATGCACCCGCTCAGATCGGTGAGTTCCTCGTGGCTGTTCACCCTGGCGCCACCGAGACCGGGGTAGTGTTTCAGACAGAGGCCCAACCCCGCCTCCCGGGCAGCCTCCCCGTAGAGAGCGGCATATTGGCGCACTTCCTCGGGGTCGGCCGAATGGGAGCGCTCCACCGCGCCGATGTCCGGATTGTACGGGTTCAGGTTGAGGTCGATCACGGGAGCCAGGTTGAAATGAATCCCCAGGCCGCGCAATTCCCGGAAGCTTGCCGAGACGAGGGGCCTCCCTTCCTCCCCGGGAATCGCCTTGAAAGCCTGCGCGCTGGGCAGGGGCGCGAATCCACGGGATTCCTTGAGCCGCCGCACCTTGCCCCCTTCCTGGTCCACGAACACCAGGGGCCCGGAAGGCAGCGCGGCGGCCTCCCCGCAGAGTTCCCTCACCTGCTCCGGGTGCAGCACGTTCCGCTCGTAACGCCGGGTGCCCACGTCGTAATCGAAGAGGACAACGCCCCCCAGGCCGAATTCCCCGGCGAAATCCCGCAGCCAATCCGGCACAGCCGGGCCGTGAAACCCCAGGACGAACATTTCGCCGATGGAATCGGCAATCTTCATGGAAACCGTTCTCGTTTGGGATATGGAATGAATTGGATGGGTTGAATTTCAGGGGGAGAGGCGCGCCGTCTGCCAGTGCTTTCCATCCCAATCGAAGCGAATGCGGTCGTGCAGGCGATTCTCCCGCCCCCGCCAAAACTCGAAGCGGCGGGGAAGAAGCCGGTACCCTCCCCAATGCCCGGGCCGGGGCACCTCCCGGTTATCGAATCGTTCCGCCGTCCGCTCTACTTCTTTCAGCAATTCTTCCCTGGAATTCACCGGCGCGCTTTGGTGCGAGGCCCAGGCGCCCAGTTGACTGCCCCGATCACGGGTGGCGAAGTAGGCGTCGGATTCCCCCGACGCAAGCCGTTCCACCGGCCCTTCGATCCGTACCTGCCGGTGCAGGGGCAGCCAATGGAACAACAGGGCGGCCCGGGGATTCTCCGCCATTTCCAGGGCCTTGGGGCTTTCGTAATGGGTGAAAAAGCGGAATTCCCCTTGCGGGATTCCCCGGCACATCACCATGCGCAGGGAAGGTTGCCCTGTTGTTCCATTGGCAGACAGTGCGCCGGCCGTGGCCAGAGCCGCCCCCTCCGGTTGCTGGCAGGCCTCCGAGGCGGCCTTGAACCAGGTCTGGAAGGAGAGGAAAGGATCCTCGTCCAATTCCATGTCTAGTAGCCCGACGCGCAGGCTTGCGCGGCGGGCCATTTCCGCATCGATCAACATGACCCCCTCGCGT
>CAZOXD010000043.1:21542-28040 GCA_964583525.1 uncultured Pseudomonadota bacterium
CTGCGTGCAAGAGGATATACAATCCTGAACTGCATACCCTTCCCTTCGTTGCTGAAGGCCTCGATCGTGGCGTGCTGTTTTTCGATCAGGTCCTTGGTGATGAGCAACCCGAGACCCCGCCAGGGTTTTTCATGGTACGCCTCATGGGTTTTCCCGTCGACCCAATCGAAAATCCGCGCCAAGTGTTCCGGGGGCATGCCTTCTCCGGAATCCTTGAACCAAATCACGGCGGCATCCGATCCTTCCGGGTGAATTTCGACTTCGACCTTTCCCCCCGGGGGGGTATGTTTGATGGCATTGGTCATCAGGTTTTCGAAGATTACCAGAAGTCCATCTTCGTTTCCCATGATGACCGGGAAATCCGGGAATTTGTTTTCCAGTTTCAGTTCGATGCCCCCTCTCGTCAGGGACTCCTTGAACGGCGATAGAATCTGGTGCAGTTCCTCGTAGAGGGGGATGGGCTGCAATTTCAATGCGCTGCCCACCGATTGCAGGCGGCTCAGGGTGATGATTTCACCCACCATACTCAGCAATCCTTTGGCCGAATTACGGATTTTCCCCAAAAAATCCTGTGTTTCCTCCGCATCGCAGGCGTGGGAGGCCAACAGGTCGGTATATCCCAGGATCGCTGTGAGGGGTGTGCGCAGGTCCTGGGAAGTGATGGCGATGAAATCGTTTTTCAATTGGTTGAGCCGCTTGAGTTCCTCCACCTGCTGGTTGAGCCGGCGGGTCAATCTGCGGGTGCGCATCTGGGCATTGACCCTGGCGATCAACACTTCCTTGGCAAAGGGCTTGACCAGGTAATCATCCGCCCCCGCGTTGAACATCTCCAGGATGTACGAGCTTTCCGCCGCGGCGCTGAGGAAGATCACGGGAAGATCCTTCAATCCCAGGTCGTTGCGGATATGGCGGCAAAGGGCCGGCCCGTCCTTGACCGGCATGGTGTAATCGGTAATGACGAGATCCAGATCGTCCATCCGTTCGCGGACGATATCCATCGCCTGCCGCCCATCTTCCGCCTCGCTCACCCGAAGCCCCATTTGCCGCAGCGTATTGGCGATGATGTTCCGCACCGTGGCGCTGTCATCCACGACCAGGGCCGATTCTCCCGCGAACTG
Organism: uncultured Pseudomonadota bacterium; assembly: GCA_964583525.1. Lineage (GTDB taxonomy): Bacteria > SAR324 > SAR324 > SAR324 > JACQKK01 > CAZOXD01. The sequence goes on from CAZOXD010000043.1 coordinate 22,661, forward strand.
TTGCTCGGGCTTCAGCAATCCATCGACTACTTTCAGGAGTTCGCCGCGGCCAAATGGCTTACGGATGAAATCGGTGGCCCCGGCGTTGAATCCCCGGATTCGGCCCTCCAAGGTGTCGTTCGCGGTGATGAAAACGATGGGGAGTACATGGCCGTTTTGCTGCGTGACGTTCTCGACGGGGGATTGCTTGCGAATGCGCTGGCAGACCTCGTACCCGTCTACCACCGGCATTTCCACATTGAGCGTGACCAGTTGAGGCGGGGTGGATTCCACCGTGGCCGATTCCACCGTGGCAGATTTCAATATTGCAAGGGCCTCCTGGCCATTGGAAGCCTCCAACACCTCGTAGCCCCCGGCTTCCAGTTCCTTCCGGATAAATGCGCGGGAGGTGGGGCTGTCGTCTACGACCAATACTTTCATGGAGGGTATTTCCGCCTGGTACTTCGCGTCAAAAGTTCGCGTACTATGGGTTGATTGAAATCATGATGAATAACAATGAAATAAACTGGAAGCTTCCGACGCGAAGTTCTGCAATTAAGCACTTGTGAAAAGTCATCGCAAGGGGCGACGCTCTTGTCCAACTGCGTATTCCCCGCCACCTTGCCGGGCATATACGGGGGGGGAAGGTACAGAGGAAGGCGCAGGGGCAGGTGCAGAGGAAGCCTCATTCCGCGACCGGACATTTCCCTTAATAACGCAGAATATTTGGAACGGTCTCAATATCGCTGAAAAATATCTTCCGCGGGGTCCTTTTCCGGGATTCACCCTCCGGGAGGATGGAGTCCGGCATCCCCGCAACGGATTTTCCCCACTTTCATGCCGGCCCGGTTGAGCAGGGTGGGCTGGACATAATCCCGCAGTTTGGCCCAGTCCTTGTCCCCCAGGGCCCCCAAAAGGCGGAGGATGGCGCCCAGGGCCACACTGCCGGCCCGGGGGGCCCCATCGTGAACTTTCAGGGCGATCCCCAATCCCTGCCCGGGCAGGGCGGCCATGTACACACCTTCCGCCCCGGTCTTGGCGATGACCCGCCCTTCGGTCTGTGCGATCACCGCGCTGCAGAAACGCCCGCTCCCGGCGACCATAAAGGGCTCCGCCGCCATGGCCCGGAAGATGCGCCGAATGGCCTCCCGGCGCTCCGGAGAAAGGCTGGACGGATCGGCCATGCGGGCCATGGCCAGCGCCAGGGAGCGTAGCGGCATGCCGAATTGAGGGAACCCGCAGCCGTCGGTGCCCCGCGGCGCCCGGGAGAGATCCAGGCCGGTCATGTCCTCCAGCACGGCTTGCACCCGTTGCTGCGCGGGATGATCGGGCCGGATATACCCGGCGGGGGATTCCCCCTTGTGCATCACGTGAGCCAGCATCCCGGTATGCTTGCCGGAACAGTTGTTGTGCACCGCAATCGCGGGCTCTCCCGCAGCGATCAGGGCATGGGCGGAAGGTTCGTGGAGGGGCAGGTGGCTCCCGCATTCCAGATTCTCAGGCCCCAGCCCCAACCGTTCCAGCAATGCCATCACGGTTTCCACATGCACGGGCTCTCCGCCATGGGAAGCGCAGGCCAGGGAAAGTTCTCTGTCGCTGAATGCGAATCTCTCCGCCGCCCCCGTTTCCACGATGGGCAGGGCCTGAAGGGGCTTGATGGCGGAGCGGGAAAACACCGGCGCGGCAATCCCGCCCCAGGCGTGTACGAGACCTCCCTGCGCATCAACCACGGCTCCCGAGGCCAGATGGACGCTTTCCACCAGGTCGCCCCGGGTAACCTCGATTTGCAGCGGAGGAAGAGAGTCGGGTTGGGTCATGGAAATTCAGGTGCGATCGATGGGTTGAGTGGCCGCTACATGGCGTCCAGCGGAAAGATGGGCCGGCGGACATTTTTGAACTTGAACTGCCCGTTGTCAGAGGTCGTCACGCCCATGCCATCGCAGGTGAGGGTGTGCCTGCCCAGGTCTCCGAATCCGGCCCGATAGTGGATGCGCGACTTGAGCAGCAGGTACTTCATGCGGGCGGGATCGATTCCCACGGAAGTGAAAACGCCCAGGTCCCAGGGCTCGTGATGGCGGGAAACCACCACGATCTTCATCTTCCCCGTGTCCAGCACGGCCGTGGGCCCCATCTGGACGGTGATCCCCGTGTACATGGGGCCCCGCACCACGAACTGGCCGTCGGTGAGGGTGCGCACCGTGCCGGTGACGGGCAGGGATTCCCCCCGTCGTCCGATGCTGGGCATGTCGGTCTTGCCACCCAGGTGGATGGTCACCCGCGCCCCCGCGCCCGCGGCGGCCATTTCCCGCACCGCCGCGGGATCCCACACGGCGGCTACGGCGACCTCCTCCAGGCCCTGTTGCATGACCTCGGCGATGACGGTCATCACGTCCTCCGTGCCGCCGGAGCCCACGTTGTCCGCATGATCCAGCAGCAGCACGGGGTATTCGGTGAGGGCCTTGGCCCGCGCCACCACCTTGTGCAAGGGCTGATGGGGGTGCATGAAGTCCCCCCGCGCGAGCCAGGCGGCGTCCAGCAATCCGTCCACGGCCTGCCGGGCCCCTTCCGGATCGTCGTCCGCCACGGCGAGGGCGCTCAATCCCGCATCGGTGAAATCGGCCAGGGGAAATCCCCCGAACACAGTCACCGCCAGCAGCCCCTCCTGCTCGGCCCGGTGGGCCCTGGAAAGCAGGGACTTCATGGGTTCGTCCTCATGGCCCATGCGCAGGGTCTGCGCCAGCAGGGGGCGGTTTCCCCAGGCCATCACGGGGTTGATTTCGCCCTTGAGCGCCCGCAGGAGGATGCGCCCCACCTGCATTCCCACCTCGTGCATGTCGATATGCGGGTAGGTCTTGTAGCCGATGAGGGCGGTGCAGTTTCCCACCATGGCCGCGGTCAGGTTGGCGTGCAGGTCGCAGGTCACGCAGATGGGAACCCCGGGATCGATGGTCCGGATACGCTCCAGCAGGGTGCCTTCCCCATCCTGGGTGGCTTCGCTCACCATGGCGCCGTGGAGGTCCAGCATCACCGCATCGCATCCGGCGGCCACCGCCTCGCAGATCGGCCCGGCCATCCGCTCGTAGGCATCCGCAACCACCACCCCGCTGGGCATGGCCTCCGCGGCCACGGGGGTGACGATCTCCATGCCCGCCTCCCGCGCCAGGTGAATGTAGGCCCCCATGGGCAAGGCCGTGTTTTCGAAGGCGCGCAGGGCGTCCTCTCCCAGGTACGCGCCCCATTCCTCGAAGCGGGCCCAGGGCGTGGCAATGGGCGAAAAGGTGTTGGTCTCGTGCTTCATCATGGCGATGACGGCGCGCATCTCCATGCTCCCTGGGATGAATGAGAAGGTAGGCGCGGGGCCGTGGGGAATGGGCTCCCTTCCACAGCCCGCACTCCGCAACGGCGGCCAGTATAGGAAGGCGCTGGTGGATGCGTCAATGGGGGGGGAGGGGAACTGCAACTTCTCATCCGCGGATTTCACAGATCACGCGGATTGGAACTGCAAATGCAAAAGCAACCACTGATAATCCCTTCGACAGGCTCGGGTCACGGCGGCAAGGGAGAACAGCGAACTCCCTACCCCTCCTTCCCAATCCTGACGGCGCTCCTTCCCTCTCCGCTGGGTGTATAGACCTCGGACAAGGGTAACAGTTGTATGAGGATATGGGTGAAGATTGTGTTTGTCTCGCAGCCCAGTGGGGAAACCTCACCCCCGCCCTGCGGGCATCCCCTCTCCACAGTGTGGCGAGGGGGAACTGCGAACGGCAACAACACTCCTCCCCTGGGCTATGGCCATCCCCTCTCCACGGCAATTTGAACAGCCGCGTGGAGGGGAACTACAACTGCAATCGCCTATGAGTTTGATTCGAAATTCGCGCCTCACCTGGGAATTGGGTTTGTCTCGTATAATCTTTCAACAGAGATAATATATCAATTATATCAATTATGTATGGCATATTGAATCGGATTTGTCCAAGGAAAAACGGGGGATGGAGAGAACTTGGAAAAAGGTGGAAGCTGGGGCCACGAAAAGAAAAACGCTCCGTCGGGGTGAGCCTCGTGAGGCGTTTTTTCATCAGTGTATCAGAGATCAGAGAGGCCTCAAACCAAAGCTCTTTTCCGACCATACCCATGCTGGCAGCCAGCGTTCTCAGCCTTCAACACAAGGTGAAGTGATCAGCGAAATCCTGTGAATTGACCTGAAGATCGATCCAGATACCCTGATGCAGGACTTCCGGCATGCCATCGTCAACGATGCGCTGATCCTGGCATTTGTCCACGGCGATATCACGCCCGCCAATGCGCGTGGATTGATGGCATTAGTGAAAACCCGGGCCGAAGCCGATCCCCGCGTGGTGCCGAGGGATACCGAGGCTTCGGTAACCAAGGCGGACTTCGATGGATTGGAACTTGAACCGGAGGTGCTGCCCATCGGCCAGGATCACAAGGAAATCCTGATCGTCCGGCTAGGAGGGTTCGATCTATGAAATAATATTCAACAGCTTTTGAGCCTGGGAGGTCCCAATCACGCGCTTGTAGATGCCCACTTCGTACCAGTCCTTCCGTTCCAGCAGCCTGCGAAGCTTCAGGCCGAAGCTTCCAGCAGGGACAATGCCAGGAGAAATACAATAGCTGGATTCATCGATTTTTTCTGCTCCGTATTCATCAAGGAGCTTGCGGACCGAACGTCGTCGGGCATTGGCGTGTTTTCCAGTGGGGTCATCAGGGCTACGGCGGATTGTGAATTGAACCAGGATGCATTTGTCTTCAAACATTGTGGGTACTCCAAAATAAAATGATGAGTCGACCGCTAAATTCAATGCTGAGCACGCATGCCTAATTTGTCAATGGGGGAACCTGATCATGCGATTAGGAGGATTTGGTAACTAGACTTCGAGGTTGGCTATCTCAGCAAACGATTCACCAATGGATAAGATGATGTCCTCAAGCCCCGGACCGTCCTGTACATTCATGCTGCGCATCATGGCCGGAGCCAAGGTGGCAACACGGTGTAAAAACCCTGGATCATCTTTGGATGCTTCATTTCCTTTAACGAGCATTAGGAGAATTCCGTTGCTTCGGCCAGGAAGATTCCCATGATCAATTTCAACTCCTCTGTCGATCAAGGTTTCTAGGAGAATATCAACAACCTGAGATATTTCGATTGAATTTAAATTGAAACCCAATTCAGTTGAGTAAATCGCCATTGCCAACCTCCATGATTTTGCAATTATCCAATACAAGTGTATCAGAGCGCGGAGAGTCCGCCCCCCCTCTCATTCGGGTGGGGGGCGTTGTTGATGTCACTGTTTGAGTCATACTACCCCGCCCGCAGTTCACGGTTGCAATTCCCCCTCGCCACTCTGTGGAGAGGGGAGGAGCGCCAATAGGCGCGGGGGGG
>CAZOXD010000044.1:0-5257 GCA_964583525.1 uncultured Pseudomonadota bacterium
CGCGCTATCTCCGCATGGGCTCCAGCTTCGCCCCCTTGGCCAGGGAGAGGCAGTTCCTGCAGAGCACGGGGCCCTCCACCGCGGGTGAGCCGGGAAGTTCCTTCATGCAGATCTGGCAATGGGAGACCTCCTCGTCTTCCGTGACGATGGCCAGGGTCTGGCCCGTATGGAGAATGGTGGAGCGCAGTTCCTCCAGGGTAATGTCTTCCTTGATGCGATGGAATTCCTGCTCTTCCAACTGCCGTTCGATGGCGTATTCGACGAAATTGGCCGGAGTGACGTCCAAATCTTTGCTGGCCTGCTCGATGCGCCCCATCAATTCCTGCCCCGCCTTGACCTTGATCGTAACCATCGCTGCCGTCATGGATATTTCTCTTCCGCGTTGAGCGCCAAGCCCGCCCCGGATTCTTTCCCGGCCGGTCTCCCGCATATTATGTGGGACTCCGCCACGTTTTCGATACTACCGTTCTTATTAATCCAAAGGGGGTGGAAGCACAAATATTTACGTATTTTGCCAGGGCAACCGCATTCTCAATATTTTTCATGGATTCATTCAGACACGGGAAAAAATAATAGTGGCGCGGGCGTCCCTGTCCGCGGGAGGGCGGGCACGGATTATGAACGGAGTACGGGAAAACGATCCCGTAAATCGAATTCCCGAGAGGCCCGCATGCGCGACCTGTACTACGGAGACAACCTGGAGGTGCTGACCCGCCACATCCCGGATCAATGGGTGGACCTGGTCTATCTGGATCCGCCTTTTAATTCCCGCCGCTCCTACAATCTTCTCTTCCGGAATGATGCCGGGGAATCGTCCCCCGCGCAGGTGACGGCCTTCGAGGATACCTGGGAGTGGGGGGAGCAGGCGGAGCGGGAGTTCGGGGATTTGGTGCGGGGCGCGCCCGGTGAGGCTGTCTGCCCGCAGGTGGCGCAACTGCTGGTCTCTCTGCGGGAGATCCTCGGGGAGAGCCCGATGATGGCCTACCTTGCCGTGATGGCCAGGCGGCTGGTGGAAATCCACCGGGTGATGAAGGACAGCGCCAGTCTGTATTTGCACTGTGACGTCAGCGCCAGCCACTACCTGAAGATCGTCCTGGACGGCATCTTCGGTGCGGGAAACTTCCGCAACGAGATCGTCTGGTACTATTACAACAAATATTCCGCCGGCAAGCGCGCCTTCGGCAGGAACTTCGACCAGATTTTATTCTATACCAAGTCCAATCGCTATACCTTCCACCCGATCCGGGAAATGCGGGAGCAACCCGTGCGGCAACTGGTGCGGGAGAACGTGAACGGCGTCCTGAAAAACAAGAAGGGCCCGGACGGCAAGGTGATGTACCGGGAGGTGACCGACAAGAAAATCGACGCGGTGTGGAAGATCCCCTGCCTGCAGCCGGCCTCCAAGGAAATGCTCGGCTATCCCACCCAGAAGCCCCTGGCGCTGCTGGAGCGGATCGTGAACGCCTCGTCAAACCCGGGAGACGTGGTGCTGGACCCCTTCTGCGGATGCGGAACGGCCTTGCACGCCGCGGAGCAACTCGGCCGGAACTGGATCGGCATCGACTCCGCTCAACCGGCCATCCAGGCTGTGACCTGCCGTCTGCGGGCGGCCTACCCGGACATCGAATTCCGCACACACGGAGCCACGGAAGGCCTGCCCGGCGCCATGCGCTGGGATCACGCCGCTTCTTCCGGGCGCTGACGGGTGAATTGCACCGGCCGCTTGCGCGGCGCGGCGCCCTTTTGCAAAATCAGATTGTACGGTACGCCCTCTTCCTTCTCCGGATGATCGGAACGGTAATGGGCGCCCCGGCTTTCCGTGCGGGCCAAGGCGGAAGTGGCGATGGCCTGGCAGACATCCAGCAGGTTTTCCAGGTTGAGCCAGTCCATCCAGGAAAGGTTATAGCCGGTTCCTCCCGGCACGGCGCAGGCCTCCCACTCCCCGCGGATTTCCGCCAGCCCCGTCAGGGCTTCCCGCAGCCCGTTCCCGTCGCGCACCACCCCGGCCTTGCGCCACATCAGGTGCAACAGCCGCTCCCGGAGGGGATAGACCGATCCTGCTGAACCGCCGCCTTCCCTGGCCAAGGGCGCGCTGGCGCGGACCGCGATTTCCCGCACCCGGGCCGGGCTGGAAGACGCCAGCGGCAATTCCCCAACGGCTTCGGCGATGGCGTCGCCCGCCAACCCGCCGAAGACGGTGGACTCGGCCACGCCGTTGCCTCCCAGCCGGTTGGCGCCGTGGACGCCCACGGCATCCTCGCCCGCCACGTACAGCCCCGGCAGGGCCGAGCGGCACTGGGTGTCGATCACCACCCCTCCCATCATAAAATGGGCCGTGGGCGAAACCAGCACCGGTTCGCGCGCCAGATCGAAGCCCACGTCCCGGCAGCGCAGGGTCATTCCGCGGAAGTTCTTCTCCACGAATTCAGCGCCCAGGTGGGAGATATCCAGCAATACCGCTCCTTCCGGGGTGCCCCGTCCGGCCATGATCTCCTGGTAACAGGCCCGGGAAACCACGTCGCGGGTGGCCCGCTCTCCCCGCGGGTCATAGCGTTCCATGAAGCGCGTCCCCTCGGCATTGCGCAGATGCCCCCCGGCGCCGCGCAATCCTTCCTCCAGCACCGTGCCGGTGATCTGGCTATCGGCGGCCATCAGCCCGGTAGGATGGAACTGCACCATCTCCATGTCCATCAGGGCCGCCCCGGCGCGGAAGGCCATGGCGATTCCGTCGCATGTCTTGTCGTGGCAGGGCGCCGCGATGCGGTACATGGTGGGGCCTCCCCCCGTGGCCAGCAGGGTGGCCCGGGCCCGCACCTCGATGAACTTCCCAGAGCGCATGTCCAGCAGCAGCGCCCCGGAGATGGCTCCCTCCCCGCCGCTCCCTCCCCCGCTCCCATTTCTGTGGAGCAATTCCACGGCCCGCACCTCCTCCAGGATGCGGGTCTCGCCGGCGGCCACCTGCTCCGAAAGCCGGTTTACGATCTCGATTCCTGTCAAGTCGCCCTTGTGGACCGTGCGGTCGTGACTCTGTCCGGCGAAGGCCTTCTGGTGCACCGTGCCGTCCGGGTTGCGGTCGAAGAAGCACCCGGCGCGGTTTTCCAATTCCAGCACGCGCCCCGGAGCCTCGGAGACCAGCAGCCAGGCCAACTCCTGGTCGTTGAGCCACTGCCCGCCCTGTAGGGTGTCCATGAAGTGCGCCTGCACCGAGTCCGGCGCCCGCAGGACCACGTTGTACCCCCCTTGCACCATCCGGGTGCAGCCGGACTTGCCGAACAATCCCTTCACCGCCATCAGCACCTGCGGCGGATTCCTGGCGCCGGCCAGGTGCAGCGCCGCGCACAGCCCGGCCCCGCCGCTGCCCAGAATCAGCACGTCGGTTTCGAGCGTCTCGATAATATCCGTGGAGGGGAGTGGCATGGGGGATTGGGGGATGGGGGAGAGAGGTTTGGAATCAGGGAATCGCTTGTTCTTCCCTGGCCTTCAATATGGAAGCAACCAGAAGCTTCAATTGTTCAACGTAGAATGAGAAATCCTCGGTATCCCCGAGAACCGAGCCCCTGACGGCTGCAAACCCCAGTTCTTGTCCTGAAGTGAAATCGGAATCGAACAGGCTTCCTTCAATCAGGAGTTCCAATGGGACTTCCTTGGCCTGGAATACCGGTTCGAAATGTTCCGCCAATTTGGAAAAAAAATTCTTTTCTCTTCTGTGAATGCTCACTATGGAATAAATATCGTAATAATCCCTGGCACGATTTTTATTTAATGACCTCTTGTAATCGGGATGCTGTTGGCAAATTGCACGGATTTTTTCCAGCACTTGCAACACAGGTGAATATACATAGATTTCCACACCGTCCAATAATATTATATCGATCACCGCGCAATATTCATATTCGCTGATTTGTATTTCGATTTTTTGCGAAGGTGATCCATTGGGTACGAGGGCTTGGCGGATTCTTTTTTCCGGTAGTTCACCCCTATGAGATTGATCGGAAAGTTTGAATGTGTAGTTCCAACCTCCCCATCTCTCGTTTTCGCTGTTTTTCCGGGATTTGGGCCTTCTCGAAAATCTTGAGTCGATAACGTCGAGTTTCAGGCGATCAAACCGATTTTCCAGGCCCTTTGTGATTTCCTGAAAAAAACTTTCCGGATCGAGGATGCTCCCCTGTGCGGACAGGTCAATATCCAGAGAAATCCGGTTGGTAATTCCTTCTCCCAATCGCAGCCCTGTTCCTCCCTTGAGTACCACATTGTCCCTGGCCACCTGGGTAGAGAATATTCCGATCGTCGTTTCCCGAATGATCTCGTCAATGTTCATTGGAACAATCCGGGCGGGTATGAAACCTTCCAGGACTCGTCGAATTTCCAATTCGATTTGAACATTCTGTCAATGTAAAAACCAAATTGGGGGATTCCAAATGAGTCCCTCCATTTCCTAGCCTTGTTTGCTGTGTTCGTTTTTTCCAGAATGAGACCGATTCTTTGCCAGTATGGGTAAGTCAAATTCAATTCTTTGTAGTAGTTGATCATTTTTTCGATGGATAGCCTTCTTCTCGATTCCAGATAGCATTCAACGACATTTTTTATTCCCCCTGCCCTGTCGGGAAAAATCGCGCAATCCAGCAATGTTCTTTCCAGATTTGTGTACCGAATGGCAATTTTTTGCTGGGTTAGAGAAATTTTTCTGCTGATCACGCCCAAATTACCGGTGGGATTTCTATCAACCAATATGAATTTATATCCTTCATAGGTCGCAAAGGTTGAGGATTCTACCGCAGGTCTCATGAAATGGTCCTGGAGGTAATAATCGTCAATCTCCATGGAATGAGCTATTTGCGATTTCGTATTTCTTTCCTTGGCAACATAATAATGGGTGGGCACTTGACCGGTAATTTCATTCCAGTATATGGCAGTGCCAAAGCAGATATACCCGTCTTTAAATAACGCCATTGCAATTTCAGCGGGATGCAGGAGACGCCGTGGCGCATAGATCCTTCGGGTAATTCTCGCAGCACGGTTCCAACGCAATTCAAGCTCCAATTCCTTGATTTTTTCCCACACCCCATCTTCCACCACGCGTTCCGCCTCATGCTCGGCAAGGATATCCCTTACTGTTTTGAAAAACTCACCGGAAGTCACTGGGAGGGAGAGGAAGGACTCTATATCCCGCCAAACCGCTTTCTGAGTGCTTTTTTGTTCTTTGTGGGATGATTCCATTATGGGGATCGCAATAGGCTGTATAAATGCGTTAACGCAT
>CAZOXD010000044.1:5357-21015 GCA_964583525.1 uncultured Pseudomonadota bacterium
CCTTTGATCCTGGAGAAAGTTGTTGACAAATGCGATTCACTCCAGTACAATGCGTTAACGCATTGTACTGGACATCTCTTAATCCTGTTTCGATACCCCCCTACCCCAGAATCCTCGGCACGAATAGCGTCGAGGCGGCGGCGAAGATGGCGGCGCAGGCAAGGAGGACGCACCAGAAGAGCAGCTTCTGGTGGCGGCTCAGGTCCAGGAAGTCCAGGGCGATGATGCGCATGCCGTTGAGGGCGTGGAAGGCCACCGCGCCGATCAGCACCCACTCGGCGAGGGCGAAGAAGGGGGTGCGGAAGACGGCCAGTTCGGCGTCCAGGGCCGCAGGCCCGCCCCGGGCGGCGCCGATGGAGAGAAAGTGGAGCACCAGGTACACGGCCAGGGCAATCCCGGTGAGGCGGTGCAGCAGCCAGGATACCGTGCCCACGTTGACCAGGGGCAGCAGGGTGCGGCGCAGGTAGAGCGCGAGGGAGGTCATGATCCAGGAATTTCCCTATCGTCGTGGCGTTTCATGGCTTGCGTTTCATGGCTTTGTGTTGCAAGGCAAGGCCTTTATCCCATTTCACAGCAACGCCCGCAGGGCCACGTAGCCATAGGCGAGCAGGGCCAGCCCGCCCACCCACAGCGCGGGGAGCAGGATACGGCGGACGGTGGGGCGGGGGGAATAATCCATCACGATCCCCCAGATGCCGTTTCCGGCATGGTAGATCACGGCCGGGATGAAGAGCAGGTAGTAGACCGTCCACAGAGCGCCATCCTGGAGGCGGGCGGTGATCTCGGCCCAGGTCAGCTCCCCCCCGCTCACCACGTGCACGGCCCACAGGTGTACAGCCAGTGCGTACGCCAGGAACAGCCCGCTGACCCGTTGCAGCAGCCAGGGGATGGAGCCGGGAGTGCCATTTTGTTTTCCGTGCTTCCCGCCCGTTGTGCGTGCCCTGCCATCCGCCCTCACAACACCTCCTCGCTGCGGTCGATGGTCTCGCCGAAGCGGCGCAGGGTGGGTTGCGGAAGTCCCTCGTAAAGCCGGGCCAGATTGGTGTTGACCTGGGCGTTGCACAACTCGAAGAGGCTGTTTCCCCCGGCATCGCTTTCCACGATGAACGGGCCCATGTTGTCCACTTCCAGCACCCACAGGGCCTGGGCGATGCCCAGTTCCTCCAGCCAGTGGGCCGCCTTTACCGTGCGGATGGCCCGCCCGTAGGTGGCGCCCAGCCCGTAACCGACCGTGGTCAGGTAGATTGCGCCATGGGGGACGAAGGTGGCCTTGTAGTCCTTGGAGGTCATGCCGCCCTTGCCCAGGATCAGCTTTACCCCGCTGCGGGTGAAGAATTCGTCCATCCACCTGCCGAAGCGGAACGAGGCCGTGGCCGTGACCGCCTTGACGACATACTCCCCGCTTTCTGTCCGCGCGGCGGCGGGGGAGCAGTGGAAGTTCACGTTGGAGATCTCTCCCAGCGGCACGGGGGGCTCGATTCCCTCGGCCAGGTAGCGCTTGTAGAGTCCCTCCCGCCCCGTGAAGAGCACACCGTCCAGGTACACCAGATCGCCCAGGCGCAGGGCGCGCAACGCCTCCGGTTCCACCGGGCATTGCAGGCGCACCTTCTTCATTTCCACCTGTTCCAAGCTCGTAACGCTCATGTCATGCCTTGCCGCATGCTGAATTGAATATTCGGCCCATTTGGCGCCTTCCCTTCGGTACCGTCCCTTTGGCATCGTATTGCCAGACGCGCCTCTTCCAAGACGGGCCCCTCCCGGCAACAGAGTCTTCAGAGCCATTCCCATCCATACCGCTTTATCGAGTCATCCACAATTGCGGCGGAACCGTGTAGGATTTCCGAAAGCCGCGGGTTGAAGGGCTGCTGTAAGAAAGGCGGTTGTAAGAAATGCGGTGGGAGCGGTAAAACCTCCACGACGGATGGTGCATCATGAAAAGAATACTGCGGTGGACGGTGGGCGCGGTACTGACGCTGCTGGTATTGGGGGTGCTGGGAATCGCCATCGCCTACTGGAGCACGGGCCGGGAGACGGGCCCCCTCGACGCCGCGGCGCGGGCCAGGCTGGGAGGCGAGTACGTGCAGCTCTCCGACGGTTTCACCCATTACAAGTGGGCCGGGCCGGTTGGCGGACCGCCGGTGGTGATGCTTCATGGGGGAACGGTGCCCCATTGGGCCTGGGAGATGCAGGTGCCCGCACTGGAACAGGCCGGTTTCAGGGTGCTTCTTTACGACATGTACGGCCGGGGCTATTCGGACCGCGTCGCCAAACCCTATGACCGGGCGCTCTACACCCGGCAACTGATTGAATTGCTGGATGCCCTCGATCTCCGGCAGCCCGTCCACCTGGTGACCACGTCCTTCGGCAGCGCCGTGGGCGCGCACTTCACGGCCCGGCATCCCGGCCGGGCCGGACGGCTGGTGCTGATCGCTCCCGTTGTGAATTCGGTGGAGAATTCCACGGTGCGGCTCCTGAAAACCCCGCTTCTGGGCCCCGTGCTGCTGCGGCTGGTGGGCATCGGCGCCTTTGAAAAACGGGCCCGGGTCTTTTTTTCCCTCAGCGCGGAGGGGGATCGCTACGCCCGCCTGTTCAGTGAACAATTCACCTGGGACGGCACGGAACAGGCCCTGCTCTCCCTCCTCAAGACCGATGCCCTGGGCGACTACCGGGAGGAATACCGCCAGGCAGGCGCCGGGGGGCGCCGCGTGCTGATCATCCGGGGCACCGCCGATACGGAAATCACGGCGGAGGCCATCGCCCAGGCCCGGCGCGCCATGCCCGCGGCCGTATACGTGGAACTGGGCGGGATCGGCCATGGCGCCGTGCTGGAGGCCGCCCCTCGCATCAACCAACTGATGGTCGACTTCCTGAAACGCTGAACTCCCTGGCATCCCTTTCCGCGAAAGGCGTTCCTATGGATGCGCTTTTCCGGTCAGCAATTCCCGCAATGCCCCCCGGTCGGCCTTGCCTGTGCTTCCGACAGGCAATTCCCCGCCGAAATGATAGGCATCGGGCCGCTTGAAATTCTCCAGCCTTTGCGAGGCCCAGGCTCGCAATTCGGATACATCCACCTGGCATCCCGCGTGCGGTACGATCATCACGTGAATGCGCTCTCCCAGCAGCGGGTCGGGAATGCCGGCAGCCAGGGCTTCTGCCACCCTTGGATGACCGCACAGCACCTGCTCGATTTCCAGCGGCGCCACCTTGGCCGCTCCCCGGGAGATCATTTCCTTGGCCCGCCCTACCAGTTCAACCAGACCCTCTTCCTTTTCCCGCGCCAGGTCCCCGGTACGGAAATATCCATCCCGGAACGCATCGGCCGTCAAATCCGGCGCGTCCAGGTAGCCGTTCATGATGTAAGGCGTGCGAATCTGGAGTTCACCGGGGCTCCCCGCCGTTGCGGGGCGGCCATCATCCCCCACGATGCGGTATTCCACCCCGGGGGAAGTCCGCCCGATGCACCCCAGGTGGCGGGGCTGATCGGCGGGCAGAAGAAAGAAGTCCGAAGTGGAGGTTTCGGTCAATCCGTAGATATCCACCATGTCCGCAGAAGGAAAGAGCGCCCGCAACCGCTCACCCAGGAGGGCGCCCAGGTTCTCTCCTCCCGTCAGCACCTGTTCCACGGTTTCCGGGCGCCCCCATTCCACTTCCCCGGCGCGGGCGGGATCGGCAGGGGGCCGGGCCAGGTAGGCCCGCAGCATGGTGGGCACCAGCGCGAAGGTGGTGGCTTGGTGTTCCCGCAACGCCGGCAGGAAGCTCTCCACGGAAAACCGCTCCCGCAGCAACAATTTCCCGCCCCGCAGCAAGGTGAGCAGCGAGACCCAGATGCCGAAGCTGAAGGTGATCTGCAACACCAGCAAAGTGCGGGTGGCCGGTGAAAATTGCAGCAGGGTGTCGATGGCCTCCAGTTTGCCCGCGAAGGCCCGATGGGAAAGCACCGCGCCCTTCGGCAGGCCGGTGGTGCCCGAGGTGAAGATAATCAGCGCGGCATCCTCCAACAGCGGGCGGGGCGGCGGGGGTGGGCGTTCCTGCGCATGGAGAGTTCCCGCGGATGGGCCGATGGGGATGGCGCTCCAGGCCTGTCCAGCACATTCCGGCAATGGGCCACCCCTGGACATGGCGGGGGACAGGCCGGGAGGCAGGCAATCCAGCACATACCGCGATCCCAACCGCTCCAGCAGTTCGTTCAACGCCAAGGTTGGGGTCGTGCGGTGCAGGGGCGCCGCCACGCACCCCGCCCGCCACGCGCCCAGCAGCGCGGCCAGGTCCCGGGCCTTGTTGGAGACCCGCACCCCCACCGGCTCGTTCTCCCGCACCCCCACGCCCCGCAGGGATGCCGCCACTTCATCGGCCAGGGCCGAGAACTCCGCCAGGGAAAAACGCTCGTGCTCGTCCGCCACCTCGGCCGCTTCTCCGAATTCCCGGCAGGCCGCATCCAGTCTGGCGGCCAGCAGACCGCTCATGAATCTTCACCGGTCCGGAAGCGGGCATCGCGCCAGGCATAGGCGGCGCGCAGTCCTTCGGAGCGGGCGATCTCCATGAAGCGCCGCTTGTCCGGCGAACCCTGTCCCTCGATCTGCAGGTCGATGTCCAGGGCCGCCTGGAGGGCTTGGCGCATGCCCATGATCTCGTAGGTGCGGTTGAGAGCCAGCTTGGTCTGCATCACCAAGTCGGGGTCCATGGCGGCTATCCGGCGGGCAATGGCCAGCGCTTCCTCCACTTCCGTGCCGGTCGGCACCACGCGGTTCACCAGGCCCAGTTCCAGGGCCCGCCGCGCCGGGAGCTTGTCCTCCCCGGTGAGGATCAGCTCCTTGGCGGCCTTGGGCCCGGTCATCCAGGGCAGGAGCATGGCCACGATCCCGGCGCCAAACTGGAGTTCCGGCTCCCCGAACACGGCGTCCTCGGCGGAAACGGTGATGTCGCAGGCCAGGGCCAGTTCGCAGGCCCCGGCCAGGCAGTGGCCCCGCACCGCCGCGATAGTGGGCTTGGAAAGCCACCAGAAGCGGGTGATGGCCGCGAAGTCGTCGTCCAGCACCTTGCGCCATTGGGCTACGCCTTGCGGGGACGCTTCCATCTGTTCCTTGAGATCGAAGCCCGAAGAGAAGGCCTTGCCCGCCCCCGTCACCACCGCCACCCGAATATCGTCATCCTCCTCCACCCGGTCCAGGGCCGTCTGAATGTCGGCCAGCATGGCCCGGTTCATGGCGTTGAGCCGCTCCGGGCGGTTGAGGGTGAGCAGCGCCACGCCGTCGGCCACCTCGAACAACAGGGTTTCCAGCTTCACGGTATGCTCCTCCTTGGCTGGGGTGAGTCCGATTCATTATTCTGGCTTTTCGTCCGAGGAGATTTAGGTAACGGTTGTCAATCGCAATGACGAAACCGGCTATTCACTATTCATACGAACGCCCTTGCAATTTTATCTGATGATTTATTTGATCGGCTTCCGCACTTTTGATGTATTTGAATCCGCCCCAGGCCGGACAGGCACAAACTTTTTCTGAATGTTCCCTTCCTGTAACTTCCCCAAAATTCCTGCATACATTCGGTCTCACATCATAAATAGAGCAAAAATAATTTTCTTCATCCCTGACATTTTTTAGAAATGGACAACGCATCATATTGATATTTCGAAATAGATCCTTCCCTCCAAAATATTCCCATTTCACCAACATTGATTCAGTACATAAATCTTCTCGATCTGCCGATTTAAAGCGTGCAATATCTTCGGAATCAATTGAGATATATTTCACATTGAAACAACAATTCCCGCATTGATTACATATAAATTCACTCATTATCTATTGCACCTTGGTTTGAAATGGTGTCATTAAATACACGCCCCCTCTACTCGATGCCCTCGCGGCGGTAGAAGGGGGTAAACCACTGGGGATCGGTGCGGTATTCTACTGCGCCGCCGGGATGGAGGCGGGCCGTGGCGCGGCGGGAGGCGAAGCAAAAGGTGTGGATGGCCACGGGCATGCCCCCGGTGTGGGTATAGGCCGCTTCGATGTGGCAGTCCACCACCATGCTGTTGCCCACGAAGCCCATGGGACCCATCCCGATCTCATTGCCCAGTGTTTTCAGCTCGTCCTCCAGTTCCGCCAGTTGGGGGTCCGGGTTGCGGTCGCCCACGGGCCGCAGGCAGGCGGCCTCCTTGGCGATGCGCATGGTGGTGTCCTTGCTGCCTCCGATGCCCAGTCCCACCACCGCCGGCTGGCAGGCCATGCCGCGCCGCCCGAACTCCACCATGGTGTCCAGGAAGAACCTGCGGATGCCCCCCAAGCCGTCGGCGGGGAAGAGCATCCGGTAGTCGCTGCCGAAGAGCCCCCCCTTGTGCACCGTGGTCAGTTCCAGCCAGTCCGCGCCTGGCTCGAAGCTGTACTGAATCTCCGGGGCGTGCAGACCTACATTGTTGTCGTAATCCTTGCGGGTGATGGGGTGCACCCGGTTGGGGCGGAGGGGAATCTCCCGCGTGGCGTCGGCGGTGGCCTGGCGCAGGGCCCGCTCCAGGGCCACGAACCCGCCCTCGCCCCGGGCCTCGTTGCCCGCCTTGACGTACCAGCGGGGCAGGCCGGTGTCTCCGCACATGGGGCGCTGGTCTTCCTCGGCGACGGCATAATTGTGGCAGATTTCCTCCAGCACGAACTTGGAGAGGGGATTGCTCTCCTCCCTGGCCATACCGGAGATGGCGGCCTTGAAGTCCTCCGGAATCCCGATGGCGGCCCGGGCCATCAACTCCCTGGCCACCGTTCCGATCATGGAATTGGAGACTTCCCCCGCCGGGGTTGACGGTGTTGGTGTTGGTGGTGTTGCTGAAGCCGCCCCCGGCCGCACCGGCGGTGTTTCAGCGGCGGGTTTTCCTGAAGATGTGGGTGAAGACATGCAGCGCCCCTTGGCGTTTGAGTTTCTGAATGGCCCGGGTGGGCGAGATGCCCATCGGGCAGACTTCCGTGCAGTTGAATTGGGTGTGACAACCCCACAGGCCGCCGTGTCCTCCCACCCGGGAGAGCCGCTCGCCCGCCGCGCCGTCCCTGGAATCGCGGATCAGCACGAACGCCCGGTTCAGCGCCGCCGGCCCCAGGTAGTCCCCGTTGGTCTCCACCAGCGAGCATTCCCCATGGCAGCAGCCGCAGGTGATGCATTCCACCTGGGGGTCGATGTCTTCGCGCTCCGCGGAATCCGGCGCGATGCGCGCGAAGTCCTCCCCCCCGGACACCGTACCGGACTCTGGCCCGGGGCGCCTGGGCACGAAGTGGGAAAGGACGGCGCGCTGGCGGTCGAAGAAGGGCTGCATGTCCACCGCCAGGTCGCGCAGCACAGGGAAGTGGGGCAGCGGTTCCAGGGTGAGCGTGGCGCCGTCCCGCAATCCCAGGGCTTCAGCCTGGGTGCGGCAGGACCAGCGGTTGCGCCCGTTGACCCGCATGGAGCAGGTGCCGCACATCCCGGCCCGGCAGGAATACCGGTAGGCCAGGGTGGGCTCCTGGGTGCGCTGGATGCGGCACACGATATCCAGCACGCTCATCTTAGGCTCCAGTTCCAACCGGAACGCATCGTAACGCGGCTTGTCCTCCGGCCCGCCCCGGCGAATCCGCACAGTGATCGTGGGGCCGGGAAATGGGGGGCTGGCGCCGTTCCTGGCAGCGAAGGCCGTTGTCTCGGATGTGGATTCGGTTGGAGATTCAGTCTGGGTTTCAGTCATAGCGGGGACCGCGGGCCTTCTTCCGTGGAAATCATGGGCATCCGGCAGGGATTCCGGGGCGCTCTGCTGCCCGGGTGAGAATAACCGAATTCGGGGGAGGGGGGAAGTGGGGCGCCACCCGGGGGAAATTCAGCGCCCCCCTCAATACAACGCCCCCCTTGCCGCGACGGGCCAGAGGGTCTCCACGCGGCCGTTGCGGATGCCCACGTACCAGTCGTGGAGATTTACGGTGGGATCGCAGTGGCCGGGAATCAGCCGCACCTTGCCGCCCACGTTGAGAGAGGCGGCCTCCACACTCTCCTCGATTTCCCGGCTTTCCGCGATTTCCAGCACGCCATGCTCGTCGGAGGCCCGGGTGTACGTCACCCCGGGAAGCTCCGCCAGCGTGGGCATGCCGGAATCCACGGCCAGGGCCTTCAGTCCCGCGTCAACCACCGCCACCTGGGCCTGGGGCCGGCTCATCGCGGTGCTCATCACTGTGGCCAGCACGAACAGGCTGTGCTCGAACCGGGAGACCGGTGCGCCGCCGCCGTCCAGGTTGCGGGCGTAGTCGGCGTCCATGAAGACGTAGGAGCCCACCTGCAATTCGTGATAGACCCCGCTGTCGCGCTCGAAGTCGAAGGTGCCCGTGCCCGCCCCGGTGACGGTCTCGCAGTTGATCCCCCCGCGCCGCAGAGCCTCCAGGCTTTCGCGCACCTTGGCCACGGCGGCCTGGATGGCCTCCCGTCGCTCGGCCTCGGGGCGTAGGTGCTGGGCGGAGCCATGGTACGCCTGCAATCCCGCGAAGTGCAGCCCGGGGGCAGCGGCCACCCGCCGCGCCAGTTCCATGGCCGGCTCCCCCGGCTGCACGCCGCAACGGTGGCCGCCCACGTCGATTTCCACCAGCACGTCCAATTCCACCCCAAAGCGCGCGGCGGCTTCAGAGAGGCCATTCACCTGGAACGGATCGTCCACGCAGGTGGCCACCTTGGCCTGAGTGGCCAGGGCCGCCAGGCGCTCCCACTTGGTTCGGCCCACCACCTCGTTGCTGACATAGACGTCCGGCACGCCGCCCGCCACCATCGCTTCCGCCTCGCTCACCTTCTGACAGCACACCCCCACCGCGCCCAGGGCAATCTGTTTGAGGGCGATGGCGGGGCTCTTGTGGGTCTTGGCGTGGGGACGCAGCCGCACCCTGGAGCCCGCCACTGCCTCGGCCATGCGGCGCAGGTTGCGCTCCAGCGCGTCCAACTCCACCAGCAGGGCGGGCGTGTCTACATCCTCGGCGGCCATGCCGATTTGGGCGGGAGGGGGGAGGGTCATGGATTCTTCCTTGCTGGGAGGATTGGGCACTGTATATCCATTCACCAGGGAGTACGAATGTATGGAACAGTGACTAAAAAATCGCGTCCTTCGAGACGGCCTCCTGCGGAGCCCTCCTCAGGATCGCGGATCTGTATTGCTTAGAAAGAATAGTAATGAAAAAACGTATCCGTGTCCCTGAGGAGCGCACTTTGTGCGCGTCTCGAAGAGCACGAGCCGGCAGCCCCTGCCTACCCGGCCTTGCTGGCCGTGATGATGCTCACCTCGTCCGGCTGCACGTGGCGTTCGATGCCGGTAAAGCCCGCGGCTTCCAGCCAGGCGCGGTGTTCGCCTTCGGTGTAGGCCTGTCCGTGCTCGTAAAGATTGAGGAAGACCAGGTTGAACCCCACCGTCTCCGGGGGCGAGAGCCGCGAATCGTCCAACACCCGGCCCACGATGACGATCATTCCCCCGGGCTCCACGGCCTGGCCCACGTTCAGCACCGCCGCGCGGGCCTGCTCCACCGAGAGCACTTGCAGGAAGGAGCGCAGTATCGCCAGATCAAAGGCGCCTGCGGGACGCTCGCGGGTCACGTCCCCTTCCAGCACCCGCAGCCGCCCCCCCGCGTCGTCCTCCTTGAGATATTCCCGGGTCACCCTGGCCACGTTGGGAAGTTCCAGCACCGCGGCGGACATCCCGGGACATTCCTCGCAGATGGCCCGGGCCATGCCGCCCGACCCTCCGCCCACGTCCAACAGGTTCCGGAAGCGGGAAAACCCCAGTTGATCGTGCAATTTTTTCCCGGCGGCGCGAGCGCCGGGTTCTCTGCCGATGAACAATGGCAGCATTTCCTCTGCGGATATTTTCGAAAAATCATGATCGGCCTGGGGCCGTCCGGTGCGGATGGATTCGGCGGTCTGAAAGGCGGCCTTCCACAGGTGGGCATAGATTGTATGACCGTCCCCCATGTAATCCGGACGGCCCTTCACCAGGTAATGAGCGGCCTCGGGAGTATTGGCGAACCGCCCTCCCTCCTCGGTGAGCAGACCCGCCGCCACCAGGGCGTGCAGAAGTGGCCGCAGCTTGAGGGATTGCACTCCCAACGCTTTGGCGAGGGCCTCGGCGCTGCGCGGCCCCTCCCCCAGGGGCGTGAAGACCTCCAGTTGCATGCCGGCCAGCATCGCCAGCGGGGGATAGATGGAGGCGGCCAGCTTGTCGATGGTGGCGCGGGTGGGAGCTTCCTTCTGGGTGGCCGTCATCGCGTATCCTTTCATTGATCCTGGTTTCCGGATCATTTCTTCGGCCATGAAGCCGGCTTCCGTTTTGCCTTACCATACCCGGCCAAAATGTGTCATGGTGCCTTGTCGAACTCACAGGGCAGTTGTATTTTTTACGCATTTTTGCATTGCGCGGCCGGATACCGGCTTTCGGAAATGCAGGTAAAACCCGATTGCACCTTCATTTCAGGAAGAATCATGCACGACCTGTTGATCGTGGGGGGCGAAGTGCTGGACGGCACGGGATCGGAAGCCGTGCGGGCCGACGTCGCCGTGAAGGACGGCCGCATCGTGGCGGTGGGAGACCTCTCCGGGGCAAAGGCGGAGGCCGTCCTCGACGCCGGTGGGCGCACTGTGGCCCCCGGCTTCATCGATATTCATTCCCACGACGACTTCAACCTGCCGGTGAACCCGCTGGTTTCCGGAAAGATCCTCCAGGGCGTCACCACCCAGGTTACCGGGAACTGCGGCTGGTCTCCCGCCCCCATCCTTCCCGAGCGGCGCAGGGACTTCGTGGAAAACGCCGCCTTCGTGGACAGCGGGCTGGACTACGATTGGGAGTCCATGGGCGATTTTCTGGGGAGCCTGCCTTCCCTGGCCGTCAACATGGCGCAACTGGTGGGACACGTTACGGTGCGTTGCGCGGCGATGGGGGTGGAGGACCGCCCGGCAACGGACGCCGAGATGGAGACCATGCGCACCCTGGTGGGCCGCTCCATGGAGGAAGGAGCCTTCGGGTTCTCCACGGGATTGGTCTACCCGCCCTCCGCCTACGCCGGCACGGACGAGATCGTGGAACTGACGAGGGTGGCCGCGGCCCACGGCGGGGCCTATCACACCCACATGCGCGACGAGGGGCAGGGCGTCTTCGAATCGGTGCGGGAAGCCGCAGAGATCGGCAGGCGCTCCGGGACGCACGTGCAGATCTCCCACCTGAAGATTCACGGCAAGAACTGGTGGGGACGCGCCGGTGAACTGCTGTCCCTCATCGACGATCTGCGCGGGGAGGGGGTTTCCATCTGCTGCGACCAGTACCCCTACCCGGCCGGTTCTTCCGGGCTGAAAAGCCTGCTCCCCAACTGGACTCACGACGGGGGCAACGCCGCCCTGCTGCAACGGCTGGGCAACCCGCAGCAGCGGGACCAGATCCGCGCGGAAATGCTGGAGGGAATGAGCGGGCAGGGCTTCATGAAGATCGCCCAATGGAGCGACGTGATGATCGCCGACTCCCCGAAAAACCCGGTGTTGAATGGGCAGTCCCTGGAGGAAATCGGCACGCGGGACGGCAAGCTACCCGTGGACGCCATGCTGGACCTGCTCCTGGACGACTTCGCCAAGACCCTGGCCATCTTCTTCACCATCGGGGTGGAGGACATGGTGACCATCATGAAGCACCCCAACATCGTCATCGGCTCCGACGGCATCGTCACCACCCGCCCGGGCCAGGAGGACTTGACCAAGCCCCACCCCCGCTACTACGGCACCTTCCCCCGCGTGCTGGGGAAGTATGCGCGGGAGGAAGGCGTGCTCTCCCTGCCCGATGCGGTGCGCAAGATGACCGCCCTCCCGGCCGAGGCCCTGAGCATGCGGGGCCGGGGCCGCATCGCGGAAGGGTACGCGGCCGATCTGGTGGTCTTCGATCCCGGGTTGGTCATCGACCGGGCCACCTACAAGCAGCCCCAGCAGTCTCCCGCCGGCATCGGCGACGTGCTGGTCAATGGCGTCCCCGTGGTGCGCGAGGGCCGGGAAACCGGCGCCACTCCGGGCCAGATCCTGCGGCGCAATGGTGCCTAGAGATAATCAGAGGAAAAAGCCAAAACAGCAAATCCACAGATTTCGCCGATTACGCAGATGAGTTTTAACCCTCCGTGAATTCGGTGTACTCTGTGGATCAACCTTTTCGCTTACACCTGCAAGGAATTCTACTCATGACCCTTCTTCTCTCCGGCGGCGCCGTCTTTGACGGCTTCGGAAAAACCCTCCCTGATCACGGCGTGCTGATCGAAGATGGCCAGGTGGCCAAAGTCGCCCCGGCGGCGGAGTTCAGCGGCTACAGCGGCGAGCGCTTCGACACTTCGGGCGGCACGGTGCTTCCCGGGCTGATCGACTGCCACGTGCACCTGGTGTATGGGGGTGAGCCCAACCCGCGCCCGGTGATTGAGGCACTCTCACCCGCCGAAATCACGCTCAAGGCGCTGGACAACGCCCAGCGCACCCTGCGGGGCGGAATCACCGCCGTGCGGGACTGCGGGGGCAAGGACTTCCTGGAATTCGCCGTGCGCGACGCCATTCATGCCGGCACGTTTTCCGGTCCCACCATCCGGGCGGTGGGCCGCATGATCTGCATGACCGGAGGCCACGGCAACCACATCGCCCGAGTCGCCGACGGGCCGGACGAGGTGGTCAAGGCGGTGCGCGAGCAGATTCATGCCGGATGCGACCAGGTGAAGATCATGGCCACCGGCGGGGTGATGACCCCCGGGGTCAATCCCGAGGACGCCCATTACAGCGCGGAGGAAATGGCGGCGGGGATCGCCGAGGGGCGCCGCTTCCACAAGAAATCCGCCAGCCATGCCCAGGGCGCGCAGGGCATCCTCAACGCCGTGCTGGGCGGGGTGGATTCCATCGAGCACGGCATCTTCCTGGACGAGCGCTGCCTGGAGGAAATGCTCTCCCGGGGCACCTTCCTGGTGGCCACCCTGGCCGCCGTCCACAACATCATCGCCAACGCCGAGCACGGCGTGCCGGACTACGCGGTGGAGAAATCGCAGCGGGTCTTCGAGCGCCACCGCCAGTCCATCAGGATGTTCCACGAAGCGGGCGGCAAGCTGGCCATGGGCACGGACGCCGGAACGCCCTTCAACATGCACGGCGGCAACAGCGCCGAGCTGGAGTTCCTGGTGGAAGTGGGGGTCAAGCCGGTGGATGCCCTCATCGCGGCCACATCCAATGCCGCCGAGTTGCTGGAGTTGCCCGGGCAGGGCCGGGTCAGCGAGGGCGCCGCCGCCGATCTGCTGGTGGTCAACGGCGACCCCGCTACCGACATCACGGCGGCCTCCCGCCAGGAGAACCACCGCGCCGTGTTCAAGGGAGGCGTATTGGTGAGTTGAGACATTCCGCGAACCATTCGGATTTCACACCACCAACAAGCGGTCCTTGTGGATGGCTTCGCGGGAACGGCCGGGGGGTTTCTTGCCGCCGAGAATCTCCCGCAGGGCCTCGGCGGAAAGGCCCGCCACCCCCACGCCCAGAATTTCCCGGCCGGGATTGAGGATTTCCACCACTTCGCCGGGCTGGAAGTTCCCTTCCACTTTTTCGATGCCGGCCGGGAGGAGGCTCTTGTTGTCCCGCAGGGCGTTTTCCGCCCCGGCATCGACAAAGATGCGGCCGCTGGTGATGGCTCCGATGCGCAGCCACTGGCGGTAGGATTTGAGGGGCTTTTCCCCGGGGGGAAAACGCGTGCCCAGAGATTCCCCGGCCAGGATGCGGGGCACCACATCGGGCTCCTTGCCCGAGGCGATGTGGACTTCGATGCCGAAGGAGACGGCCAATTCCGCCGCTTTGAGCTTGGAATACATTCCGCCCCGCCCGCCCATGGAAATTGTGGGCTGGCAGGACTGCCACATTTGTGGAGTGATCTTCCCGACCTCCCTGACCAGCCGGGCCTTCTTATTGACCTTGGGGTCTCCGCCCTCGTAGAATCCCTGCGCGGTGGTGAGCAGGAACAGACGCTCCGCGCCGATGGTGGAGGCGATGGCGGCGGAGAGGAAGTCGTTGTCCCCGAAGGTGAGCGCCTCCCCGGCCACCACGTCGTTCTCGTTGACGATGGGCAGGATGCCCTGACGCAGCAGGCCGTCCATCACATGGCGGATGCTCAGGTAGCGTTCCCGGTCTCCGAAATCGTAGCGGGTGAGCAGGGCCTGGGCGATCACGATGTTGTGCTCCCGGAAGAAGTCCGCGTAGATCTGCATCAGGCGCGGCTGGCCCACCGCCGTCATCATCTGCAGGCGCAGCAGATCCTTCTTTTCCCTGCGGGAATCGGTGAGGCCATGGGAGGCTCCCGCCGCCCCGGAAGTGACCAGCACCACCTGGTGCCCGGCGCGGCGCACATCGCCGATCTGATTCACGATCTGGTGAATGACGTTGTAATCGAGGTGATTGTCGGGCCGGGTCAGAACACCCGTACCCACCTTGATCACCAACCGTTGGGAAGCCGAAGATTTGGGGGACTTGGATGATTTGGTTGCCTGCTTCGCCATTACCGTGTCTTCATGCCGTACGTTCGATCCCGGGAAAATGCGGGGATGGAAAAGTTCGGGGAATGCGCCCTTCGCAGCGGGCGTGGAATCCCCGGATATTCGGGATGCACCATCCGCGCCGAACGCCAGGGGGGAAATCTGGTGCTTAATGGAAGAACTTCGCGTCAGAAGTTACCAGTTTATCTCATTGTTATTTAATGATTGCTATCCCCCCGTATTACGAGAACTTCCGGCGCGAGGTACCGGGCCGGGATCATGCCAACAAGCCCTCCCAGGCATCGTGAAGCCGCACCGCCACCTCGCCGAATTTTCCCTGCAACACGATATCGGCCCGTAGCGCCGCGGCAGGCTCCAGGTTGATTTCGATGATCCGCCCTCCCTGGCGCCGCACAGTCAGGGGGATTTCCGAGGCGGGGTACACCTCGCAGGAGGTGCCCGCCACGACCACCAGATCGGCGCCCGCCACCAGGCGCTCGCTGCCCTGGAAAGCGGCAGGGGGAATGGCCTCGTCGAAGAACACCACGTCCGGCTTGATCGTGCAGGGGTTGCCGCCGGTGGTCCCTGCCTCAGGGCAGGGATCCGGGATGGGCATGGGATTCCCGGCTTCCCTGGGCATGGCGCGCACCGTTTCCCGGTCGAAGGACTGGCGGCAGGTCATGCAGGTATAGGTGCGGCTGGACCCGTGGAATTCCACCACCATCCTGCTTCCCGCGGCCTGATGGAGTCCGTCGATGTTCTGGGTGACGATCCCCGCCATCGCGCCGCCGGCCTCCAGTTTCGCAAAGGCGATATGCCCCGGGTTGGGCTTGGTGTCGAGGAGACCCTCCAATTCCGCCAGCATTCCCCACACCTTCACCGGATCGGCCATGAAGGCGCCCAGGGTAGCGTATTCCGCGGGATTGTATCGGCTCCAGAGGCCGGAGGCGGAGCGAAAGTCAGGAATTCCGCTCTCGGTGCTTACACCCGCACCCGTGAAGGCAATGGTTTTCCGGGCCGTGGCGATCCAGTTCGCGGCTTCCCTGATCCGACCGTCCATATTCTCACCCATCCTGACGGTGTGGTTTTCGCCCACTCCGGAAGCTGAGCCTGTAAAACCGCTGCCGGGAATGCCGCCGCCTGGAATACCGCTCCCAAAACCATTT
>CAZOXD010000044.1:21115-22951 GCA_964583525.1 uncultured Pseudomonadota bacterium
TGTAAAACCGCTGCCGGGAATGCCGCCGCCTGGAATACCGCTCCCAAAACCATTTTTCGAGTTGCAGGGTGGAAGTCATGGTATTTGCATTTCTACCAACAAAAACATTTGGATGATCTGTAACGTCTCATGGGAAATTTTTATCCGCCAAAACAATTGTTTGCAACCTTTAAATCTCTCTTGCGTTCTCTCGCGGCTGGTTTGACGGTGGCTGGGGTGGTGTGCGCGCTGCAGGGTTTGGCACTGGCGCAGGCTATTCCTCCTTTTTTGCAGCAGGATCAGCCCGAATTCCAGGAGGATGTGGGGGAGGCTTTCCCCGGTGAGCCGGGTCAAATCGAGGAACGGGGCCCATTGCGCAGCCCCTTTTCAGACATGGAACTGCGCTTTGTGTTCGTGGTGCTGGATCAACTGTCCTACGAGGAGCATCCCTATTATCAGATAACCGAAGATTCGGGTTACGAAAACGGAAAGGCGTCTTCCTCATATATCTTTTCCACCGGAATCCGCAGAACCGACGAGGATGCATCGACGGTGGAAAAGATCATCCATGCCCTTCCCCCCTTCGGTATCGAAGGAATTCGCTCCCTGGATTTGCCCTTCCCGAGGGGGCTGGGATTCGGGTTGGATAGTTTCGTGTTCTCGGACTACGACACCAAAGCGGCTTCGGGCGCCGGATCGGTTACGGCCATAGCCACCGATACCTATATCTATCAAGCCACCCTGCGATTTTATTTCTTCAACCCCATGGAACCCGGCATCAATTTCTTTTTTGGCCTGGGTGTGGGGCTTCTTGACGGCACCATGGAAGCGCCCTTCACATCGGGAACCGAATATTCGTCCTACTCCCAAAGCCCGGTAGGATCGCAACGGTTTGGTCTGGAAAGCAAGGGGGACGATTGGGGTTTCCGATACGAGATTATCCTCTTCAAGGCCGACAAGGTTACATTTGAATCGAACAATTACGACGTGGCTGGAAACGGCCCCAATCCGACCGAGATTGATTTCTCCGGGACGATCGTGCGGATGGGCATCTTCCTGCAATTTTGACCCCCCGGTGCAGCCCCGGGCAAACCAATCCACCTTCACCGCTCACCGCAGACGAAAGCCCTGTTGCCGGCATGAATCCGCGGCCTCTCATCACCGATCGCTTCATGGACACCCGGATTTATCTGACCCGCCACGGCCTCAGCGAACACAATCTCATCATGGACGTGTTCATGGGACGCTCGCCGGAATCCCGTTTGCTGGAGGAAGGCCGGGAGCAGGCCCGCTCCCTGGGCGCCCGTCTGCGGGGAAAAGTGAAGGGCGGGCGGATCGTCCATTCCTCCCTGCCTCGCACCACCGAAACCGCTCAACTTATCGCCATGGAAGCGGGGGTGGAAGAATTGATCCCCGAGGATGCATTCTGGGAATTGAGCAAGGGGGATTGGGAAGGCAGGATGCCCCGCAAGCTCCCGGCCGATGTTCAATGCGATCTGGATGCCGATCCCTTCGGGTACCGCTACCCAGGCGGGGAATCCTACCAGGACGTAGCCCGGCGAGCCGCTCCCGCTTTTGAGAAATGGGTGGGGAAATATCCCGGAACCACCCTGCTATTCGTGCTGCATGGAGATGTATTCCGGGCGCTTCTCTACCATATGGTGCGGTTTCCCCCCGAGAAAATCGGTGATTTTCAAGTGGATCCCTGCTCGCTGACGGAATTTCTACTGGTGGAGGGAGTGTACCGCATGGTGCGCTGCAACGATGTCAGCCACCTGGATAGCCGATAGGAATATCCTCGGCAAGCTGGGCCGTAGGCTGGGAATCCCCCTCACTGCAAATTCTCTCATCCCGATT
>CAZOXD010000044.1:23051-27572 GCA_964583525.1 uncultured Pseudomonadota bacterium
CGGATCAGGGCGGCAACGGCCTTTTGCACCTCGTGTTCCGCCTGGGAATCCAGCGCGGAGGTCGCCTCGTCCAGGATGAGAATGGGGGCGTCCTTGATCAATGCCCTGGCGATGGAGATGCGCTGACGCTGGCCTCCCGAAAGCAGCACCCCGCCCTCTCCCACCCGGGTGTCATACCCTTTCGGGAAGGCCTCGATAAAACCGTGGGCATAAGCGGCGCGGGCCGCAGCCTCTATTTCCTCCCGGGGGCAGTCGATGTTTCCATAGGCGATGTTGTTTGCGACCGTATCATTGAAGAGGAATATTTCCTGGGTGACGATGGCAATCTGGTTGCGCAGGGAGGCCAGGGTGGCTTTCCGGATGTCGATTCCGTCAATGCGGATCATTCCGTCGGTCAATTCGAAAAATCTGGGAATTAAATTGACCAGGGTGGTTTTTCCCGCCCCGCTGGGACCGACCAGGGCGAAGACCTGGCCCGCTTTCACCCGCAAATCGATGTCTTCCAGGGTCGGGGTGTCCTCCCCTTCGTAGCAAAATCGGTTTACCTGAATCTCAAGACTCTCCCGGATGGGTGGTATGTCGATGGCATCCGGATCGTCTTTTTCCTGGGGCTCGATATCGAGCAGGGAAAACACGCGGTCCGCCGCCGCAAGTCCTTCCTGCAATTGCAACTGGAACGAATTGAGCTTGCGGATGGGATCGTTCAACATGAAAAACGCCAGCAGAAAAGAAACAAAATCCCCGGAGGTAATATAATCGTTGATGATCAGGAAGCCCCCAAACATGATGATTCCCGCCCCGCAAAACGCGCCGATGGTTTCCAGCACGGGCGCCGAATAGGACATGATGCGGATTACTTTCTCGTAGCGTTGCAACACATCGTCATTGGCATTTTCGAAGCGCTTCGCCTCGTAGTCCTCCATGTTGAAGGCCTTGACGACCCGGATTCCACCGATGGTCTCGTGGAGAACGGTGGTCATCTCCCCGAAACTGGCCAAGCGCTGTGTGGTGAGGCGCTTGGTGCGCGACCCGAAGCGGTGGATCAACAAGATGGCGATCGGAATCACGATCAGCGAGAACAAAAACAGTTCCCAACTGCGATACATCAGGATTCCCAGGAAAATGAAGATCTGGGGAATATCCCGCAGGGGGCCCAACACGATCAGGCGCACCGAATTTTGCAGGGTCAGCAGATCGGAGGTGAACCGGCTGATCAGGTCGCCCGGGGAGCGGTTGGAGAAAAAGGAGAAGGAAAAAGTCTGAAGATGCTGAAAGAGGGTGGAACGCAGTTTATGAATCATGCGCTGGGTGGCTTTTCCCAGCAGGAAATTGTGGAGGTAATTGAATACGCCCTTCACGGCGAAGATGCCGAAGATGGCCACCCCCACGACGATAAACCGGGAGATGCCGGGGATTTTGTCCCGTTCCAGTGAGTCCACAACGTCCTTGATGTACCAGGCGGGCAGGGCGTTGAAGAGGTTGAATCCGATCATGCAGATCAAGGCGGCAATCAACAATCCCTTGAATTCCAGCACCAGGGAAAACAGACGCTTCAGCTTGTCCGATTCTTCACGCCCACCCCAAAACCAGGCGTTCAGATAGGAGATGGGGGATAGTAGCAGCTTAAGCAAATCTCACCTGTTGTCTGGGTTCAGGTTCCGGAAGCCCGAATGAAATCCGGGGTGATGCCCTGGTTTCCCATGACCCCACCCCCATGCAGTCCTCAATCCGCCATGGCGAGCGGCAGCCGCACTTCAAATCCACCGGCTTTTCCGTCCCGCTCCATGAATTTGAGGGACCCCCCCCGCATTTCGATGATTTTCTCCACGTACAATAACTCCACCACGCTTTTCGAGCGAATTCCGGAGCGAATCACCATCGCCGAAAGGGGCTCTTCCTCCCCCCGCATCTCCAGTGTTTCCCCGCATTCGATCCGCAACAGGAGCGATTCCCCAGCTCCATCCCCCCCCGCCACAATCAGCTTGCTGGGCAGGCTGAAAATATCCGCCGCCAATTCCGTGAGGGTGGCCAAAATCGTAATCACCGTTTGAGGGGAGAGGGATACCCG
Source organism: uncultured Pseudomonadota bacterium (assembly GCA_964583525.1). Lineage (GTDB taxonomy): Bacteria > SAR324 > SAR324 > SAR324 > JACQKK01 > CAZOXD01. The sequence continues at coordinate 25,120 of CAZOXD010000044.1, forward strand.
CCGGGGAAGTCCCAATCCCTTTGTGAGTGGGACCATCAGGTTCCGTTCATGCAAGGACTCCTCCAAGTGTTTGCAGAAAGCCTCCGCGTCCATGTCCTGGGGAAGGGCGGTCAGGGAATCGGTCAGGCGTTGATGCTTTTCGCCGATCTGCCGGAAGGTATCATGCATGAACGATGCGGTATCGCGGCATTGCTCCAGTTCCTCCTTCAATTGCCGGTCGTCGATCTGCCCGATCAACAGCTCCAGCCTCCGGGTCAACTCCTTGGCGGGAATTTCCATCCGGGCGGCGATGTGCGGCGTCAGGGAGGCATCGTAGGCCCTGGCGGAAGGCACGGAAGACGTGGTCTCCCCTCCCTCTTCCGGAGGGCCTCCGCCCGCCTCCCGGTAGTGGGTCAACTGACTCTGCAGGGCGTTCAGTTCGCTCTTCAAATTGTCGATGATCGCGTCGGCTTCGTCGCGAATCACCACCACCTTCTCCGTTCCCTTCAGCGATACAGGATTCTTGCTCATTGGGGGAAGGCCTTTCGGCCTGCTGGGACTTAGGAGGCGGCCGGCTTCCGGCGGCGTTGTTCGCCGTGAAAGGCCAGCCTGGTGAGAAGGAGCCTCACTTTTTCAATTCGTATACGATGTGCCCCATTTCGGGGAGCACCAGTTTTTCCATGGCCAGCCGCACGGCGCCGGAAGAGCCGGGCATGGAGAAGATCACTTTCTCCGCGACCGTTCCGGCCATGGCCCTGCTCATCATGGCGGCGGAGCCGATCTCGTCGTAGCTGAACATGCGGAACAACTCCCCAAACCCGGGGAGGGGTTTTTCCACCATGGATTGGATCACGTCGAAGGTGACGTCCCGCTTGGCCACGCCGGTTCCCCCGTTGACGATGAGGGCATCCAGGTCTTCCCGGGCCAGCAGTTCGGTCAGCAGGGGCCTGATTTGGCTGGGTTCGTCCTTGATAATATGATAGGCCTGCGTTTGGTGTCCTTCCGCTTCCAGCATGCGCCGGATCAACTGGCCACTTTTGTCCGTTTCTTCCGTGCGGGTGTCGCTGACCGTGATGACGCCGCAGGGGATGGACGGCTTGGCTTGTTCACGATGCGCCTGATGCGATGGAGTGGTCATTCAACTCAATCCGGCCATGAAGATAAAATCCGCCGAGTTCGTGCTCAGCGCCGCGGCGCCCCGCCAATTCCCACCCTCAGTCATACCCGAAGTGGCATTCGTGGGCAAATCCAACGTGGGGAAATCGAGTCTGATCAACTCTCTCCTCAACCGCAAGAAGCTGGTGAAAACCAGTTCCACTCCCGGCAAAACCCAGATGATCAACTTCTTTCTCATCAATGGTGTATTCCATCTGGTGGACCTGCCCGGGTACGGTTTCGCCAATACGCCGGAAAACGTCCGGGCCGGGTGGGAGGCTCTCATCGCAGCCTACCTGCTCAACCGCGCTGAATTGCGGGGGGTGGTGATGATCGTGGACGCCCGCCACGCCCCCGGAAAGCTGGACTTGCGCATGCGGGAGATGCTGGTGCGCAATGGCCTGGCCTCCCTGACGGTGGCCAATAAGATCGACAAACTGAAACGATCCCAGGCGCAGGCCCACCTGCGCACCGTGCGCGCAGCCATGGCTCTGGACGAACCGCCCCTGGCCTACTCCGCACAGAATCACACGGGCCGCCCCCAACTCTGGAGCCAACTGGAAGCCTGGCTCTCGGGTGGATTCCCGCCGGGCGCCTCTTCCTGATCCGAGTGCGGAGGGACTTCTTTTGCGCCCCCGGCCACAAGGCTGTTCAGTTAAGGCGAGATCATTGTGGAAAAGCCACGTCCTTCGAGATACTCGCTTCGCTCGTTCCTCAGGAGCGCGGCTTTTTTCCGTGTTCGGAGAGGAGGGCGCCTCAAACGCCTGTCTCGAAGGGCACGGAAAAAAATATGAATTTCATGCTCCAATTCTTAACTGAACCGTATTGCCCCTGGCCACAGGCCTGTAGCTAGGGGTTGACCCTCTTTGCGCCCCCAGCCACAGGCTTGTGGCTGGGGGTTGACCCTTTCAATGCTCCTAGCCACAAGCCTGTGGCTAGGGGCTGACCAACAGCCAAAGGCGTCCATTGAAAGAAGCCGATCCATCCACCCCGCAGTTACCTCCCGGGAATCCGCCCAGCGACCAGCCCGCATCCAGCACGTTTGGCCCTTCCGGGATTCCGGAGCGGGGCGTGGATATTTTCCTGGTGGTATCGATGGCCCTGCTCAGTGCCCTGTGGGGCTTCAACGCCATCACCATCAAGGTGCTCACCAACGAGCTTCCTCCCTTGCTGGCAGCGGGATTGCGGGGAGCGATGGCCCTGCCCTTCCTGGTGCTTTATGGGGCCATCAAGGGAGAGCCACTGCTGTTCGGGGGCTGGAGGCTCATCCACGGCGCCGTTGCGGGTTTGATCTTCGCCCTGGAATTCTGCCTGTTCTA
>CAZOXD010000045.1:0-18904 GCA_964583525.1 uncultured Pseudomonadota bacterium
CTTGATGATAAAGTCCACCCATTTCTTGTCCAGCAGATTGAGAAAGCTGGATTCGATGGTCACCGTGTTCACCATGAACAACGCGATGATGGCGAAGGTGATGAGAAGGGCGATCTTGAGTCCGGATAGGGCGAACAATTTCCTCAGCATAAGTACTCCCGGGATTCGTTATTGAGATTCGAGCCTGATTTCAAAACCTGTGGAGGGAGAATCGGCAATATATACGAGTGACAGCGAAGGAAACCACGATTTCATTATCCATACTGCATCGGGTCCGTGGATGCCATGGAAAAATTATGGGATGAATTGCCGCGCCAGGGTGGATGCCGGTCATTCCCCGAGTATTTCCCTGATGCTCCTGGCAAGATCAAACATGCGGTACGGTTTGGGCAACAACCGCATTCCGTTTCCCACCCCCCCCGATTTCGCAAGAACTTCTTCCGCGTGCCCGGAGGTGAGCAGGATGGGGAGACCGGGTTTGATTTTCCTTGCCTCGGCGGCCAGTTCCCGGCCGTTCATTCCCCCCGGCAAAACCAGATCGGTAAACAGCACGGCCGTCTCCGGGTGGGATTCCAGGATTTTCAACGCGCTTTTCCCATCGCTGGCTTCCAAAGTCTTATACCCCAGATTGGTGAGAATTTCCCGGGCCATGCTGAGCACATCCAGGTTGTCCTCGACGATCAGGATGAATTGAGCCTCCTGGGTTCCATCCCATATTTCAATGGAGTCCTGGCCGGGTACCTCGGGGGGTTGATCGATTTTGGGCAGCAATATGGTGACGGAAGTACCCACATCCGGTGAGCTTTCCATCTGAAGAATTCCCCCGGATTGGGTCACGAATCCGTAGACCATAGACAATCCCAGCCCGCTTCCCTGGCCGATTTCCTTGGTGGTGAAAAAGGGATCGATGGAACGGTCCAGCACCTCCGGGGACATTCCCTGGCCCTTGTCGGTCACAGTGAGTGAGACGAACGTTCCCGGGGCCACCCTGTGGGCGACGGCTAGATTGTGGGCGACCTCCACCTGTTCCGTTGTGATGGTCAATTCCCCTCCATCGGGCATGGCGTCGCGGGCGTTCACGGCCAGATTGATGAGAACGTTTTCCAGTTGGGAGCGGTCCACCTTGGCGGTTACGGCTCCCTCCCCCAGTTCCAGCCGCACCGGGATCGTTTCCCCGAGGCTGGACTGAAGCAAGTCCGTCAACCCCCGTATCAGGACATTGAGGTCGGTCACGACGGGATTGAGGGACTGTTTGCGGGAGAAGGCCAGCATCCTTTGGGTCAGGGTGGATCCCCGCTCCGCCGCGTCGGAGGAACGGGAGGCATACCGGTAAAGCTCGCTCTCCGGGTCCAGGCGGTACTTGAGCAACTCCAGGTTCCCCAGGATGACGGTGAGGAGATTGTTGAAATCGTGTGCCACTCCCCCCGACAACTGCCCAATGGCCTCGATTTTCTGGGAATGGCGCAGTTGTTCCTCCATTTTCACATTTTCCGTGATGTCCTGGGATATGGTGAGAACTCCGGTGATTTCCCCGGCATCCCCATGCACCGGGATTTTCAGCATGTTGCGGATCGACTTATCCCCGGACACCGTCCGCAGCCGGAACATGGGGGTTTCCACGATGTTCCCGGATTCGAGCACCTCCCGGTCCATCCTCATTAACTCCGCGACCGTTTCCCGGCCCTGGCGAGAAATCTCGGCGAAGTTCTTCCCGATGATCTCGTCTACCGTGATGCCCATGAAATCGGCCAGGGCGCGGTTGACCATTTGGTATCGCCCCTCGGTGTCCTTGAGGAAAATCTCGTGGGGAAGCGAATCGAACATGGTCTGTAGGAGCCTGCGGTTCGCGCGCAGTTCCTGCTCCGCCTTTTGTTGGGCCGTTAAATCCTCCTCCACACCGACTATGCCGGTGATTTCGCCATTTTCTCCCAGGAAGGGGAGCTTGAGCATGCGGCGTTGGGTTAGCACCCCCCGGGCATCATGCATTAGCTGGAGGGAGTTTTCCACCATGCGCCCGGTCTCCAGGACCTGACGGTCCATGTCGATCAACAGTTTGGCCTCTTCCGGATTGATGCCGGGCAGTTCGGTCGCGGTGCGCCCCTGCAAATCCTCCTTGGTGGTTCCCCGGAAATCGGCCATTCCCTGGTTGACCATCAGATAATGCCCCTCCAGATCCTTTACATAGAGGATGTGGGGAAGCACATCGAACACGGTCTGCAACAGGCGCTGGCTCGAGCGCAGTTCCTCCTCGGTTTCCCTGCGGGTGGTGATGTCCTCGGTGACTACCAAAATTCCGAAGATATTCCCTTCGGCATCCCTGAGGGGCACCCGGATCACATGCAGGTAAAATTGGCGGCCATTGGGCAATGTTACCGATACCTCTGGATCATCGACCGCGGCCTTGGTTTCCAGCACCTTGCGGTCCGCCTCCAGGTATTGCCGTTGTTCCTCCTCGGTGCCGATGAAAAATTCCTTTGCCGTACCCCCCACCAATTCACCGGGATGAAGGCCGAGGGGTTCAGCGAAGGCCCGATTGGCCATCATGTACCGGCCCTCCATGTCCTTGACGAAGATCCAATGGGGAATGGTGTCGAACACGGTACGGAGAAGTTCCCGGCTCGATCTCAGATCCGTCTCGGCCTGTTTCTGCCGGGTGATATCCGAGTAGGTGGTGACGAAGCCTCCTCCCGGCAAGGGATTCCCCTTGATTTCCAGGACGGTGCCATCGGGCCGCACCCGCTCGAATTGGTGCGGCTCGAATCGCCGGGCCAGGTCGACGCGCTCCCGCACCTGTTCCTCGATGTCGCCGGGTCCGTATTCCCCCCGCTCGGCATTAAAGCGGATGAATTTCTCGAAAGGTTCCTCGTTCTCGAACCGCTCCGGGGGAAAATCCAGCATCTGGAGAAATCGCTGGTTGTGGGCGATAAGCCTGAGATCCCCGTCCACGACGGAGATTCCCTCTGACATGGAGTCCAGGGCGCTCTGGAGAATGGCGGCCCTTTTCTCCCAAGCGCCCTCGCCCACTCCTTCCCGAGGGGCGGCTGGGATTAAAATGTGTGCGAGAGGGTTTCCTTGCCACAGGACGGCGATCAGCACCCCCCCGGCAGCCAGCGCGAACAGCCCGTCGCCAAGGATCGTCCCCAGCAACCCCTCCGATGCAGAGGGCAGGAGGATTCCCGCCATTCGGGCCAGCACGGCCGCCAGCAACCCCCCGGAAATCCATCCCCAGGGATGAAACGAACGGGCCAATTTCGCTTTGCGGAGTCCCAGCAAGGCTGCAACGGACATGACCAGTACCGATGCAATCGAAAACGTAATGGCTGGCATGGGTGATTTCCTCCCGAGACCGAGAGAACGGAAGTTGAAAGCGGCACGTTGCGTAACGGCAAGGTTGCCAGGCGTCTCCCGGATATTTTCCCACCCCCCCTGGCATGGAAGTTACACCAGGAGGAGAGGCGCACCCATTCGAGAGAACCCCGATTACACATCCCACGCAATTTTCCGGCCTTTTCTGGATTGAACGCAACCTTTCTGGAATTCGTTCCGGGTCGGCGTATATTATTTTTCTTTTATCACCAGAAATATGTGGCTGCACCACCCCGGTTGTGGGCCATTGCGAAGGAACAATCGCGGTGGTCCAGGACGGATTACCGTCTCCCGCCGGCCATGCGGGTGCTTTGGGGCAATTTTCGCAACCAGAGGGCGCTGAGGGGACAGAACATGCCCCCGATTCCCAGCATGGAAAAGGCCAGCCCGAATCCCAGCAGACCGGCTCCTCCGTTGCTGCCACCTACCTGGTCCAAAATCAGCCCGAACACCCAGGGGCTGATGGCTCCCGCACCGAATCCCAGCACGGAGCGCAACGAATAGGCCGCCCCCAGAAAACGGTGGGAAACCAGTTCGGTGAGCGCCGTGGAGTGCACCGGGGAATCCGCAATGCTCGTGAATTGAAATACGAGGATCACCCCCATCACCAGCCAGAAGGGCGCCGTAGCCAGCCAGCCCACCGTCATGGCGCACAGCGCGCTGATCCCGGACATGGCCAGGATCACCGCCGTTCGCCCCCACCGGTCCGACAACATACCCCCGGTGATGGGCCCGCCCGCGCTCACCAGGAAGGCCAGGGCCGTGAATCCCGCGCCCGCACTGGCCGCTTCCACGCCGGCGCTTCCTCCGGAAATCACCGAGGAGAGGAAATAGGGCGTCCAGGCCCACAATCCCAGCAATTCCCAGGAATGGAAGGTATAGGCCGCGATAATCAGCAGCGCCGGTTTGTTGACGACCACGGCATGCCACAGGTTACTTTCAGCACGGTCCGGCGAGGGTGGGGGCAGGGTGTTCGGGGTGCGCCGCAACACCCACGCGCCGAGGAGCATTCCCAGGGAAGGGCAGAGGCAGTTCACGATGAATGCCGCTCTCCACCCGCTGGAGGAGAGGAGGATGCTGCTCATGGAGAGCGACAGGGCATAGCCGATGGAGGAAGCGGCAATGTAAAACCCGATGGCGAAACCCCGGAAGCGGGAGGGAAAGCGCTGGGCCAGGATGGCCAGCCCCGGCGTATAGGAGCCCCCCGCGAACAAACCCGTCATCCCATAGAGCAGGAAGGCGGAGAGGAATCCATTGGCAAAAAAGGCGAACGACAGGGCGCTCACGGATGCAAAAATGCTGGTGATCAGGTAGGTGCGCTTGGCCCCAATGCGGTCCGCCATGAAACCCACCACGAACAGCGACACCAGAAAACCCATGAAGTAAGAGGAGGAAATCAGCCCTGCCTGCTGCGCGGACATCCCCCAGTCCTCCTTGAGCAGGGGCAGGGAGGCCGAATAAGTGGTCTGGATGGTGGAAAACAGGGCCCGGGCCAGGCAAAAACCTCCCAGCCAGAGCAGGTCGCCACGGGAAGGAGCCGAGGGACCCCCTTGCTGATCGACGGGAGAGGTCATGAGACTCGGCGGGAAGAAAAGGAGCCGTGAGTGTGGGCTGTTTTCCCGGGGCGCCGAAATGGGAACATCCGAAAGCCGATCTTGGGGTTCTGGTACAGGATCGGGAACAATAGCGGGGGTCGTTCGGAGTAGGACCGGGCCATTTGCTCCCTCGAATATCCGCTAACCTACACCAATCCCCCCACAATCGCAGAGATGCGGGGCGCATGACCGGGGCAAGCAAATTCCTTCCTTGTGCAACTTGCCGGTAGTGTATCACTTTGAATCTTCCAGGATGATTGCAAAATAAAACCAGTTGTCATGCTGAGCGCAGCGAAGCATCTTCCTGGTTTTGGAGAAGTCGCCGCACCTGCAATATTTACCGCTGCGCTCAGAATGGCATTCCGGTTTTCAAACTGACACCCTGCCAATCTTTCTCGTCCGACCCGCATTTAGAGCACATGGAATAGTGGCGGCGGGCGTCCCTGCCCGCCTGTTTCCGCGCAGGCAGGGACGTCCGCGCCACTGCGAGATTGGTTTTGTTCATTCAAATCGGTTCATGCCCGGAAATATTTACTCAATGCAATGGCCCCGGTTGGCCCCGGATGGCCCCGGTTGGCCCCGGTTGGCCCCGGTTGGCCCCGGATGACCCCGGGGCGATGGACAATCCGTGCACACTCGCCTCTTCCCTGATCCGGTCTTGATCTTCGGGCCGGGGGCGGTCTATGGTTTTCCGTGGTTTGCGCGATATTCCGGTGGTTCGCCGCCTCGCACCGTCCCCGGGCCATAATGCGCGGTTCCCGGCGCAATCTCTCAATTCGGTTCCGGACAGTCCGGTCCTGGGACACTCCGCCAGTGGCAAAACCCGATGGGCTCCGGCCTGTCAACCAGCAAAGGATTCCACCATGGCCCAGAAAGTTCTCATTACCGGAATGAGCGGATTGATCGGCAGCGCCCTGCGAAAACTGATGGAAGGGAAATACGATTTGAGCGCGCTCAACCGCGGCGCCTTGCAGGACGGTGCGGGCGTGGAGTGCCAACAGGCGGACATTTCCGACCTGGACGCCATCCGCCCGGCCTTTCAGGGGAAGGATACCGTGGTGCATCTGGCGGCCCTCGTCTCGGTGCCGGGGGAGTTCGAGGATATGCTCAAATACAACGTCATCGGCGCCTACAATGTGTTCGAGGCCGCCCGGGAAGCCGGGGTGAAGCGGGTCGTTTTCGCCAGCACCGGCGCCACCATTGCGGGCGTCGAACGGCATGAGCCCTACAAAACCCTGGCCGAGGCCCGCTACGAGGAGGCCACCCCCGGCTGGCCGATGATCGACCACAACAGCCCCGTGCAACCCCGGGGTCTGTACGGCTGCAGCAAGGTGTGGGGGGAGGCCCTGGCCCGGCACTTTTCCGACACCAGCGATTTATCCGTGATCTGCGTGCGCATCGGCCGGGTCACGGCGGAGGACCGCCCCATGGTGCCCCGGGAAAAGGCCGTCTGGTGCAGCCAAAGGGATATCGCCAACCTGTTGGAAGCCTGCGTGGCGGCGCCAGCGGATCTGAAATTCGACATCGTGTTCGGAGTCTCCAACAACAAGTACAGCTACCGGGACATGGAGCACGCCCGGGAGGTGTTGGGCTTCGTACCCCAGGATTCGGCGGAGGATTTCGATTGAGGAGGAATGTCCGGCCATGAGTGCCCCGATTACGGCCCGGGCCGATGTGGTGGGCTCCCTGCTGCGTCCCCGGGAATTGCAGGAGGCGCGGGAAGCGCTGGCCGCCGGGAAGATGGCGCCGGCCAAATTCAAGGCCGTGGAGGACCGGGCCGTGGACGCCGCCGTGACCCTGCAGGAGGAGGCCGGCCTGGAAGTGGTCACCGATGGGGAAATGCGCCGCCTCTCCTTCCAGAGCCAGATGACCGAAGCCGTGCACGGCTTTGGCGAGTCCGGGCTGGATTCCTTCCTGTGGGGCGAATGGCACGGGGAAGGAGAAGCCGGGAACCGCACCCTGGAGCGCCCGGAGCGCATCGGCGTGGTGGAGCGGTTGCGCCGGGTACGGCATCTGGCGGCCGAGGAATTCACCTACTTGCGGGCCCGCACCCGGGTCACGCCCAAGGTGTGCCTGCCCAGCCCCTCCCTGTGGGCCAACTTCTGGCCCTCGCAAGGCGCATCGCAAGCCTACCCGCACCTGGATGCCTTCCTGGCCGACGTCACGGAAATCCTGCGGGAGGAGGTGGCCGAGCTGGCCCGGCTGGGGGCCACCTATGTGCAACTTGACGCGCCCCATTACACCGCGTTGCTGGACCCAAGCACCCGGGCCTTTTACGAGCAGACCGGTTGGGACGCGGATACCTGGCTGGAGAGAGGCATCGAACTGGACAACGCAGTGATGGAGGGCTTTCCGGAGATTACCTTCGCCTTTCATCTCTGCCGTGGCAACCAGGGCAGCCGCTGGCTGGTAGAAGGCGCCTACGACGCCATCGCCGCCCCGATTTTTCAGCGGGTGCATGCGCAACGGCTCTTTCTGGAATACGACGACGAACGCTCCGGCTCCTTCCAGCCCCTGGCCCTGGTGCCGGAAGACAAGACGGTGGTGCTGGGGCTGGTCACCACCAAATCGAATCGTGTGGAAACGCCGGAGGCGCTGGAATCGCGAATCCGGGAGGCCGCGCGAATCCTGCCCCTGGAACGGCTCGCCCTCAGCCCCCAATGCGGATTTTCCACTTCCATCATCGGGAACGCCCTTTCGCACGAGGATCAACGCCGCAAGCTGGAAGTGGTGGCGGAAACGGCGCGCCGGGTATGGGGTTGAACATCCGCGTAACGGACGCCATGGCTACAAACGGTCTCAATAATATCGGATCGACACGTGCTTCGAGACGCGCGCATGGCGCGCTCCTCAGCAACGCGGCTTGTAGAACCCGATTCCCTGAGGAGGATTCCGGAGAAATCCGTCTCGAAGGGTCGGGTTCGACCCGAAGATCCATTTTTGAGATTGCCTGTAGTCCGGGCGAAAGCGCAACCGGCGCTTCCGTGAGCAGACCGGCAGGGACATGGCCCCTTCCACTCTCCCCCAACGGCAGATAGGCATGGGCATCGAAAAACTATGGTGGTTGGGCATTTTCGCCGTATTGTACTGGGCGTTTTGCCTTTTTGGGGGCGTGCGGGGGGCCGTTCGGGTCCATACCGCCGGGGATTATTTCATTTCCGGACGGCGGCTTTCCATGTGGGTGTTCGTTCTGGCCACCACGGCGGCCTCGTTTTCCGGGTGGACGTTCATTCAGCATCCCGGTCTGGTGTTTTCCGGCGGCTTTCAATTCGCCTACGCCTCCCTGTTCGCGATTGCCATCCCCTTCACGGGAGTGATGTTCCTGAGGCGGCAATGGATGCTGGGCAAGCGGTTTGGATACGTCACGCCGGGAGAAATGTTCGCCGATTATTTCCGGGGCTCCATGATCCGCCTCCTGTCCGTAGCCGTGGCCCTGTTCTTTTCCGTGCCCTTTCTGGCGGTGCAGTTGAAGGCCTCCGGAATGCTGTTCCATTTCCTCAGCGATGCGAAGATCGACGCCGTCCTCGCAATGTGGGTGCTATCCGCCGTGGTTTGCATTTACGTGGTTTCCGGCGGATTGCGCTCCGTGGCGCATGTGGGCGCCCTGCAAAGCATCCTGATCGTGCTGGGAATCACCGGGCTCGGCTTGATCGCTCTGAGCGCCATCGGGGGGTGGAGCCAACTGAACGATCTGATCTTCCAACTGACCCAAGGCGATCCGGTGCAAACGGAGGCGGGGTACAGCCACTATGTCGCCATACCGGGAATGATTCAATGGGTGAGCGAAGCATCCAACGCCGTGGGGGGCCCCTGGACGGGGATGCTGATCCTGACCACGATGTTCGCAATGGGAGGCATCCAGACGGCTCCGGCGTTCACCATGTGGGCGTTTTCCAGCCGCGATCCGCGGCCTTTCGCAACGCAACAGGTCTGGGCTTCCGCCCTGGTGATCGGATTCATCCTGCTTTTCTTCACCACCATCCAGGGCATGGCCGGCCACTTTTTGGGGGGAAACCAGGCCATGGCCAGCGCCGGAATCGATCTGGGCAACCGGCTCGGCTTCGATTTCTGGGGAGACGGCGGGCTGGGGCAGGGCGGGAGTCTGGTGCCCCTGCTGATACGCATGGTGAGCGGAACGGCGCCCTGGCTCACCGGCTTCCTGGCCATCTGCGCCCTGGCCGCCATGCAGTCCACCGGCGCGGCATACATGGCCACCGCCGGCGGGATTCTGACCCGGGACCTGTACAAACCCTTTTTCAATCCCCGGGCGGATCACGGCCACCAGATACTGATCGGACGGCTGGGAACGGTGCTGATCGCCGGGGCGGCCCTGATCGCGGGAACCTTTCTGGGCGATGGATTGGCGCTGTGGGGCGGACTGGCGATCAGCTTTGGATTGCAGTTGGCACCGGCGTTGATCGCCATCTGCTGGTGGCCCTATCTGACCCGGCAGGGGGTTTCCTGGGGGCTGCTGGCGGGGCTGATGGCCGTGGTCTTCACCGGGGCGCCCGGTGCGGAAATTTTCCAAGTCATGGGAATCGAGTTGTGGGGCCGCCATCCGCTGACCATTCATGCGGCGGGCTGGGGCATCGCGTTCAATCTGGCCCTGGCCATCGGCATCTCCGCCATGACCCAGGATGCGGGGGAAGGCGCCCATCGCATCACCTACCACAAATTCCTGCGGGAGCATGCCTCCCTCCCGGTGCGCAAGCGGAAGCTGGCGCCGGTGGCATGGATCGCCGCGCTGCTGTGGTTCTACTTCGCGGTGGGGCCGGGAGCGGTGATCGGCAACTGGATCTTCGGCGATCCAAATGATCAGGCCACCTGGTGGATCTTTGGGATGCCTTCCATCTGGGCTTGGCAGGCGCTCTGGTGGCTGCTGGGGGTTGGGATGATGTGGCTGCTGGCTTGCGGGATGGAATTGTCCGCGCAGCCCACCAAGGATGTGGTGGCCCTGGTGGACGATATCTGGGAGTCCCCGGGCTCCATGGGTTGACCCTGGCGCGCCGGAAGGGAGCGGCCCCGGATCAGGGATGGGTGGTTTCGGAAGATTCGGTGGCTTCGGCGGCTGCGGTGGTTTCTGCCGCGATCCATTCCAGGAATTCGGGATTTCCCCCGGCGATGGGCAGGGCGACGATACAGGGGCAATCGTATCCGTGGAGTTCCTTCACCTTGTCCGTTAGCGTATCGAGGAGGTGTGCGCGGGTTTTTGCGATCAACACCGTTTCCCGGCCGTCCTGGATCTCTCCCTCCCACCAGTAGATGGAGGTCATCCCGGCGAGGATGTTTACGCAGGCGGCCAACCGGGCCTCCACCAGGGCACGGCCGATGCGCCGGGCCTCTTCCATGTTCGCAGTGGTGATGTAGACGAATTGAAACGATGCGCCGGTTGTCATGAGTTTTTTTCCCTCCCGGGCTTTGTGGTTTCCAAACCGATTCCAGGGGATGTTTCACAGCCGGTAGGCGGATCGCTCCCGTGGCGCTAGTCCGTGTCTCCCAGGAATACGTCGTCGAAGGTCTCGGAATTGACCTCCATCATGGGAAAATCGGAGAGGTCCCCCTCGGTCCCGGCTTGGAGAAAGGAATCGACCCAGCGGAAGACATCGTTGTTCAGTACGTTGCGCTTCATCCGTTGCATGCGCTCGCTGCGCTCCCCGCGGTTCATCCGGTAGGCGTGATAGATCGCGTCGGCCACGCCCTCGTGATCGTAGGGATTCACGATCAGCGCACCGCGCTGCAGTTGCGCGGCTGCCCCGGCGAACTCGCTGAGGATGAGCACGTTGTTGCCATCGGTGGAGCTAGCGCAATACTCCTTGGCGACGAGGTTCATGCCGTCGTCGAGGGGGGTGATGAGCGCGATTTCCGAGGATCGGTAGTAGGCCAGCAACTCCATCCGGGAGAGCGGGCGGTAGATGTACTGGATGGGCACCCAGCCCGGCTCCCCGAATTCCCCGTTGATTTTCCCCACCAGGCGCTCGATTTCCATCTTCAAATCCTCGTAGCGGGCGATCTCCTGTCGGCTGGGCACTACAACCTGGAGAAAGGTGATCTTGTGATGTAATTCCGGAAACCGTTCCAGGGCATTGCGCATCGCATCGAGTTTGTAGGGAATGCCTTTGGTATAGTCGAGCCGGTCCACACCCAGCACCGCGGTTCGGTTGCGCAGGGCGAATTTTAGATTTTTTGAAAAGGCCTCTACCTCGGGGGATTGGGCGCCCTTGGCGAAGGAATTGTAGTCGATTCCGATGGGGAAATTTCCCACCCGCACCTCCTGGCCCTCTGCGCTGACGAGACTGACAGGGCCCTTGCCCACGATTGACACATCCCGAAACATCATCCGCAGGCATTGCAGAAAATTGCGCTTATGGCGCTGGGTCTGGAATCCCAGCAGGTCGTAGGCCAGGAAGCTTTCCAACACCTGCCTGCGCCAGGGGAGCTTGAGAAAAATGTCGGGGGAAGGGAAGGGGATGTGCAGGAAGAATCCCAGGTGACCCGTGAACTTCATTTCCCGCAGGGCCAGCCCCACATCCATCAACTGGTAATCGTGAATCCAGACGTAATCCCGGTCTTTGCTTTCTTCGATGACCGTCCGGGCGAATTTCCTGTTGGCGTTTTTATAGGCCTTCCAAAAGGCGGGGTCGTAATTGCAGAGGGATTGCAGGCTGTGAAACAGCGGCCAGATGATCTCGTTGGAAAATCCGTAATAGTAATTCTCCAGCTCTTCCGCATCCAGGGTGACGGGCACCAGGGTATACCCGATGCCCTTGGTGGCCTTTTCCAGCACATTGCGCGCATTTTTCAAATCCGCCTCCCCGGGCCAGCCGATCCACAGGCCGCCCCGGTTGCGCAACACCGGCCCCAGGGCCGAAATGAGGCCTCCGGCGCTGGGGACGACCTTCCAGCGGCCCTTCTCCCTTTTCACGGAAACGGGCAGCCGGTTGGAGACGATGATCATCCTCCGGTCAACGGCTTTGCTCATCCGGGCTCCTGGCAGGTAGTTCCATTGGGATTCCCCCAGCGCTTCATGAAGTCCAGCAATTCCCCCGGCGGTGTCACCCACCAGGAAGCCGCGGTGGGCCGCAGAACGGTCCGCACCAGCACACCTAGTCCCCAGGGATGGATGGCGTGGAAGGCGTCCTCGTCCGTGTTGTCGTCCCCCAGATAGGCAAAGCAGGCGTCCTCCCCGCACTCCTCCCGCAAGGTGTTCACGGCGGAAGCCTTGTTACGCCCCAGGACGCGCAATTCCAGCCCGCCTTGGAAGGCAAGGGTTTCCAATCCGTACTGTCCGGTCAGGGCCTCCCATTCCGCGCCAACCCATTCGCGGACGGCATCCGCCTCCGCGAATGCGAGTCCTCTCAGGTGCAGGGCGAACCCGGCGGGCTTTTCCTCCAGCCACTCTAGCAGGGCAGGGCCGACCGCCTCCCTCGCCATGCGGAGCCCTGCCACGGATTCGTTCGGTATCCGGGCCAACTCGTATCTGCCATCGGGCCAGAGCCGCTCCCAGCCATGGGAACCCCAGATTTCCGGCATCGGATCGAATCCGGCTACGGCGGCCAGGTCGCGGGCGCCCCGTCCCGTCACCAACACTACCCGGCAGTCCGGCTGATGCATCAGGCCCGCCACCCGCTCCTTCACACCGGGAAAGGGCAGCGCGGCATCCCGGTCTATCCGGAATGGCGCCAGGGTGCCGTCATAGTCAAGCAGCAATACCCGGGGACATCCACTGCCCACCCGGGCCATGAATTCCTGTGGATCGAAACCTGGCCTCAATACCTTCATGCAATCGCCGGTGCGGGGGAGGGAGGTTCCCCGGTGGGTGGGAAAAATGAAATGAATGTCCGGCAAACCCTGGAATTCCAGAATTCCGGGAACGCCTCCCAAACGTACCCGGGCCGGATTCCGTCCGTTTATCGGCCGCGCCTGCTTAATAAGGATATCTCCATGAATATATAACGGAATGAGTCAGGGAGAGCAAAAAGGGGGATATGCAGGTCAACGGCTTTTCCAAAAAATCTCCGGTATTCAACATGATCTTGTCAATGTCGATTGCCGTCGGAACCCTGGGAATCCGTGCTCCTCCTTCTCTTCAGTTCAGATTTGGCCGCCGTTCGCTCACGCCCGCCGCCTCCTCGAAGGCGTGGGCGGCCTGGAGCAGGTCCTCCTCCATGAAGTGTGGGGCCAGCAGTTGCAGCCCCAGGGGCAGCCCTTCCGGAGTGAATCCTCCCGGCACCGAAATTCCGGGCAGCCCCGCCAGATTGGCCGGTAGGGTGAAGGCATCCACCAGGTACATCTGCAGGGGGTCGTCCAGTTTTTCCCCCAGCTTGAAGGCCGGCACGGGCGAGGTGGGGCAGGCGATCAGGCTCACCTGTTTGAAAGCCTTGGCGAAGTCCATCCGCAATTGCTCCCGGATGCGCATGGCCCGCAGGTAGTAGGCATCGTAATACCCCGCAGAGAGCGCGAACGTGCCCAGCATGATGCGCCGCTTCACTTCCGGGCCGAATCCCTCTTCCCGCGTGCGCTCGAACATTTCCTTCAAACCGCCCGCATTTTCGGTGCGGTGTCCGAAGCGCACCCCATCGTAGCGCCCCAGGTTCGTGCTGGCTTCGCAGGGAGCGAGGATGTAATAGACCGAGATCGCGTATTCCAGAGAGGGCAGGGAAACCTCCACGACTTCCGCGCCCAGTACCTCCAGGGTCTTCACGTTGCCGGAAAAAGTGTCCGCCACCGCCTGGTCCAGTTCTCCCCAGCCCTGGAATTCCCGCACCAGCCCCACCTTCCGGCCCTGCAGCCCTCCCTCCAGCCCGCCTTCCAGGACAGCGGTATAATCCGGAACGGGGCGCCGGGCCGAGGTGGCGTCGCGGGGATCGTGCCCTGCGATCATTCCCAGCAGCAAGGCGGCGTCGGTGGTGTCCCGGGTCATCACTCCGCATTGGTCCAGGGAACTGGCGAAGGCCACCATTCCATTACGGCTCACCCGGCCATAGGTGGGCTTGAGCCCCACCAATGAGGTAAATGCGCTGGGTTGGCGGATCGAGCCGCCCGTGTCGGTGCCCAGGGCGGCCAGGGCTTCTCCCGCCGCCACGGCGGCCGCGGACCCCCCCGAGGAACCTCCCGGCACCCGGGAAAGATCCCACGGATTGTGGGTGGGCCCGAACCCGGAATTTTCCGTGGAGGAGCCCATGGCGAACTCGTCCATATTGGTCTTTCCGGTCAGGTTGAGACCGTGCTCCTTGAGGCGGGCCACCACGGTTGCGTCGTAGGGAGGGGGGAATCCCTTCAGGATCCGGGAGCCACAGGTGGTTTCGATGCCCTGGGTGGTGAAGATATCCTTCAGGGCGATGGGCATGCCGGCGATGGGCGAAACCGCTTCCCCCCTGGCGATGCGGGCATCGGTCTCCCGGGCCTGCTGCAATACCGTGCCGGTGGTGAGGGTGATATAGGCCCGCACCTTCTCTTCCACGGCTGCGATGCGCCCCAGCACCGAGCGGGCGATTTCCTCCGTGGAAACCTCGCCCGCCATTCTTTTGCGGTGAAGTAGATGGATGGGGAAATCGTACAACTCCATGGACGCTCCGAATACGTTGTTGCCCGCGGGCCTGCGGGACCGCCACCGGGAGATTATTCGGTTCCCCGCAGCCCGATCTGGCGCAGCAGAAATTCCTCTTCCAGGATCAGGATATTGCTGAACCGCACCCGGATGGCTCTGGCCACCGTCCCGTCGGGCCAGGAGGCCGGCGCGAGCGGATTCCTGCCCGCTCCCAAAGGGAGCACCTTGTGCCGGGTCTTGTTCAGCTTGATCCGGCGGGGGATCCCCGGGAAGAGCAGCGCCAGGGTAAAATCCTGCCGGGTGATCATATAAGCCCGGCCCTCGGTGTTCAGGAAGACCGGATCGTCATTGAGATACCCCTGGACATTCATGAGACGGCCCCGCTGGCCAGTTACCGGGTTTCGGAATTCCCAGATTTCCGGGCGGTTTCCCACCGGGGTCAACTCGAATCCCTCCAGCTCCATGACCCGTTCGAACGGTTCGCGATGAATGGCCAGATTCGTTCCATTGATCCTGAAGATATCCAGCAGGTTTTTTCGATGGGTATACAACGAAGGTCCTGGGTTCGATGAGGATGCCGGGAATCGGATGATGGCCTTTGTCCGGGAGAATGCGTGGAAGGAAATATCCACACCGGATTGATCTCTTTCGCATGAATCACGGCATTTTGGCAATGCGGGCCGTTTTGCAATGACGGAGCCTCACCCTTCCTTGCGATGTACCATTGTATTTCCGCGGCGTTGCAAGGGGAACCGCCGATGAACGCAGATAAACGCGGATCACTGCAACGGCAACTGCCTCGCGCCAAGCCGCAAAGAACTGCAACCGCGGACCTCACCCTTCCGCGGCTGGAGCCGCTCCTTCCCTCTCCAAATACCTGGAGAGGGAGAACTGCAACTGCTGGAGTTACCTGTCCCCATTGCTTCATGCCATATGGGGGTAGGCGCTGTTTATCGAACTACCTGGAACAGATTTCCCCTGCTTGCAGTTTCTATTGCAATTCTTCCCCCTCTTCTTTTGGAGAGACATCATGGGGGCCAGGGGGTGAGGCCGCAGTTCGCTTCTCCATCTGCGTTTATCGGCGTTTATCGGCGGTTCCCCTTTTCCCTCCCTCGGCTATGGAATCACCTCATGCACCCAATCGTGGGGGTCGGGCTCCAGGCCGTATTGAATTCCGGTCAGGGCGCTGAAGAGCCTGCGGGCGAGGGGCCCGGCCCTGCCATCGGCGACGGTATAATCACGGCCCTGATATTCCAGCAGGCCCACGGGGGCGATCACAGCGGCCGTCCCGGCGCCGAAGACCTCTTCCAGGGAGCCATCGGTCTGGGCCGCCAACACCTCGTCGATGGCAATGGGCCGCTGGGTGACCGGAATCCCCCAATCCCGCAGCAGGGTCATGGCGGAATCCGGGGTGATTCCCGCCAGGATGGTATCCCCGAAGGGCGGGGAGAGCACTTCGCCCCCGATCTTGCAGAGGATGTTCATGGCGCCCACCTCCTCCACATAGCGTCCCTGCAGGGCGTCCAGCCACAACACCTGTGTGTATCCGGCTTCCGCCGCTTCCCGGGCGGCGAGCAGGCTGGCGGCGTAATTTCCGCTGGCCTTGGCCGCGCCGAGGCCTCCCGGGGAAGCGCGGGAATATTTCCGGCAGACGGAAATCCGCACCGGATCGAGCCCTTCCGGGTAATAAGCCCCCACCGGCCCGGCGATAATGAAAAACAACGCCTCGTCCGCCGCCCGCACACCCAGGCAAGGTTCGGTGGCGATCAGGGTGGGGCGGATATAGAGCGAGGTGCCCGGGGCCTGGGGAATCCATTCCCGGTCCAGGCGGAGCAGGGATTCGATGGCGGCGAGAAACACGTCCTGGTCCACCTCGGGCAGGGCCAGCCGGGCCGCGGATTGATTGAAACGCCGCGCATTTTCCCGGGGCCGGAACAGGTTGATGCTCCCCACTGGCGCGCGGTAGGCCTTCAACCCTTCCAGGATCGATTGGCCATAGTGGAACACCAGGGAGGAAGGGTCCAGGTGAAAGGGTTCGTAGCGGCGCACCATCGGGTCGTGCCAGCCCCGGGTGGCCGTCCAGTTCATGGTGAACATGTGGTCGGAAAAATACTGGCCGAACCCCAACGGCTCCTCCTGCCGGGGTTTGGGACGCCGTTCCTCCTGCGGGACGGGATGTATGGCGAATTCCATGGGTCTCTCTCTTGAAGTGAATGCGGGGAGTTTGAATCCCCGAGGATAATTGCGGATGCACCCCGGCACCCCCGGCACCCCAGGATCGCCGGAATGACCGGTGAAAACAGGGATCGGCCGCGGTTGGCCTTCCCGCCCGGAGGACGAGAGGCATCCACCCGGCGGGGGTTCGTCTTCTCGTTCGTTGGGGGGTCAGGCCTTGGCGGCCATGGGTACTACGGGAATGGGTTCCGTCATGCTGGAGGGTGTGACTTGGTGAATCCACTGGAAGGGGTCGGGCCTGTTTCCGTACTGGATGCCCATCAACTCATCGAAGAGGCGCAGGGCCGTTGGGCCGGCCTCGCCGTTGGCGACCTGGTAGTCCTGGTCCTTGCAGTGCAGCCCGCCCACGGGGGAAATCACGGCTGCCGTACCGGCCCCGAACACTTCCTCCAGGGTGCCGTCTTCGTGCGCCCGGAGGACATCGTCAATGGTAAGCCGGCGCTCCTCCACCGGAATATCCCAGTTGCGCAGAAGTTCCAGGGCGGACCTGCGGGTGATGCCGTCCAGGATGCTTTCCCCAGGAGGAGGGGTAATCACTTTTCCGCCGATCTTGAAGAGGATGTTCATGGAGCCCACTTCCTCGATGTATTTCCGCTCGGCGGCGTCCAGCCACAGCACCTGGGTATAGCCGGCCTTCTTGGCCTCCTTTTCCGCCAACAAGCTGGCGGCGTAATTAGCGGCGGTCTTCACCGATCCCAGCCCGCCGGGTCCGGCACGGGAATACTCCTCGCAGACGGTAATCTTGACCGGGTTGAACCCTTCCGGATAGTAGGCCCCCACCGGTCCTGTGATGATGAAGAACAGCACTTCCGCGGCGGATTTGAGGCCGATGTAGGGTTCTGTGGCGATCATGGTGGGCCGGATGTAGAGCGAGGTACCGTGAGATTTGGGCGTCCACTCGTGGTCCAGTTCCAGCAGCGCTTCCACCGCCTGCATGACGATATTCTCGTCGATTTCCGGCAGGTCCAACCGGGCCGCGGAAATATTGAAACGGGAGAAATTGTCGAACGGGCGGAACAGGTTGATGGAGCCCTGCTGGTTGCGATAGGCCTTCAACCCCTCGAAGATCGTTTGCCCATAATGGAGCACCAGGGATGCGGGCTCCAGTACCAGCGGACCGTAGGGGCCTATGGCCGGATCGTGCCACCCTGTTCCGGCGGACCACTTCATGGTGAACATGTGGTCGCTGAAGATCTGTCCGAATCCGAGTTTGTTCTCGTCTTCGGGCTTGGCGCTGCGTTCCTGTAACGGAACCGGATTGATCGTGAACTTCATGTGCTTCCCTTGGGCAATGGGTTCGGAATTATTGGGGTTTGCCTAATTTGCGGCTCGAAAAAAAATGAATTCGGCCCCGCGCCGGCCCTTTCACCGGTGCGGCGGATGATTCCGCCATTACGATTTCAGGGTGAATTTACCGGTGGGTCCGCGCGGCTCCAAATACGCCGAATACTACGGTCCGTATGGATTCCTTTCCCGGTACGATCATCGTCTTGACTTTCACGGATCAGGCTTCCAATTTTCGGTGCAAGGTTTTCTGTGCAAGGGTGGAGGGGCAGGCCCTCCCGGCGAATTCAGAGGTATGGATTTGTAAGGGAATTTCCAGGAAATGTCAACAGAAACAATGAGCCGCGGCTATCAAATTTTGACACATTTTGAAAATTCATCATGGATTCATCAGACTCGAATAACAATAGTGGCGTGGGCGTCCCTGCCCGCGTATTGCTGGGCGGACAACCAATTCGTTGAGGCCCGCCCTATGTGCTTGATGGCAGAACTTCGTGTCAGAAGTTTACAGGTTAACGTTTTATTTTTATTATGAATGCTATCGCTAATTTTTACGCGGACTTCTGACACGAAGTACCTATCCGAAATTGTATCGTGACAAGGTTGAGGACCGGGAACGGTTCCGAATATCCGGTTGCCCGGAATCAATTCCCGCTCCCTGGTTTTCTTTCAATTCCATAATGTTATGATAAGCTTGTCCATTCGGGGACATTCACCAAGGGAACCTGGACCTCAGCGCTTGGACAGCGGTGTCTTCCACCACGATGTCTTCCACCACCATGTTTTCCATGTTTTCTGTGGCGGTGCATCAGGCTGCGGAGCATTACGTCGCAAAGCCTTTCGTTGCGGAGACAGGCATTGCGGGGAAACGCATTGC
>CAZOXD010000045.1:19004-26785 GCA_964583525.1 uncultured Pseudomonadota bacterium
CATTGCAGGAAAGTTCATAGTGATGAATCGCCGTTTCTTCGCGGGCGGGTTTCATATGAACCGGGAGCAGGTTTTTTTTTCGGCCCGCTTTCGGATATTCGTGACTCAATGCGGGAAATTTCACGGTTTGAACACCCAAGGTAAAATGCATTTGAGAAAATTGGCGCTGCTCGCCCTCGGACTGGCGATATTGGCAGCCGCTCCCTCCACTTTTGCGCAAAAATCTTCCTCCAAGGGCGGAAAAAATAACGGGCCGCCCCCGGCGCCCGTCGTGGTCACGCCTCTGCGGGCCGTGCGGGAGGCGCCCCAGGGAGAATACACGGGGCTGATTCAGCCGGCGAACAAGGCCATGCTCTCAAGCGACGTGGCCGGACGGCTGGTGAAGCTGCTCAAGAAGGTGGGAGACCCGGTCGCGGAGGGGGAAGTGCTGGCCATCCTGGAAAATCCCACCATGGAACTCGATCTGGCCGTGCTCCAGGCCCGCATGAAGGAAACCCAGGCCCAGGCAGTACTCAGCGAGCAGCAGCAAAACAGGATCGTCTCCCTCTACAGGAAGAAACTGACCTCCGCCCAGAAATTCGAGGATGGCAAGGCCAAGTCCGGGGTGATGAAGGCCAAGCTGGAGCTGGACCGCGTCCAGGTGGAGCGGCTGAAGGAACTGTTGAAGCGGATGGTGATCCGTTCGCCCATCGAGGGCCAGGTGATTTCCACGGATCTGGAAATCGGGCAGTGGATTACGCCCAACAAACCCATCTTCGAAATCTACAACTACCGGCAGTACGAGGTGATGGTGGGTATTCCCGGGCGGTTCCTGACATCGGTTCCGGACAAGGGGCGGGTGGTGGTCTTCGTGTCCGAAATCGGGAAGCGCCTCAACGGGAACATCCGCTCGGTGGTGCGGCATGTGGACCGCTCCACGGGCAACTTCACCATGCGCATCGAGATCGACAATCCATCCCGGGCGCACCTGAGCGGAATGCTGGCCCGGGTACGCCTTCCCCTCAGCAAAACCAGGGTCCTCCTGACCGTCCCGCGCGACGCCATCGTGCGGAAAGGAAAGCGCATCTATGTCGTGTTGGTGATCGACGGCAAGGCTAAAATCGTCCCCGTTTCCGTGCAGGGAAACCTGGGGGACAACGTGGTGGTGCAGGAATTAACCCCCAAAGCGTGGAAAGGGGGGCAGGGGAAGGCCGGGAAGAACGGTCGGCCCGTCAAGTTCCTCAAACCCGGGCAATCGGTGGTGATCCGCGGAAACGAGCGGCTCTTTCCCGGCACGCCTGTCCGGATCGCCGAAAATTTCCCCAGCCAGTCCGGAAGAAAGCTTTAATTCATGGGACTCACGAATTTTTGCCTGAAAAAACCGGTTCTGGTGGCCGTGGCCGTGGTGTTCATGGTGATCGCGGGAATCTGGGCGCTGGTGAGCATCCCCATCCAACTCACGCCGGATGTGGAAAGGCCCAAGGCCACAGTCCGCACCTATTGGCCCGGCGCTTCCGCCTACGAGATGGAGCGGGAAATCGCCAGCAAGCAGGAGGAATACCTGGACAACCTGCCCCGGTTGGCGCGCATCTCCAGCCGTTCCTATTCCGGCCGCTCCAGCATCACCCTGGAATTCGAGATCGGCACGGACATGGACGCCCTGCTCCCCCGCATCTCCAACGAGTTGGACCAGGTTCCCTCCTATCCCGAGAACGCGCTCAAGCCGATCATCATTCTTTCCGGGGCCAACTCCAGCCCCATCATCTGGTCGCAACTGAGGCCGTTGCCCGGGAACCCACGCCACATCCGCACCTACAAGCAGTTCGTGGAGGATGTCATCAAGCCGGAATTGGAGAAGATTCCGGGAATTTCCGAAGCCCGGGTCTATGGGGGCAGGGATGCCCAGGTGCAGGTGCGCTTCGACCCCACCAAGCTGGCGGCATACGGAATCTCCATCAACCAGTTGATCGGGAAAATCCGGGCGGAAAACGTCAATATCTCCGGCGGCATCTTCTACCAGGGCAAGCGCGAATACACCGTGCGCACCCTTTCCCGCTTCCGGGAACCGGAGGAGTTAGGGGGGCTGATCGTCAAGATCGGAGCGGGCGGGCCGGTCTACCTGCGGGATCTGGCCGAGGTGAAAATCGGCTATGAAGTGCGGGGCAGTTCGGTGCGGGGCAACGAGGGTTTGGCCCTAATCATTCCCGTCTATCGGGAAGTGGGTTCCAACGTGCTCGAACTGACCCAGGCCGTCCAGGCCACCAGCGAGCGGCTCAATCGCACCGTGCTGAAAAAAGAAGGCCTGGTGCTGAAAATCCTTTCCGATCCCAGCTTTTATATTTCCAGCGCCATCTCCCTGGTGCTCCGGAACATTTACCTGGGCGGTCTGCTGGCCATGCTGGCGCTGTACATCTTTCTGGGCAACCTGCGTTCCTCGCTGCTGGTGGCATTTTCCATTCCCATCTCCCTGATCGGCACCTTCGTCTTCCTGAAATTGTTCGGGCGCAACATCAATGTGATCTCCCTGGCAGGGCTGGCCTTTGCGGTGGGGATGGTGATGGATGCGGCGATCGTGGTGCTGGAGAACATCGATACCTGGCGCAAGAAGGGCCACGCCCGCCTCGACTCCATTGTCCGCGCCACGAAGGAGGTCTACGGGGCCATCCTGGCCTCCGCCCTCACCACCGTGGCGGTGTTCCTGCCGGTGGTGTTCGTGAAGGACCAGGCGGGGCAGTTGTTCCGGGATATCGCCCTGGCCATCGTGTTCGCGATCCTGCTCAGCTTCATCGTATCCACCACCGTCATTCCGCCGGCCTACCGCTGGCTCTTCGACAGCCCGCTCTTCCACCGGGAAAAACCGGCCCGATCCAACTTCATCGTGGCATGGCTCAAGGGAGTGGGGGGGGAGTTAACGGAATTTACGGTGAGATTGGTGGGGTGGATGCAGGAGCGGGTGTTGAGGAAGCTGGCGGTGGTGGTGGGATTGACAGCGCTGGCGGTGATCATCGTCTTCACCTTGCAGCCAAAACAGGAATACCTGCCTGGCGGAAACCGCAATCTGCTGATCTCCCTCCTGTTTCCGCCCCCAGGGTACAGCCAGCTCGAGCTGGACCGGCTGGGAGAATACGTGGTGAACGCTCTCGGTCCGGCCTTCCGGGGCGAGTTGGAGGGACTGCCGACCCTGGAGCGGGTGTTCTTCGTCAACTTCGGCACCACCACCCTGATGGGTGCGGTATCCAGGGACCCGGCCCGGGTGAAAGAATTGATCCCTCTCTTGAACTCCATCCGGGCCCAACTCCCCGGGGTGCGGGGATTCACCTCCCAGACCTCCCTTTTCGAACGGGGCTTGGGAGCCGGGCGCTCCATCGACCTGGAAATATACGGGGACGATATCACGGAAATCGCCGACGTTGCCCAGGGGTTGTTCGGGAAGGTGCGCGAGGTGATGCCCGGGAGTCAGGTGCGGCCCATTCCCTCCTTCGAACTGGGCAACCCGGAAATCCGCATCATTCCCAATGCGGAACGGGCCGCCGCCGCCGGGCTGACCACCCGGGAACTGGGCTTGATCCTGGATATCTACACGGATGGACGCAAGATCGACGAGTTCACCCTGGTGGATGGAAAGACCCTGGACCTGATGTTGGTATCGGCCAGCGGCCATCTGCGCAGCGTGGAGGACTTCGAGACCCGGCAGTTGCTGACGCCCAACAATCGTCTGGTCACCGTGGGCGCCGTGGCCGACGTGGTGGAAACGGTGGGGCCCAACGAGATCAACCACATCTTCGGAGAACGGGCTTTCATGCTGCGGGTGCTCCCGCCCAGTGACATCGCCCTGGAAACCGCGTTGGAGATTCTGAAAAACGAGATCGTGATTCCGGCCCGCAAGGAATACAGCGATGTGGGCGGACTGAGATTCGAACTGAGCGGCACCGCCAACGCCTTCACCAAAACCCGCGAGTCCCTGCAGATCGGATTTCTGCTGGCAATCGCCATCACCTTCCTGCTGCTGGTGATCCTGTTCGAGGATCTGCTTTCTCCCCTGGTGATCATGGCGGCGCTGCCCGTGGCCGGTGCGGGGGGGCTGATCGCCCTGAAGCTGGTCAACCTCTTTCTCGCCGAGCAACCGCTGGACATGCTGACCATGCTCGGGTTCCTGATGATGATCGGGATCGTCGTCAACAACCCGATTCTCATCGTCAGCCGGGCCCTCACCCTGATCCGCGTGGAGGGATGGTCCCAGGCCAAGGCCGTGGTGGATGCTGTGCGCTCGCGGCTGCGGCCCATCTTCATGACCACCTGCACCTCGGTCTTCGGCCTGATGCCGCTGGTGTTGATGCCGGGCGCGGGCTCCGAGCTTTACCGCGGGCTGGGCGCGGCGGTGCTGGGCGGGCTGGTGCTCTCCACCCTGGTCAACATCCTGTTCGTTCCGGCCCTGTTTTCTCTCATCCAGGATGTGAAAAGCCTGTTCCGGCTCCGGGAAAGGCGGGAGGAATTGACCGACATGGCCCCCTCCGGCGGCAACGATTGAGTACCGCCATTCCACCTTGCCCCGCCGCCTTCACCGGTGCAAAATGGGTGATTCAAACCGGCAGGGACCTGCAATTCGGCGGAGGACGATCATCCATCCGCATAGGTGAGCCATGGAAATTCAACCGGTGACGGCCACAGAAAAGGAGGCCGAAACAGACGCCGAGACAGCCACGGGAACAAACGCCGAAACAAACGCCGAGCGCGCACCCCTTCCGCCTTCCCTGGCCGAAAAGTACGAGCGTCTGCGGGCTGGGCTGGTGGAGTTGGAAAGCGCCCTGGTGGCCTTTTCCGGGGGAGTGGACAGCTCCCTGATGGCCTACCTGGCGCACCAGGCGCTGGGCGGGCGGGCCCTGGCCGTCACCTCCGGCTCCGAGAGCCTGACCCGCGCCGACCTGGCCCTGACCCGCAAGCTGGCGGGGGAATGGGGGATGCCCCACCGGGTGATTCTCACCAAGGAAATGGAGCGCAGCGGGTACCGGCTCAATCCCGTGGACCGCTGCTACCATTGCAAATCCACGCTCTACGGCGATCTGGCGCGGATCGCCCGGGAGGAAAAATACCATGCGATTCTCAACGGCATCAACCGGGACGATTGGGGGGATCACCGCCCGGGATTGCGCGCGGCGGAGGAGCATGGGGTGCGGGCGCCGCTTTCCGAATATGGCCTCGGCAAGGCGGAAATCCGCCAGTTGGCCGCGCACCTGGGACTTCCCAACGCGGACAAGCCGCAGGCGGCCTGTCTTTCCAGCCGGGTGCCCTACGGCAGCCCCATCTCGCTTCCCGTGCTGAACCAGATCGAACAGGCGGAAGCCGCCCTGCGCGGGCTTGGGTTTGGCCAACTGCGGGTGCGCCACCACGGCGACGTGGCGCGGATCGAAGTGCCCCCCGAGGATTTCCAACAGGTGTTGGCGCAGCGGAAGCGGATCGACGCCGCCCTGCGGGAACTGGGCTACCGATTCGTGGCCCTGGACCTGCGCGGCTTCCGCTCCGGCTCCATGAATGAGGGACGGTAGAGCCTCCTCTCCACACGCTGTATTTCCGCAGCCTCTTACATTTTCTCTCCCTCTTCGTATTTGTATATTTGCATACCGATTGGAGAATCGCCGATGGAAGCCACCCAAGCCGCCCCTTCGCAACAGAAATTCGTTCATTTTGGCAGGGGCG
This sequence comes from uncultured Pseudomonadota bacterium, assembly GCA_964583525.1. Taxonomy (GTDB): domain Bacteria; phylum SAR324; class SAR324; order SAR324; family JACQKK01; genus CAZOXD01. Next base: position 24,678 of record CAZOXD010000045.1, read on the forward strand.
GGGAATTGTTCGCCATTACCCTGGTCAATCTGCTGCTGAAACTGGTGACCGTTGGCATCTACCATTTCTGGGGAAAGACCAAGGTGCGCCGCTATGTGTGGAGCCACACGCATTTTACCGGGGAGCCGTTCGAGTATACGGGCAAGGGCCTGGAGTTGTTCATCGGATACCTGGTGGCCATGCTGATCGTGGCGCCGATCATTACCGCGTTTCAGTTTCTGCCCTTGTATTTGGAGGAATATCCATTTCTTGCCGGAGTTACATTTTTTTCGCTGTACCTGTTGTTGATATTCCTGGCGGGATTCGCGGCTTTCAGTTCCCGCCGCTACATGCTCAGCCGCACCCGCTGGCGGAGCATCCGTTTCGGAGTGATCGGCTCCGCCGTGCGCCACGGATTTCTGACCCTGGGTTATGGATTCCTGGCTGCGATCACGATCGGGCTCTACACCCCCTTCCTGCGCAATCACCTCACCGGCCACATCCTGAACAACACCTGGTTCGGTGACCGGAGATTCGTCTATGAGGGTAAAGGGAAGGATCTGTTTTTGCGGTACATCGCCCTCTGGTTCATGATCCTGGGTATCATAATCGTCTTTGTCCTGATTATGGTGGGTGTGGGGGTGTTGGGATTTTATTTTGGCGAGAACCCCAATCCCCAGACCACTCCTTTCTTAATTTTTTCCGCCGTAATATTGATGTATCTCTGTATCGGCATTGCCTGGATTTGGTATTCGGCGGGTGAGAAGCGTTACTTCGCCGAGAAAACCCGCCTGGGAGACACCCGTTTAAAGTTGGCCGTCTCGACGCCCAAGTTGATCTGGTTGGTAGCCAGCAATCTGCTGCTGCTGGTTTTCTCCCTGGGGCTGGCCTATGCCTGGGTGGTGATTCGCACCGCAAGGTTTTTTTGCGAGAATATTCAATTGCAAGGCGAATTGGATCTGGACGCTATTGCCCAGCATCCCGAAGGGGTTCCAGGGATGGGCGAAGGGCTGGCGGAAGCCTTCGACATGGGTAGTATTTGAGCCAAATTTTGCTGGATCACCTTTCATGGAAAAACCATAGCGAATGGCCGTGAATTACGAAGGGTACTACCACGACGGAGAAACCTCGGCCCGCTGCAAGGTGCGCATCTTCCCTTCTACCCGCTCGCTTCATTTGCATGGTGAGGACGGGGAACGCCTGGAGGAATGGCCCTACCGGGGATTGAAGCTGGCCGAGGAGGTGTATCACGAACGGCCCTTCCGGCTCCGTCACAAGGACAAGGGAGAGGCCGCGCTGACCGTCTCCACGCCCGAATTGCTTGCCGTGCTGGAAAAGCACATGGGGCGGCAACTGCGCCAGCATTGGCTGATGCGGCCCTCCCTGGGCATGGTGGGGTTCTGGAGCGTTGCGCTGGCCGTGGTTGTGGCGATTTACTGGTTCGTATTCCCCCTGGCCGTTTCACCGTTGGCCCGGATGGTGCCGCAGTCCTGGGAAAAGGCACTAGGAGAAAGGGTGATCGCGGGATTGGCTGGCCAGGACTCTTTTTGTGCCGCCGCATCAGGTCAAGCGGCGCTGGACGCTCTTTCCGCCCGCCTCACCCGGGGAATCGCAACCCCCTACCCCCTGCGGGTTCGGGTCAGCGGAATCAAGATGGTCAATGCCTTTGCCGCCCCCGGTGGGAATGTGGTGATCATGCGGGGCCTGCTCGAAGCCGCCGAAACCCCGGAAGAAGTGGCGGGGGTGCTGGCCCACGAAATCGCGCATTCGGTGGAACGGCACCCCATGCAGGGGATGATCCGGGCGATGGGGATTGGCCTGGTTTTCGGGATGCTCACCGGCGATACCTCCGCCCTGGACGGCATGGCTTCCAATGTCGGGCAGTTGCTGCTGATCTTTTCCTACACCCGCAGGGACGAACTGTCCGCCGACCGCATCGGCATGAAAATGTTGAACCGGGCCGATATCCGGGGGCAGGGCCTGGTGGATTTTTTCCGCCGGTTGAAGAAGAAGCAGGGGGGAACTTCCGACATTCCCGCCTTGTTTTCCACCCACCCGCTCCATGAAGAACGGATCGCATTGATCGAATCCACGGCCACGGGGCGCAACGAAGCCATGACGGAAGCGGA
>CAZOXD010000046.1:0-26662 GCA_964583525.1 uncultured Pseudomonadota bacterium
GTCACCAGGGCAGAGCTGGAAATTGTGTCTGGTTGGGCGAGGTGGTTTCGACACGCGGCAAGGGCTTCTTCCATTTCCCTCTCGCTGATCAGCTGGTGTTCGAGCAAGGCCTTTTTCAACGATTCGATGGTCTGCGGCAGGTAATCTGCCATGGCATCGCGGCTAGTGAATCCCACCAAGAACGGCCTGTACTGGATATCCTCCAGTCCCTCCCGGTGCAAGAGCCCGTACAATCGTTGTGCAAGGTTCAGGTCGCAGTTGATGGCCGTAAAAACATCCTCAAGGGCTTTCCTGAGCCGGTCCCAGGAAGGGTGCGGCGGATAGCAATTGAGTGTCAGGCTACCCGGTTCCTGGATCGCCAACACTCCGCCGGGTTTCGTCAGGGCCAATGCCTCCTTCAGCAGTTTCTTCTCCTGGCCAGCAGTAAATGCCAGGAAGCGGAAATGCACCAGTTGGAACTCTTCGCGGGGAAGACCCGTTTCATAGGCATCGCCTTGGAGATATTCCACGCCCTTCAACCCCCGGGCTTTTGCCCATGTCCGTGCCGCCTCCACCATAGCAGGGTTCGCATCTAAGCCGAGGACCCGGCCCTCGGAACCGACCCTGCTGCTCATGAGATCGGTGATGCCCCCCGCACCACATCCCAGGTCGATGCAGTGCCAATCCGCCTGCACACCGATCCGATCCAGCATTACCTCGGCATCGAACGCATACGCCTCTGCCTGCATCCGCAATCTTTCGATCTCGCCGACGCGGTGCTCGATTGGGTATTTTCCGGAGGGCGCTTTCATCAGGTGGTTTGCTTAAGGTTTCTTTCCCGATTTTTCGGAGAACCCAATAACCAGGAGTACCTGCCACATCCGCGCAGAGGATCGCGGTCAACTTGCGCTGAGTGGCCTTTTTGCGCTGGGGCTTCTTTGAGGCCATGGCGTTCTTCCCCTTGAGAAGCCATGAAATGATGTTTCACAGTGGGAGTAGTGTATTGAATTCGGCTGGAATTTCCAATGGTGAACAGGGGAGAGGGCGGATTGGGATAACGTTGAATAATGAAGCGCAAACACGGAGGTCAACTTGAAGTGCAGAACTTCGGAAGGAACATGCCGACGGGGAGACTCGAACTCCCACGGCCTTTCGGCCACTGCCCCCTCAAGACAGCGTGTCTACCAGTTCCACCACGTCGGCTGGGTATTTTGGGTGGGTGGAGGGGTGAAAAATATACCGGCTTGTCAGCCATAGTTCAAGGTTCCCGGAGCCAAATCATCGGGATATTGGCCGGGATTTCCTCATGACAGTGGGCCCCTGCCCAGGTTCCAATTTCTGCTATCGGGGTTCCTCCCGGCTTTTCTGCTGGTGCTCCGTCAAATTCTTTTTCAGTTCATCAAGACGTTGCCGGTATTCCTCGGCCAGATCAATCTTGGTTTTGAGGTTTTTATCTTTTTGCCAGTCCTTGGCCCCTTTTTCCGCCAAGTCGCAGGTCAGTTTGCCGATTTGGGGGTAGAGCCGGTTCAGGTGGTGCTCGATTTCCAGGATCGCCATCCGGAATTTGACGGATTTGCGGGTTTCCTCCGCTTTTTCCAGTACCTGGTCCGATGTGCTGTAGAGCACTTCCTTGATCTGATGGCGGGTGTCTTCCGTTTTGGCGCGCAGCAGGGAAAACCAGTTGGCGGATTGCTCCAGCATTTGGTCCAGTCCCCGCTTGATGCCCGAGGATCGCTCGGAGGTATTGTTGGGGTCTGATTTTTTCTCTTCTGCCATCGTTAAGGATACCCTGAATGCGTCGCCAGCCAGCCCCCAGGCAGGGGGATTCACTTCCAGTATTATGGATTTTGGGCGGGAAAGAAAGGCATCCCTGCCCATTTCCCACTGAGCGGTTGGGAACGCCCCTCAGGCCGGGGGAGCCCTTTTGCGGAATTTCCCGCGCAGATGGTCCCAACCGGGCGCTTCGGTGAGGCGCGCCGATCCGGGATGTTTCCCGGATATTTCATCCACACTTCACCACCCAAGCCAGGGCCACCCTTGACCCCTCCCTCCGGCCCGGATTTTGGCCCTACTCCGCCACCCGGTCGATGGTCTCCTGAATCAGCGTGGGCATGTTGGCGTTAAGGTCTTCCGGCACGCGGAAGGAGGTGAGGAAGGTCAGCACGATCAGGTCGTCCGGCACCACCTGCACCCGGCCTTCCAAGAGGGCCTTGGCTTTGAGGATCTTGATGGTCTTGACCAGGAAGCTGCGGTCGGTGATCAGCGAGTTGGTGGGGTCCAGCTTGTGCTGGTTGACCAGCCGCGTCAGAAGGTCCACCAACCCGCGCTTGACGATATCGGGCACCTGCACCTGATGAATCAACTGATAGGCGTCGTCGAAGATTTCCCGGCTCAGGATCGGCTCCGGGTTCACCTCTTCCGAAAACTGGGTGTTCGAATAAAGATCGATCACCTGACGCACCTCATCCCACCGGTTTTCCTGAATCAGGCCCGCGGAGCGGATCTGGATGGTGAAGCGGTCCAGGTTGGCGGGATCCAGCGGCTCGTTGTAGTAGTCGTCCGCCGTGGGATTGCTGGTGGCGATGGCCGTGAGCAGGGGGATGCTCTCGGACTGGAACTGCCTCTCGTTGAGCACCCGCAGCAACACGTTGAGGGCCTCTCCGGGAGAACGGGAAATATCGTCCAGCACGCACAGCTCGGCCGTGAGCACGCCGCCCTTGCGAATGGATTGCACGATGATCTCGCCGCCATTCTCGCCGCCTTCCTGCTGGCGTTGGATCACGATGTCCCCCACCAACTCCGCCAGCCGGGTGTCGCGATGGAACTGGTAGAGATAGAAATTCAGGTTGGAAGCCGCCGAAACGATTTCAGCCAGCATGGTCTTGGCCATTCCCGGAGGACCTTCGATATAAATATGCTCCCGGGCCAGGAGTCCCAACATCAACCCCGTTTTCACCTTGTCGTGCCCGATTACGTACCGGTCCATTTCCTCGCGCAGATCGGTGAAAAGACGGGATATATTCTGCGCGGCATTCACCGTTTCCAAAAAAGTTTCTCCTGGCCTGGGTTGGATGTTGGCGCTAAGGGGTTATGGCCGGTTTGATGTGCCGCCAGCGTTGGAGATTTTAGAGCATGGAGGGTGCAACCCTTCCTGTTGGCCCCCTGGCTTTTCCATATCTCAAATGAAGGGCATGGGGGCAAGATAAAAATGGAACTCCCCGGATCATCGCGCATTCCCTGTTTTGGGGACGTCCTGTGGGGTCTGGGCCGGTTGGAAGGCCGTCATGGGCCGTTCCGGAGGATTGCGGGGCGTCCGTTCGGCGATCTGCAGCCCGCCCCGGTCATCCGGAGTGGCCAGAAACTGGCTTCCTTCCGACTCCTCGGAAAGGATATCCAGGATTTCCGGGCATTCAGTAGTGCCGATGAACAGTGTGTGGATGGACACTCCCAGTGCCTTCGCCAGCCGGCGTTCCTCGCGCACCAGCCAATCCCCCTGGGTGGGTTCTCCATCCGTGAGAAAGAGAATGTGCTTGTTGCGGGTGTTCCCTTTCCGCAGTTCCTGCAGGGCATCGCGGAGGGGATACTGATAATTGGTGACGCCCGAGCAGGACACGTTGGAGGCTTGATCGACGATCTTGTCGTAATCCCGCGTAAAAAACCTGCCGTCATGGGTATACTTGCGGGAGACGTGATTGAATTCGATGTAGCCGATGCGCATCCGCTTGCGCCGCACCATGTCCACCAGCCTGGTCACCACCGAGGAGGTCCATCGGGCATAGCGGCCCTCCATGGACTGGCTCACGTCCCGGATAATCACCACCTTGCCCCCCATGTGCTTTTTCTTGCGGCGGAAGGCCCGGGGCAGATTGGGACTGATCGAATCCATCCAGATGGCGGTATCCACCGGATCGGAATCGATGAACTCCTCGAAGGTGTCCATGCGTTTGTAGGAGCGGGGGGAGCCGCCAGGATGAATATCGGAATCCGCCTGATTGCGCTCCAGTTGCCCGCGGATCTTGTCGAGGAGCAGATCCATGTTTTCCACTATGTGCGGCTGCACCCGTTCGGTCTTGCCGCCGCCTTCCTTGGGGCTGCTGGACTGCTGCTGCATGGATTTGCGTTTCATGGACTCCTCGCCTTCGGCTTCCACGGCTTCGAGAATCTGTTCGACCAGTTCCTCTTCCGATCCGCCTTCCTGGTCCTGGGTATCCTCGCCGGTTTGGCCGGTTTCCTCCTGGCCCTGGGCGCCCTGCATTTCCTCGCCCTGCTCGGGGTCGTCCTGCTCGGTTTCCTCGGCTTCCTGAATCACCTGCTCCAGGATTTCGTCCAGGTTTTCGTACACTTCCTCCGGCACCCGGAAGGTGAGCATGTACTTGAGCACCCGCAGATCGTCCGAAACCGCCTCTCCCCGTCCATCCAGGACGGCCATGGCCTTGATCATGCGGGGGGCCTTGACCAGCATCGTGCGATCAGTCAGCAGGGAGTTCTTGGCATTGCAATCGTAGCGGTTGCGCAGGGTGTCCAAGAACTTGCGATAGGCGGTCATTACAATGGGTGGAATCACCACATCGCGCAAGGCCGTGTTGGCCCGGCGCAGCAGATCCGCGTCCACCGTCCCCTCCTCCCCGAAGTCCGGGTGCGCGCCTTCATAGCGGTCCATGATTTCCCGGGCCGCTTCCCAATTCCGCTCGGCCAGGGCGCCGCCCGTCTTCATCTGCAGGGTGAAGCGGTCCAGGTTGGCCGGGTCCAGCGGCTCGTTGTAATACTCGCTGCTGGTGGGGTTGGAAGTGGCGATGGCCGTCATCAGCGGCAGCTTGAGGCCGTTGAATTCCCGCTCGTTGAGGATGCGCAGCAGAACGTTGAGCGCCTCGCCGGGCGCCCGGGAGATATCGTCCAGCAAAACCAACTCGGAGGTGAGCACTCCGCCGGGGCGCAGCCCCTGGCGGATCACTTCGCCCTTTTCGGAGTCACCGTTCCCGGTTGGGGAGCGTTTCAGCACAACGTCCCCGATCAATTCGCTGAGGCGGGTATCGCGGTGCATCTGGTTGAAGTGGAATTTCAGGTTGGCGGTATTCCCCACCACCTCCGCCAGCAGGGTCTTGGCGCATCCCGGCTCTCCCTCCAGATAGATGTGCTCCCGTCCGATCAGGGCCAGCATCAAGGCCTCCTTCACGCCTTCATGGCCGATGACGAACTCGTCCAACCGGCCGCGGATGGTGTGCAGGGCCGTGCTGATTTCACTATTGATTTCAACCTTCAAGACCACCCCTCGGTTCTTGGGAATTGGGAGAAAGGGAGGAGACCTGCTTTTGCGGCGATATCATGGCCACCGCCCCTTCAAGTGTAACTATTGAGGATGATAACTTCAATGGCAACACCCGTTTGGGGGGTAGGCAGAAAGGAGCATGCCGGTGCCGGGCGCATTGCCTGCCCAATGGAAATTTAATAACATCCTGCTTTTCCCAGTGCGGCGATTCATTCCGGCACGCTAGGCGGCCAGAGCATCTTACGGGAGTGATCCGATGACGAATGATGAGAGCCGGGTGAGGGCCACCGGCCAATGTCTCTGTGGAGGGGTGAGGTATGAGGTGCGGGGTCCTCTCCGCGATGTAATCGAGTGTCATTGCAATACCTGCCGGCGTTTCTCGGGCGGGCTTTGGAATGCCACGGCGGCCAGGAGGGACGATATCACGATCAAGGACAGCGGCAGCCTGAAGTGGTACCAGTCTTCCACCCACGTGAAACGGGGGTTCTGCGGAGAATGCGGTTCCTCCCTCTTCTGGAACCGGGACGACCGGGATATGCTGGGCATCACGGCGGGGACCCTCGCCGAGCCGACGGGCCTCAAGCTGGCCGCCCGAATTTTCACGGCGGAAACCGCCGACTATTACGATTTCTCGGCCGAAATCCCCAAAATTCGGGATGGCCGGCACGGTCTGGAAATTCCGGAGGTATGAGACCCCGCCTGAATCAGGCAGAGCCTAATGAATGGGGGGGCACATCATTTGCGAACGGGCGCGATATTCTTTACGATACCGGGCCGGGCTTGGCCTTCATGAATGAAAGGCGGGGGGAACATCCATCAGCCGGCGCGAAGTTCTGCCGGCAAGCACTAGTTGCGCCGGTTTCCAACGAAGGAAGATCGAGGAGACATGAACCCAGCCGACATGACGCTCTACAGCGGGGCCACCCGCGGCGCCGAGGAGGAATTCGGACGCCTGGCAGAACAAAACGGAATCCAGGAAATTAATTTCTCCTTTGATGGGCACCCGAACACCCGCACCCGGGGGCTGCACGAGCTGACCCGGGAGGAATTGATGAAAGGGGACGTCAGCCTGCACTACGTTTCCCGCCTGCTCAACCGCAACTACACCCAGAAGGGTGAAATCTTCCGCAAGGTGCTGCAGACCCTCTTTCACATCGTCAACAACAGCCGCGAAGTGTTCGTCATCGGGGAAATCCAGGAGGACCAGACGGTGAAGGGAGGCACGGGATGGGGGGCCGAGTTCGCCAAAATCTGCAACAAGAGCCTGCACACCTTCGACCAGAAACAGGACGCCTGGCTTCATTGGTCCGATCAACAATGGCAACGGGTGGAAAAACCGCGCCTGAGCGAGTTGCACTTCGCCGGGTTGGGCACCCGCTTCCTGGAAGACAACGGCCGGGCGGCCATCGGGAACCTCTTCGCCGATTCCCTGGGATAGGCCGCCGGCCTTATACGGATACTGCCCCGCACCCTGATCCGCCTTTCCGATGACCATCAAAGTCCACCCCATGCCCGCCATGCCCCTGCTGGGCGACCCGCCACCCTGGAACGGGGAGCCTCCCGGAGCCGCGCCGGAAACCCTGGACCGTTCCGTGCTGGGAAATTCCCTCAACCTGTATGGCGCGCGGGAAGCCAACCTGCTGGTGATGGCGGGGGTGCACGGAGACGAGTCAGAGCCCATCTTCCTGGCGCACCTGCTCCTCAATGCGGGGTGTCCCGTGCCGCTGATTCCCTGCATGAACCCGGACGGGGCATTGCTCCGTCAGCGCTGGAACCGCAACAACGTGGACCTCAACCGCAACCTGCCCAGCGAGGACTGGCAGCCCGAACCGCTCAATCCCCGCTACCCGCCCGGCCGCGCACCGGCTTCCGAGCCGGAAACCCGCGCCTTCCTGGCCGCCCTGGAGCGGGTGAAACCCTCCACCGTGCTTTCCCTGCACAGTTACAAGGAGAGCTTCATCGAAATCGAGCGCAACCCCGCCCAATTAAGCGCGGAACTCAACGCGGCGGTCAGCGAATACACAAACGAGGTGGGCATCGAGCGCAGGGAATCCATTGGCTACCCCACGCCGGGGGCGCTGGGGGCTTATGGCCGGGCAAACGATCTGCTGGTGCTGACCTACGAGTTGGAGCGGGGCCGTTCCCATGGGGAACTGCGGGAACTGCTGGCGCCGTTATTGAAATTGATCGGGGCTTTGGAAGCCGACCGCTTTTACCCGCCGGTCAAGTAGGGGCGGCGAAGGAAGGGGCAGGGGGGGGCGCAGGCCCCATCCCCACGCCTTCCTGGCCCGGCTAGCCAGTGGCGTTCTCGACCCGCGCCAGATGCGCAGCGAGAATTTCGGCGATCTGCAACGGGTGGCTAAGAGGCGACATGTGACCCGCGCCGGGCAGGACTTCCAGACGAGAATTTGGCATCAACTCCGCAACCAACTCCGAAACACGGCGGTAATAGGATGGTGTCCTGTCGCCATGTATTACCAAGGATTTAAGCGTGATCGTGCGGCAATCATCGGGAGTCGTGACTTCATTCAGGTTGCAGTGCATGCCGGAGACGTAACAAAGGCGATTGGCAAGTTGCTTTTCCTTCATCTCGGCGGGCATCGCATCCCAGGTGCCGGGCGCATTGAATCCATCCATGAATTCCTGAATTGCCTTTTCCAGCTTTCCCGCTTTTTCCAGTTCAAGGAAGCGCTCGCTGAATATCCGTATCATTGCGATGTCAGGATCTTCTCCGGCGCCAAGATAGACAGATGAGGCATTGGGTTCCACCAACGTAAGCGACCGCAATTTTCCGCTATCGCGAATGGCCACGCGGAGGGCAATGGACCCGCCAAAGGAGTGGCCCACCAAGTGCACCGGCGCACCGGCATGGCCGATCACCGCCCGCACCAACTCCGCCTCGGCATCATGGGTGCGTTCTTCCGGAGCACCGGGCCAGGGGTCCGTCCCACCGTGGTTGTAGTGATCCATCGTGATCGAGCGCCATCGGCCGCCAAGGGATTTGACCACCCCCTTCCACTGGGCCCCCGACCCGCCTCCGGAATGGAGGAAGACAACCGGGTTGCCCTTGCCGGATTCAACAAAATTGACGTTGATCCCATCGACGTTGATTTGCGGCATGATTCCCCCTCTTCTGTGATTTCCACAGTACCCCTAAAGCACCGCAGCGGAATGTCGGCGGACAAACCTAGTTTGGAAAAAATAATAAAAGACACCCTATATTGTCAATCGAGTAGGATCGAACTTCCCCGATCCACCTCTCTCCTACTCAACCTGTCCCCCTGGTTGTCTTGAAAGCCTGGACTCTACTGGACTTGGAGGAGTAGGGCGGGAAGTGCCCGCTCCCCCTACCCCTCTCCTCCCTCCATGCGGCCCAGTTCCTCCTCCACCATGGCATCGTCCAGCTTCTTGAAGAGGGGCTGAGGCTGTGCCAGTTCCTGCCCGGGGGGCAGTTGGGAGAGGGCCCACGTGCCGCTGACGCCGCTGTAATCGCCCGTCAGAACCAGGTGGGATACGCCATCCTCCTCCTCCGCCTCTTCCATGCGGATTTCCCCGCAAAGCTGGCCACTGTAGCCCAGCAATTCATGGAGTTTTTGCGCGGAGAAGGGGAGGAAGGGGGAGAGGAGCACTTTCAGGTTGTCGATGGCCCGCAGGGCGGTATAGAGCACGGCCGCGGCGCGCGCCTTGTCTTCCTTGACGAGATTCCAGGGCTCCTGGTCGTTGAGGTAGCGGTTGACGTGGTCGGCGATTCCGAAGGCCTCGCCGATGGCCGCCTTGAGGGCGCATTTTTCGATCATCCCGCCGACGGACTGGAATCCCTTCTCCACTTCCTCGATCAGGGTGAGGTCGGGCTTGGTCAGGCCGCCCGGTTCCGGCACGGCCCCGAAGTGCTTGTGCGCGATGGAGAGCACGCGGTTGACCAGATTGCCCCAGGTGGCCACCAACTCGTCGTTGTTGCGGCGCAGGAACTCCGCCCAGGTAAAGTCGGTGTCCTGGTTCTCGGGCCCGGCGATGGTGAGATAGAATCGCAGGGAATCCGCATCGTAGCGTTCCAGGAAGTCCTTCACGTAAATCACCACCCCCCGGCTGGAGGAAAACTTCCTGCCCTCCATGGTCAGGAACTCGCTGGCGACGATGTCGTGGGGCGTGCCCAGGGGATCGGCCTCGCCGCCCCCCAGGGAGCCCTCGATGCCGTTGGCGTACCCAATCAGCATGCTGGGCCAGATTACCGAATGAAAGACGATGTTGTCCTTGCCCATGAAGTAGAAATGGCGTGCTTCCTCGTTCTGCCACCATTCCCGCCAAGCTTCGGGCTGCCCGGTGTTTTTGGCCCATTCCACCGAGGCGGAGAGGTATCCGATCACCGCATCGAACCAGACGTAGATCTTCTTGTCGGTCCGATCCTCGTATTCGGGCAAGGGGATGGGAATGCCCCATTCCAAATCCCGGGTGATGGGGCGCGGGTGCAAGTCCTGCAGCAGATTGAGGGAAAAGTTGCGCACGTTGGCGCGCCAGTGGCTCTGGTCCTCGATCCAGCGGCGCAGGGGATCCACGAAGGCCGTCAGGTCCAGGAAGAAATGCTCAGACTCCCGGAAGACGGGCGGTTCCCCGTCGATCTTGGAGCGGGGATCCACCAACTCCATCGGGTCCAGTTGCTTGCCGCAATTGTCGCACTGGTCGCCCCGCGCCTCCTTGGACCCGCAATGAGGACAGGTGCCCTCGATATACCGGTCGGGAAGCGTATTGCCCGTGCGCGCGCTGAAGGCGCCCAGCATGGATTTCTTGAAGATGTATCCCTTCAGATACAGCGTCTTGAACAGGTCCTGGGTGATCCGGGAATGGTTGGCGGTGGTGGTGCGGGTAAACAGGTCGTAGCTCAGGCCCAGATTGTAGAGGTCCTCGACGATGATCTTGTTATAGCGGTCCACCAACTGCTTCGGGGTCACACCCTCCTTCTCCGCCTGGACGGTGATGGGCGTGCCGTGTTCGTCCGTGCCGCTGACCATCAGGACGTTGTTGCCGGCCATGCGGTGATAGCGGGCGAAAATATCGCTGGGAACGCCAAACCCTGCCACATGGCCGATATGCCGGGGGCCGTTGGCATAGGGCCAGGCTACGCTGACGAGAATGTTCTTGGGCATGAATCAGAAGGTGAGGAGGAGCAATTGAACCGGGTTATGCTGGAAACGCGAATTCCACGGTGCGCCAACGAGGCGAATATTCATCCTGGCAAAATATTGGAGAGCGGTCAAAACAATTCCCGGACGGCGGCCGTTCATGGCCGATCCATGCCTGTTCCCTGGCGGAAATGGGGGGTGCAATCTGGAGATGCGGGAGAATTAATCGCTGAAAAAATCGCTCAGACCCGAGGCGGTATCCTGGACGTGGAACGGCTCGATCTTGAGCGCCGTGGCCCCTTTCTTCACCCACAGCTTGACTTGTGAAGCGGTGGCGCCATCGGGCATGGCCAGGGCGGGGCCTTCCTCGGCGTAGACGATATCGCTGGAACGGAATTCGTAGAAGAAGGAGTGCGCGCTGCCCGGGTCGTTGAGCAGGAGCACCTTGCCCGGGCTGGGGCTGGTGTGGGGAGACCCGGTAAACGCGACGGCGATCTTTTCCAGGTTCTCATACCGTCCCCGATAGGGTTCGATCTGGTACCGTGCGATCAAGCTCTGTGTTTCCATTCCCGCCTGCTCCGTTTCTCGCTGTGGCATTGCAAGTCCCTCCCTTTCCGGCTTCCGTATTCCTCCTCCCGATTTTAGCAATGACGCCGGGAACGGGCAATCTTTTCCCTTCGTGGGCGTTTGCGGTCTGCCATTTGCCAGCATCGATCGCTGTTTTTTCCACCGGAATTTCCCGCCCTGCCCGGTATGGTATTCGCCAAAAAAAAATTCAACCTCCCGATTATGGGTTGCTCCTTGTTGGTGAGGATGGGTATCTTCAAGGGGCAACCGGATTTCCGGCCGCTGCCGACAAGCCGGGGAACCTTCCACGGAAGGCATCGGGGAATTGGCTGTACAAGTGGGATAGTAGCGCATGGGGCACTCTTTCAGCCCCGCCTTATCCCCCCTCACCATCCAAAGGGAGCATGTCATGAGAGGATTGATCCGGATATTGAATTCACAGGCAGGTCTGGGACTGGCGATCCTGCGCGTCGTGATGGGTCTGATTTTTCTTTACGCAGGATACGGAAAAGTATTCAAGGGTGGATTCGCAGTGGGCGGATTTCGGAACATGGGCCTTCCCTTTCCGGAAATCCTGGGGCCTGTCGCGTCGTTTCTGGAATTGGGGGGTGGCGCCCTGCTGGTGATCGGGCTTTTCACACGCTATCTCGGTATCCTCTTCACCGGCCAGTTTATCGTCGCCACCCTGGTGATTTACAATCTGAAGGGTCTGGCCGGGGCGCGCCTGGAGATCATGATCCTGTTGGGGGCCATCATCCTGGCCACCAACGGCGCGGGCGTGCTGGGACTGGACCGGCCCGGGCAGCGCTGGGAGCCTTAATTCCGGGCCTTCATTCCGGCTTCCGGGCGGTAGTTCCAGTGGTTCCGGATGCCGGCGCCCCTGCCGCTGCCGAGGTTGGAGATTATCGCGGGGGCGGGGCGCCGGGGGGAGTCCGGCGGCGGGCTTCCACGCCCGCGGTTCGTTCGAAGAGGCGGATCCCGGCGCAGTGGTCGTCGGCCGCAAAACCGGCATCGGCCGTCTCCTGGTAGAGCTTGCGCAACAATCCGGCCATGGGCAGGGAGATCCCCAGGTCATCCATGGCTTGGGCGATATAACCGAGGTCCTTGAGGTGAACCCGCACTTCGGCCCCCGGGGTGAAGTCGCCCGTCATCACCTTTTCCACCTTCAATCCCATGACGGCGCTGTTGGCCATGCCGCCGGTCAGCGCGCCCACCAGGCGATCCAGATCGAGTCCGGCCTTGGCGCCGAACACCAGCCCCTCCCCCATGGCGGTCAGGTGCGCCGCCACCATGATCTGGTTGGCTAACTTGGCGAAGCCGCCCGCCCCCACTTCTTCGCCCATCAGAGTGATCGTCCGCCCCAGGGCCTGGAAGACCGGCAGGCAGGCCTGGAATACTTCCGGATTTCCCCCCACCATGATGGACAGAATCCCTGCGATGGCGCCCACGTCCCCGCCGCTGACCGGAGCATCGAGCATGGGGGCTCCCCTTGCTTCCAGGAGGGAGGCCAAACGGCGGGAGACCAGGGGAGTGTTGGTGGTGAAATCGATAAACACCTTCCCCGTGAAATCCCTTCCAGTACGCCTCCCGTCCCCTCCACCACTTCCTCCACCGCCTGCGCATCGTAAAGGCAGACGCAGATTACATCGGCCCTGGCGGCGGCATCGGCTGGAGTAGCGGCGGTTTCGGCGCCGAATTCCCGCATGGCTTCGGCCTTGGCCGCGGTGCGGTTGTACACGATCACCGGGTAGCCGGCCTTGAGAAGATTCCTGGCCATGGGGGCGCCCATGACGCCCATTCCCAGGAAGGCCATGGATTTCAGATTGTCCTGCATCGGGCTGCTCCTCGTTGCAAAGACTTCCTCTTTTCAAAGACTCCCTCATTGCAAAAACAAAAACACGGGCCGGGTTGAGCCCGCCGCGGGGATCATCGGAAACCTCGGAATCTTCGGAATCCCCGGTGCCGCCAGGTCCCCGGAAAGTGGATCGGGAAACGGGACCAGAAGCGGAAAGGGCGGTTCCCTCGACCGGATGTGCATTCATTACGGCAAACATGGTCCCTAGCAACGGACCGTGGGTGAAGGATGGAAACCCCGTCTGGTTCCTGGAGCCCTACAGTGGTAGGGTTTCCGAAATTCCATCAGGCGAACCTGCGATCCAATCGGGGGGAAATGGCAGCGATCCCCCAGCGAAACATGAATCGAGCATGGCCATGGCCACGGAAGCCGGGAAGGGTGGCAATCCATTCGAACTGTTCTGTTGGTATTATCTGGGACTTTCGCCCCAAGGGGACTACAAATTCATCAACGGAAACCAGGTTGCAAAAATTTACAATTGCACCGTGGGGGATTTGATGGAGACCCTCCGCCGTCATAAAATCGATCCGGATACGGTGCTCAACACCGATTTTCCGTTATCGAAATATCAGATCGATATCCAAATCGCCGCGGAGGATCGAAGCGGTGACCAATTGCTGGAATTCGCCGCGCGGATCTTCAACGAATTCAGTGCCAGCATCGGCAATTCGAGGGATTGGCTGGCCGAAATCGCAAGGGAAAAGGAGGAGGATCGGTACCGGTAATTCATGACCGGGAAAACGATTCAAGAAAGGGATTCGCCCGGTTTATTCAGCCAGGATTGCGGTCGTTCGTTCCGGGGGCGGCCTTCTCGCGAATCCGCGATCATCCGGATTCAAATTTCTATTTCATCACCTTCATGGTAAATAGCAGTTCCATTCAGGGCCATTTTGTTAGGGGTGATCTTGTTGTGCGGGATTCGCTATTCGACGGTGACAACCAGCGAGGGAGCGATGATGTACGGCATGCAATCGGATTCAAATCGATTTCCACGGGACGGCCGGGACCATTCATGGAAGCCGTTGCTGCTGCTGGGCTTTTTGTTTCTCCTGGGGGGCGTGGGCAATGTGATGGGTTCCTCCCATCCTGGGTACGAAATCACGAAAAAGGGCACCTTGCAGGCGGGGGATCCGATTCCCGCGCCAAAAGGGAAGGTGATCCTGCGCATTTATGGGCTCTCGTCCGGTTCCTCCAAAGACCGTCCCTTGAAGCTGGACAGGGAGGTGATGGAAATGATGGGGACGATCCGGTATACCTCGAAGAACCGGTGGTATGACAATCCCATCACATATGAAGGAGTGCTCGGCTCACGGTTTCTCGAGATTCTGGAAGTCCCCGAAAAAGCCACCACCATGCAGATGCGGGCCTTGAACGATTACGTCGTGGAAGTCCCCATCTCGGATTTCCGAAAATGGCCTGTGATGCTGGCGCTCAAGAAAAATGGCGCCTACATGACCGTCCGCGAAAAAGGCCCGGTCTGGATCGTGTACCCCAATCATCTATATCCGGAATTGGGGAAACAGCCCTATACCGCACGATGGATTTGGCAATTACACGAAATTTCCATCGAATAGAGTTGGTGGATTGCCCCCTTCCAACATGTCGAATTTACCGAAAACCCGAATCCCCTGGATCGGCTGGGGCATCAGCATTGCCGTCGTCCTGCTGCTTGGTCTGGGGGGATGGCTGGGCATTACGCACAACCGCCTGATCGATACGACGGTTCGCTCCAGCGTTCTGGGCCTGGATGTATGGGACGTTTCCCAACTGCAAAGGCAATTGGCCGCGTTCCAGAATGAAATCTCCCGCATTGTGGGAGCGGGCCGCATCGAGGATTTGGAATTCCTTCAGTTGAAATGGGACCTGGTGTGGAGCCGGTGGGACAACGTGAGCCGGGGGGAGACCGGCAAGGCATTGCAGTCCATGCCGGAGGTGAGTGGCCAGCTTCCCCGCGTGGGAGTGTTGATCCGGGAGATCGATGCATCCTTGCCCGCCTTGCGGAAAAACCCCTCCAGAAATGCCCAAGCGATCGAATTGCGCCTGAAAGAGGCGATCCGGGTTACCCAGGAAACCTATGCCAAGGTGTACAACAAGGCCTTCGCGATCCGGATAGAAACGGACGAGAACCTGAAAAACATCCAATTGGGAAGCGCCATCATCGGGATCGGGTCGGTGTCCCTGGTGGGGTTGCTGTTGTGGATCACCTGGAGGAACCAACGTTCCAAGATCCGGCAGGTGTTGGCGCTGGCGGAAGAGATTCAGCACAGCGAGGAACGGTTCCGCAACCTGGAACGCGGCTCGATTCAGGGGATTCTGGTGCACCGGGATGGCAACATCCTCTTCGCCAACCAGGCCTTTGCGAATATTTTCGGGTACGCCACACCCGAGGAGGCGCTGTCACAGCATTCCATAGACGCGTTCAACGCAAAGGGGGAGGGAAGAAAGCTGGGGCAGTGGGGAATGAACGAAATCGAAGAAAAACAGGAGCCTTCCCAATACGAATTCTGGGGGATAAGCAAAGCCGGCGAACATATCCGCCTGGAAAACCGGGACCGTGTGGTGAACTGGGAGGAACAGCCGGCCATTCAGTCCACCATGGTGGACATCACACAGCACAAGAAGACCGAGGAGGAATTGTCTGCGGCGAAGGAGGAGGCCGAAAACGCCACCCGAATCAAGGACAAATTCGTTTCCCTTGTGGCCCACGATCTGCGGGCGCCCTTGTCTTCCATAAAGTTGATGCAACAGATGGTGGCGGAAGGACCGATAGAGGACGAAGGCGATGCCTACCGGGAAACGAACCAAGCCATCCTGGCCCGGTGCGACTCCATGCTGAATTTGATCGACGACCTTCTCAAGATCAGCCGTATCCAAACAGGATCGATCATCCAGGAGCGGCGGCTCTGTTTCGCAGCGGACTTTTTTCCCTTGCTGGTGGAGATGAAATTTCTGGCGCAAAGAAAGGACGTTGTTCTGGAAAACGAGCTTCCGGAGAATTTCCATCTGATCGTGGACGTCAACCTGTTCCGCGAGGTGCTTCAGAATTTGATCGACAATGCCATCAAATTCTCCCACCGGGGCGGGACGGTCAAAATTGGAGTTCTGCACGGCCCTCCGCCAGCGATTTTTGTCCAGGATCATGGGGCCGGTATCCCGAAACATTATTTGTCCAATATCTTCCGGGAGGAAATCAAAACTTCCACCATGGGGACCTCGGGAGAAATCGGCACCGGGCTGGGCCTGCCGATCTGCCAGGACATCATGGAGGCGCTGGGAGGGCGATTGCGGATCGATACCAGGGAAGGCGAAGGCACCACAATATACGCGGAACTGATGGAATCCCAACCTGAGGTGCTGGTCGTGGAGGGGGAGGGTGCGCTCCTCGCCGATCTCCGGGCGATCCTGGAGCCGGCGGGGTTGGCCGTACATCATGCGGAATCGATCGATGCTGCCGTGGAGCGGCTGACCGGCTCCCCACCCCATCTCATCCTGGCGGACCTCCCCCTGGCATCCCAGGAAGGGTACCGCCTGATCCGCCAAATGCGAAAATTCATGGGGGAAAAAGAAATACCCATGATCCTGATGACGGAGAATCAAAACGGAAAGGCTCTCCAGGAAGCCGCTCAATTGGGGGTTGGCGAATGGATTCGGAAACCCTTTTCCGCCGAAGCACTGTTCTCGAAGATCCGCGGCGTTCTTTCCTGAAAAACGGCCACACGTGAAATTTTTTCCATCCTTGCCCGCGGCGGAGGGGCGATGGATGGATTCATTCCGGCACCGAAATCCCGGGCTGGGAGATTGGGAACCACCCTGCGATTGAGATTCCGGCAGGGTTGACATAGGGTTGGGCGCATTGCTCCAAACATCCCTCCCCCCCCCCTCTCCTCTGGGCCTTGGGCGGTGGAGTCTCCACCCGCTTGGAACCCATTACGCGACGCAAGGAATTCACCATGGCGGACACATCCCTGCATCACCTGCTGCATTATCTGACCATTCCCGAACTGGGCCGGAAGATCCGCTCCGGAGCCTTGAGTCCGGTGGCGCTCACGGAGCACCTGCTGGAGCGGATCGACCGTCTCAACCCCGCGCTGCACGCATTCATGGTGGTGACGAGGGAACGGGCGCTGCACGAGGCCAGGGCGGCCGAAGCGGCCCTGATGGGAGGCCAGGACCTGGGCCCGCTGCATGGCATTCCCTACGCGGTGAAGGATCTCTACGACGTGAAAGGCGAGGTCACGACGGGAGGCACCCGTCTCCGCGAGGGCGAGGTGGCCGGTGCGGACTGCCACGCCGTGCGCAAGCTCTCCCAGGCGGGAATGATCCTGCTGGGCAAGACCCACACGGTGCAGTTCGCATTCGGGGGAGTGGGAATCAATCACGACCAGGGGACGCCCCATAATCCCTGGCACCAGGCCCCCCATGCCCCGGGGGGCTCCTCCAGCGGGACGGGCGTGGCGGTGGCCAGTGGAATGATTCCCATGGGTCTGGGCAGCGATACCGGGGGCTCGGTGCGCATTCCGGCTGCCCTGAACGGGATAGCCGGACTGAAGACCACCGTCGGGCGGATCGGCCGCACCGGGGTCTACCCCCTCAGCACGACCCTCGATTCCGTGGGGCCCCTGGCCCGCAGCGTGGAGGATTGCGCCTTGGCGTACAACGCCCTGCAGGGCGTGGACCTGGCGGACGGAACCACGGCGGGCATCGCCCCTCACGATCCCCTGGAAAGCCTGGAACGGGGCGCGGAAGGGCTGAGGCTGGCCTTTTGTGAAACCCTGTTCTTCGACGATGTGGACCCGGAAGTGGAATCCTCCGTGCGCGAGGCGGGCCAGGTATTCCAATCCCTCGGGGCCAAGGTAACCAGCATCGAAGCCCCGGAAATCGCCGCATCCTTCACGTTCGGGCGGCGCGATCTGATGATCGCGGCGGAAGGCTACGCCATCAATGGGCATTTCCTGGAAGAGCAATTCGATCAGTTGGATCCCGTGGTGGCCCACCGCATGATCAAGGGCCGGGACCTCTCCGCGGTGGATTACTACAAGCTCCTGCGCAGGTGGGAGGAGTTGCGGAGCTCCGTTCTCGCGACCCTGCGGGATGTGGATGCCCTGCTGGTGCCGACCTGCCAGGTGGCCGCCCGGCCCCTGGATGTGATCGACGAGAGCAGCGAGAGTTATGCGGAGTACAACCTGAAATACCTGCGCAACACCGCCGTGGGCAATCTGCTCGAATTCTGCGCCATGTCGGTGACCAGCGGGTTCGACGGCGCGGGCCTCCCCATCGGGCTGATGATCTACGCCAAGCCCTTCGCCGAGGACGTGGCCCTGCGGGCGGCCCGCGCCTACGAGCAGGCCACCGATTGGCACACCCGCCACCCCGAGCTGGAATGGGCTGGGGAATAAGAGAGAACAAATGCAATAACGGATTGCGTAATTGCATTTTTTCCGCATTTACTGCAATAAGCCAAAACGTAATTGCAGTAAAACACCCCCTCAGAGCAGCCCCGCTCCTTTCAGGAGGTTAATGGTGAATTCCGTATCGGCGGGGTTCTTGAAGGGCATGGTCTGGCGGACCCACTTCTCCCAGGACAGTTTCGGTTCGATGGGCCGCACCCTTTCGGCCATGGCCCACGCATCCTCCTCCCGTCCCAGGGCGTAATAAACGGTCACCAGATTGACCATCGTTCCCAGCCCGAATTCGATCAATTCCAGGTATTTCTCATAGATCAGGCAAGCCTCCTCCCAGTTGCGGTCCGCCTGGTAGGCATGGCCCAGCACCGGGAGATACCAGAGCGGATAGATCGGATTGTGACGGATCGCCTTTCTCACCAATTCCACCGCTTCCTTCGGCCTGCCGCCATAGGTCAGCACCAGCGCCATCACCACATTCACATCCGCGCCGTTGGGCTGAAGGGAAACGGCCTTCTCGCAGGATTCCAGCGCCCGCTCATGTTGGTGGCTGTAGAGCATCACCACCCCCTGGAGAGCGTTGGCATGGGGGAGTTGGGATTGCAATTCCAGACTGCGGATCGCCATTTCGTGGGCTTTTTGCAGGGATTCGACGGTGTCTGGACTCCAATTCAACATGGAATCCATCAAATGCGCCCACCCTGCCCCCACGTATCCGGCAGCGAATTTGGGGTCCAAGACAATGACCCGCTCGAATTCCTTGCGACCTTCCTCGTTGTCCTCTTTCTCGAAATTGGAAACCAGCCCCCGTCCCCGGATGAAATGGGCATAGGCCTTGAAGTTGGTGAGGCCCCACAACCAGTTGACCGCCTGTTCCCCGGCGCCCAGGTTGATATCCAGGTGGATCAGGATCTTGTTGGCGATCTCCTCCTGTAAATTGAGGAAGTCCGCTATTTCCTTCACATACCGCTGCGCCCAGATCTGGCGGGAAGTGGCGGCCTCCACCAAGTGGGCTGTGACCTGGATTTGATTTCCCTTCAGCACGCGCACACCGCCCTCCAGCACATAGAGAACCCCCATTTCCTTCCCTACCTGGCGGGCGGTCACCTCGCGGTCCTGGTAGGAAAAGGAGGAGGCGCGGTCGATCACGAACAGGTCGGGAACCCGGGAGAGGTGGAATATCAATTCGTCCGTGAGCCCGTGGCTGAAATGGTCCTGCTCTTCCCCTCCATCCAGATTCTTGAATGGAAGCACGGCAATGGAGGGCCTCAGAGGGGGAACCAGGTCCGGATCGTTTTTGGACAGGGGTTGCGGACCCGCCGGGAGGAGGGGTTCCAACTGAACCTGATGCACCTGCATCGGGCGGGGAATGCCTTTCAACTCCTTCGGACCGAGATCGCGGAAGCCCAGACCGAGCTTGTTTTCGATCTGTTCAAACACCGCCCCAGAGATGGCGATTCCCCCGGGTTCCGCAAGGGACTCGATCCGTACCGCGGCAATCACGGCCAAGCCGAAAATATCCCCATCCTCCGCCAGGATCACATCTCCCAGATGGATTCCGATCCGGAATTCCGCCCGCCGCCTCGTGGGTGGTTGGGCGCTCCGCTTGGCCAGTTCCCTTTGAATGTCCATCGCGCAGGCCACGGCATCCACCACGCTGGAGAATTCCGCCAGTACGGCGTCCCCCGGCGCGTTGACCACCCGCCCCCCGGCCTGGGAGATGAACCCGGACATCAACACCTTCGCCTCCTGGGTAGCGGTCATGGTGTATTCCTCGTCATGCCACATGTGCCCGGTGTATTCCTTCATGTCGGCATGGAAGATTGCGGTCAGGCGGCGTTTCAGGCGGGTGGATGCGGCTGGGGATGCGGCGGGAGAGGACCCGCTCCGGGAGGGAGGAGACTCCTGGGAGGATTTTCGGGGATTTCGGGCGGATTTGGATGTTTTCGGCACTTGCGGGCTCCCGATTGGCCGCTTTTCATGCAAATGCAGGGATCAAGGTGAATTCATTTAAATAACGGGGAATTGGCGTTCATGGTTCCGAACCCTGCCAAGGATCCAATCGTCGGATCAGGCTGTTCCGGCCCGATGTTCAGATCACCGCAGCGAGTGGCGCTTTTGCGCCACCACAGGGCTTTCCATCGGGCCGCGCTCAGGGGCCTTCCGCTGTCCACTCCAGGTCCAGGTCCATCAAGCGCTGCGGTGTGGGCATGCCGGTGGCGGGGTCCCATCCGGCCAGGCTGTAGTAGTCGGCCAGGGCCTGCTCGAAATGCGCCGGGTCCACCCGCTCCCCGTCGAGGGGGCCGTCGATGGCGTCGAAGAGCCGGGAGGGCAGGGTGTCGTCCTCCGGCGTGAAGCCCTCGCGGACGTTGAACACCCGCGACATGGCGTCGGCCCGCTCTCCGGCCCGGATCAACTCGTAGAGGCTGACGTCCCACCCCGTCACCGCCCGGATGTGCTCCACCAGCTTGGTCATGGAAATGACGTTGATGGGCGCGGCGGAAAAGTCGCACATGCCCACCGTGTTGTACATGCTCCACACCCGCTGGGTCTGGTAGAACAACTTGGCCTTTTTGCGGTTGAGCTCCGTCGGCTCCGCGGTTTCCGTGATGCCCAGTTCCGGGAGCATGACGGTGTTGGGGCCGAAGGCAGTGTAGAAGGGATCGTGGGGGGCTTCCATGTGATCGGCCCCGGTGGGGGAGGTGGCATACGCGAGGGCCAGGGATTTCTTGCCCCGCGGCTCGTGCATGGGAAGCTCCTGGCCCTTCACGTGGAGGGCGTAGGCATCGCTGCCCTGGCCCAGCTTTTCCGACGCGCGCTTGACGCCCTCGGCCAGCAGGCCGCCCAGCCCTTCGCGTTTGGCGATCTGATGGATCAGGGCCTGGGCGGCTTCGTGGCTGCCCCAGGTCAGTTCCAGCCCGCCGGTGTCTTCCTTGGTGAGCACGCCGTTCTCGTAGGCTTCCATGGCGAAGGCGATCACCGCGCCGGTGGAGATGGAATCGAGCACGTATTGCGCCAGCAACTGGTTGGAGAGGGCGATCTGCTCCAGATCCTTGATGCCCAGCAGGGAGCCGTTGGCGGAGATGGTCTCGTACTCCGGCCCGCCGTACTTGGGGTCCACCCCCAGCCTGTCCACCTTCACCTCACGCTTGCAGGCCACCGAGCAGGCATAGCAGGTGCCGCGCTTGGTGAGGATGGTATCGGCCATCTTCTGCCCGGTGATATTCTCCGCGCCCTCCATGTGGCCATGCCGGAAATTCTCGGTGGGCAGGATGCCGGCGTCGCTGAGCGTCTGTACGCCCCGCGGGGACCCGAAGATGTGCATGGGGTCCTTGGCTTTGTCGTAGGCTTGGCGGAACCACCCGAACACCTGCTTGTTCAATTCCGCGTCCACCGGCTTCATGCGCGGGCCGGTGCCCAGGCAGGCTACGGCCTTCAGGTTCTTGGAGCCCATCACGGCCCCCAGACCGCAGCGTCCATTGAAATGCTTGAGCTCGTTGACGATGGCGGCGTACCGCACCCCGTTTTCCCCGCTGATACCGGTCTGCAGCACCCGGATGCGCTTGTCGTCCAGCTCGGCCTTGATGCCATCCTGCACCTCGTGGGCCAGCTTGCCCCAATAGGGCGTGGCGTCACGGAGTTCGACCTTGTCGTTGGTAACCCACAGGTAGACCGGCTGGGGGGACTTACCGGTGAAGATGATGCCGTCGTAGCCGGCCGCCTTCAATTCCGGCCCCCAATACCCGCCGGCCTCGGACTCCCCATATCCGCCGGTGAGGGGGGATTTGGCCACGGCGCTGAAGCGGTTGGTACCGGACAAGGCCCCGGAACCGACCACACTGGTCATGAAGATCAGCATGTTGTCCGGCGACAAGGGCTCGATTCCCGGCTTCATTTCCCGCAGCAGGAAATAGGAGGCCAACCCACCGCCGCCCAGATAACGGCGATAAATCTGGTCACCGGGTTCCTCCACTGCGATAGAGCCCTGGCTGAGATCCACCCGCAGAATTTTTCCGTGATATCCTTGTCCCTTGCTCATGGTTTATCTCTCCATGGGGTGCCGCAGAATGATTGCAGAATGATCGCTCCGTTCCCCGCAGTTACCCAGGTTTTTACCTGATCGGTTTGATGGGGGTTGAAATTACAATAATATGATTCGGTCGATTCGAAAGTCCGGCCTGCGATAACATCGTTACGGGTTGCATCGGTCTCGATTTTTCCGAGGAAGTCCGCTGAGGGTACCCGAAAAATCCGCGGTTTGCACACCCATTGCCTCAAACGGCCCAGTTCCCCTACCATGTGAACATGAAATATTCCCGCTTCAATGGACAAGGATCGAAATCATTGTTGAAGAAAATCTTGTTGAAAATCGGGCAGGGGCTGTTTCTACTCATAATGGGATTGATCGTCTACGCGATGGTGACCAGGGACGCCTCCCCGGGGGACGTCACCATGTTCCTCTTCCGCTGGCCGGTGTTGCTGATCGTGTTCGTGCTGGCGCCCCTGGTGGCGCTGCGCATCTTCCTCCACCCGCGGCGGCAGGAGAAGGCCCGCAAGCCGATCCGACGGGATAGCCATCCGGAGTGAATGCCGCCCAGACCGGTTGAGATTCAGCGATCTCCATTGAATTACCGGATTACTGAATTACCGGTATCCCCACCCATGGGGCGGCAATCCATTTTCACGGAATTTCCCCATGACCTTTTGGATTCTCGCCGCATTCCTGACCTTCTTCCTGCTCCAGTACACTGTGGGGATGGGTCTCGCCGTGCTCAACCTGCGCAGGGCCAGGGTCAGGGGCGCGATCGTACCGGCCGCCCTTGCAGAACAGATCACTCCCGAAGACGCCCAGCGGAGCCGGGATTACACACTGGCCAAGGAGAAATACGGGCTGGTCTCGGGCGCCTATGGCGATTTGTTGACCCTGGCCATGCTGTTTTCCGGCATCCTGGCCTGGCTGGACAGGGCCCTGGCGCAACTGGGGGTGAACGGTCCCCATCGGTTCGTGATTTTCCTGGCGGTCTTCCTGGCGGCGCTGGGGTTGGCCCACCTGCCCTTCCGGCTCTATTCCACATTCGTCATCGAAACCCGCTTCGGCTTCAACCGCCAGACCTGGCGGGGGTGGCTTTTGGACCGGCTCAAGGGCGTGGCGTTGGGAGCGGCGCTGGGCCTGCCTTTCCTCTATGGCGTGTACGCCTTCATGGCCTTCACGGGGGACTGGTGGTGGGTGTGGCTGTTCGGGTTCATCACCGCCTTCCAGTTGGTGCTGGTGACGGTCTATCCCGCCCTGATCGCGCCGATTTTCAACAAATTCATTCCGCTCCCCGATGGCGGCCTCAAGACCAGGGTGGAAGCCCTTGCCCGGAAAGTGGGATTCCGTACCCGGGGCCTGTACCGGATGGACGCCTCCCGGCGCTCGGGGCATTCCAACGCCTATTTCTCCGGGTTCCACCGCCCGCGGATCGTGCTGTTCGACACCCTGCTGGAGCGGATGAACACGGAGGAAATATTGGCCGTGCTGGCCCATGAGATGGGCCACTTCAAGGCCCGTCACGTCTATAAATCCTTCGCGCTGCACATGGCGGGCACACTGGTGATGCTCTACATCCTCAGCCTGCTCATCGCCTGGCCCCCGTTCTTTTCGGCCTTCGGGTTTCCGGTGCCGGCAGTTCCATCCCAGGGCTACCATATCGCCCTGACCCTGCTGATGCTGGGGGGAGGGGCCTTCACGTTCTTCCTGACGCCCCTGCTGACCTGGTTTTCCAGGCACAACGAGTTCGAGGCGGACGCTTTTTCCGTGCGCGCCACTGGAAGAAGCGAGGCTCTCAAATCCGCGCTGCTGCGGCTCAACCAGGACAACCTGGCCAACCTGCATCCCCATCCCTGGTACAGCCGCTTCCATTATTCCCACCCCACCCTGCTGGAACGGCTGGCGGCAGTGGACGCACTGGAGGGTGCGGGACGGTAAAGGCTCCTGCTCTCTCCCGCCCTTTCCAGCATCGACATGGCACGGAGGATGGTATACTGAGGGATGAGTCGGTGTGCCCTTTAACCGCTCCGTTCAACCGCGCTCAAGGTCACCGCCCCTCTCCCCCGGAAGAGAACATGCGCCAACCCGAAGTTCATCAATCCGAAGTTCGCCAACCCAAGGCCGAAGCGGCGGCATTGAAAGCCATGCCGAGGCTGTATTTCGAGCGCACGACGCCCGAGGAGCAAAAACGGCATGAAAAGGCCCTGCGCCTGCTGGAGGCGGGGGGGGAGCCCATCCTGGAGGCCATCGAGGAGCCGAACGGGGACTGGCTCTTCGAAATCGTCATGCAGGACTGGGAGGAGCCGGGCCTGCTGGACCGCATCTTCGAGGCCATCCTGCGCTGCTACCGGCTGGAGGAAGGCATTTCCATGCGCCGGGCGCGGATCTTCACCGGGGCCGGTGGACAAGTGGTCAATCTGCTGGAGCTGCGCAACCGCACCGGCCAGAAACTTTCCCAGGCCAGCGCCGGAGAGGTTCTGGAGCGCCTGCGGGAAATCCGTCCGGGAGAACGTGGAGCCTTGGAGACCATCCAGAACATCTCCTTCGGCTCGCTGATTCCCTTGATCCCGGAAATTCCCATCTCCGACAACAAAACCTCGCGGCAATTCACCCGCATCGAATTCCGGGTGGAGCGCATCTCGAACCGTTTCACCAGCGTCCTGCTCCATTTCCTGGCCCGCTCCGAGCTCTGGCTCAACATCCAGGTGGCGGAATTCGAGCAGAATGAAACGGGCACCTACGTGTTTTACGTGGTGGACAAACGGGGCCGCAAGCTGAAGGATTCCAGCTTCCTCCGGCAAAACATGGTGTGGGCGCTGGAGGCCATGAACGCCATGCTGATCCGCTTCAATGTGCATTACCTGCGCAGGGAGTGGCAAACCCGCATCGAAAACAACCGCCACACCATCTATCACAGCCGGCCGGACTTTGCCGATTTCCTGGCAGACATGGACAATGTCCGCGCCATGGCCCGTCTCAAGGGCTTCGACGGCCGGCTCAGCCCTCTGGTGGAAGAGGGCCTGCTGGACAGCCAGTCCTATTTCTTCCTGAAGAAAACTGAAGCGTTCGTGCGGCAATATCAGGAACGCGCGCATTCCATCGCCGCGGAAGGCCCGGCGGAGGAGGACGTGGAATTGTGCCGGGAATATTTCGATTTGCGGCGGCGGGCCTTGGGAATCATCGAGCCCCTCTTCGAATCCCTGGAGGCCATGCCCACCCTGCGGCCCCTGCTTTCTCCCCGGATGCGGCTGCAAGCCCTCAGCATGCCCCTGCCCCAGCAGCAGTATGCCCTCGACGAGCGCAACCAGCTCTTCCTGGACGGCCCCATCTGGCTGGGGGAGCCCATTGCCGCCCTGGATCCCTTCCTGATGGTGGCCCGCACCGGCTGCTTCCTGCATCCCGAGTTGGAGAACACCATCAAGGCCAGCCTGGAAGGATGGAACGAGATCTACATCCGGGAAAACCGGGAACAATTGGGAGCACGGTTTCTGGCCATCCTGGACGAGAGTATCCGTCAATCCAACACCTCCATCGTCCTGCGCAACCTGCGCCTGGCCGGGCTGCTGGAGCGGTACATCCCCGGATTCCGGGAAATCCAGGGACGGATCCACGTCGATGCGGACCATGCCTATACCGTCGACGAGCATTCCTTCGCCGTAATCGAAGTGATCCAGGGTCTCAAGCTGCTCCAGGAATCCATGCTGGTTTACGGAAAATCGCTGATTCGGGAAGACTACGAGAAAATCCGCGACGCTGCGGGATTGAAGAATTTCGCCCGCAAATACGCCATGGAATTGCGCATGTTGCACCAGGTGACACCGCTGCGGGGTCATCCTTCGGTGCGGCCATTCTTCAACCTGATGGAAGAGGCGCGGAGAAACAACCTGGAATACCTGATCGAGGTGAACCTGCTGGAATTCGGATACGACACCTGCATGGCCGCCCTGAGCGAAATCGAGGAAATCCGCAACCAACTCTCCTCCTTCATTCATTTTTACCAGCATCTCTCCTTCGAGGAGCAGCGGTTGTTGACCCTGGCCGGGCTTTTCCACGATCTGAAGAAACCCGCCCAGGATCATGGGGAGCGGGGCGCCGTGATGCTGGATGCCGTATTGGAGGGGATGGGATTGCGTCTGCCCGCCGGCACCGTGGATTCCCTGCGCTGGCTGATCCGGCATCATCTGGACATCCGCCCTCTCATCCACCGGATGGGCGCCGGCGGCGACGATGTGTTGGAGCAATATACCCGGGATACCGGCGATGCCAAGCTCGTCAAGATGCTGATCCTTTTCACCTATGCCGACCGGGTGGCCATCCGGCCCAACCTAAACGCCAACGCCCACGCCGCCATGGTGTTGGGGGAAATGCTCGGGCAGGTGGAGCGGATCGATTCCGGCCAGGCACCCCCTCCGCCTGGATGAAACGGGGGAGAGCGGTTTCCCGGCA
>CAZOXD010000047.1:0-25725 GCA_964583525.1 uncultured Pseudomonadota bacterium
CAGGATACGCCGCCTTTCTCACCTCACGCCAGAACACAACTTTCGGTCATAACTCTATCCCAAGTTGGTTGAATGCCAAAGGAGAGATCAGGACGTTCTTTTGGACCATTTCATCTTCAAAGAATCCATATTGAGAAAATCGACGCTAAACACCATTGCCATTGAACGATGCTTAGGTGAGGTAGGGTGAAACACACGACTGGTGCGAAGTTCCAGATAACTACCGATTCGCCATCGGGCCCATCCTACCTGCCTTCTCGGGTGATTAATATCCTGGCCAATCGGAGAATTTCATGAAAGTGGCTTTCTTTCTGAGTAGTCTGAGCGGCGGTGGTGCCGAGCGCATGACGCTGCATCTGGCCGAGGTTTGCGTCCGGAGAGGGCTGGAGGTGGACCTTGTCGTGGTGCGGGATGAGGGCGAGCTAAGCGCGATGGTTCCCACTGGGGTGCGCTTGGTGAATTTGGCAGCGCGGCATGCTTGGTTGTCCACACCCAGCCTAGCGCTGTATCTGAGGCGAGAGCGGCCTATCGCGATCATGTCTTCAAGCAGCCATGTCAACTGTATCGCCGTATGGGCTCGGCTCCTGGCCCGGGTTCGGATGCGATTGGTTATTTCGGAACGAAATGCTCTCAGAGTCCGGATTTCTCATACCAAGTCATGGCGCGCAACTGTCCTACCTATTGTTATGCGTTGGACATATCCATGGGCGGACGAGGTAGTGGCAGTATCCACAGGTGTGGCCGACGAGTTGGCGCAAACGCTCGGAATGAACCGTGACCGCATTAGCGTGATTTACAATCCCACGGTAACACCAGAGTTGTTGGTATCAGCCGATCAGCCTTGCGATCACCCCTGGTTCAATCCTGGTTCGCCACCGGTAATCCTGACCGTCGGCCGGTTGACGGAGCAAAAGGACCACTCGGTTCTCATTCACGCCTTCGCAATGTTACGCCGAACACGGAAGGCGCGCTTGATGATCTTAGGGGAGGGCTCCCTGCGTGGCCGGCTGGAAGCCTTGGTGCGCGAGTTGAACGTGGCGAAGGATGTGACATTGCCCGGTTTTAAAAGCAATCCTCATGCGTACATGAAGAGAGCAGCCATGTTCGTCCTCTCCTCCGCCTGGGAGGGATTCCCCAACGTACTGGTCGAAGCCATGGCGCTGGGGATCCCCGTTGTCAGTACCAACTGCCCCCACGGTGCCGCTGAAATCCTCGCACAAGGACAGTGGGGTTTGTTGACTCCCGTTGGCGATTTATCGGCCTTGGCAACCGCCATGGAGAAACGGCTTGACTCTCCTGGCCCCAACGCCAGCCAACGGGCTATGGAATTTAACGCCGAAGATGCGACCGACCGATATCTGGAGCTGATGCTGCCGGGGAAACAACCAACAATCTGAATGAAGAAACGGGCGGTGTTTTTCCAAAAAACTCTATTATTACAGTGTGCAATTTGATTCAGAAATTGATCTGCCCCCCTTAGATCGATCCAGTTTCAATGTTAGAGTTGGAGCTGAACCGATCAAGGAGGAGCGGTATGAAAAACACGAGACACACGCCGGAGCAGATCATCGGGAAGCTTCGGGAGGCGGAAGTGGTGTTGGCCAAAGGTGGAAAGATTGGCCAGGTTTGTAAGCAAATCGGGGTAACCGAGCAGACCTATTACCGTTGGAGGAAGGAGTACGGCGGGCTAAAGGTTGAGCAGGCCAAACGTTTAAAAGAGCTTGAGAAGGAAAATGGTCGGCTTCGCAGGGCGGTGGCTGACCTGACGCTGGATAAGATGATCTTGGCAGAGGCAGCCAAGGGAAACTTCTAAGCCCTTTCCGGCGAAGGCAATTCGTGGATCAGGCGGTGAGGCAACTTGGGGTATCCGAACGCCGGGCCTGCAAAGTTGTGGGTCAAGCAAGGGCCACCCAGCGACACCGTTCAAGAATCGCCAAGGATGAGGAGGCGCTTACCCGAGCTATTGTTCGCCTTACCGAGCGGTTTGGCCGATACGGATACAGACGGATCACGGCCATGTTGCAAAGGGAGGGTTGGCGGGTCAATCATAAGCGGGTAGAGCGCATCTGGCGCAGGGAAGGGCTGAAAGTGCCCCAGAGGAAGCTCAAACGGGGACGGCTGTGGTTCCATGACGGGTTGTGCATCCGTCTCAGGCCGTCTCGGAGAAACCATGTCTGGTCGTATGACTTTGTCGAGGATCGTACCCATGACGGACGTAAGTTAAGAATGTTGACGGTGATTGACGAGTACAGCCGGGAGTGCCTGGCGATCGATGTGGAAAGAAGGCTGCGCTCCGATGATGTGCTTCACAAGCTGGCTGAGCTGTTCGTCCTCCATGGTCCACCTGAGCATATCCGCTCGGATAACGGCCCGGAGTTCACTGCAAAGGCGGTGAGGCAGTGGCTGAAACAGGTAGGGGTGAAAACACTGTTCATCACACCGGGAAGCCCCTGGGAAAACGGTTATAACGAGAGGTTCAATGGCACGCTGGGAGACGAGGTGCTAAAGCGGGAATTCTTCTACACTCTGGAAGAAGCCCAGTTCATCATTGAGCAGTGGAGGAAGGAGTACAACCAGATCAGGCCACACAGCTCGCTGGGATACAGGTCCCCAGCTCCAGAGACTGTGGTGCCTTGGATGGTCACGGCAGGGGGCTCGTTCCCCCCAGGACTAACATTGAAAGTGGTACAATAACCGGGGGCAGGTCAGAGCGTGGTGCCCCTGTTTCGCCAGCAAATCGAAGCCGGCGGTCCAGTCACCGTTACCCACCCGGAGATCGAGCGGTATTTCATGACCATTCCAGAAGCGGCCCAGTTGATCCTCCAGGCCGGCGCCATAGGGAGGGGAGGGGAAATTTTCGTTCTCGATATGGGCGAGCCGGTCAAAATTCAGTACCTGGCGGAGCAGATGATCTTTCCGGCGGGAAAGGTGCCCGAAGAGGATGTGGAGATCGTATACACAGGCTTGCGGCCGGGTAAGAAGATGTATGAGGAACTCCTGCATGAGAAGGAAGCCCTCACAAAAACTTCCCACGATAAAATTCTTCTGGCCAACAAAAGAGTCCTTGATTCCGGGTACTTGGAAAGCGCCATGGAATCGATTCAAAAGGGGGTGGAAAACAATGAAACCGAAGCCCTGATGGATTGGATTCGCCGGCTGCTTCCAGAATACGGTTCCCCCCCTTCGGAGGATCAGGACAACGTCATGCCCTTAACCGGGTAATGGGTCACCACTCAATCCTTCCTATCATTCATCATTCTTTCCATGAAATTTTTCGGCTCCAGCAACATCAAAAATTTCGTTGGCAAATATCTGGAAAGCTTGGAGAAATCGGAAGGGGAGGTTGCCATCGACATTCCCGCGGGGACCGGGTTCATGACCAGGATTTTGCTGGGGAAATTTACTCATGTTGAGCCTTATGATCTCTTTCCGGAATTTTATGAATTGGACCATCCGCCCTGCAGGAAAACGGATTTGAATGAAACCCTGCCAATGGGGAATCACCATGCGAATTTGATCCTTTGCCAGGAGGGGATCGAACACCTGCCCAATCAACTGTTTGCCCTACGGGAATTTAACCGCGTTCTCCAGCCCAATGGAAAACTGCTACTCACCACTCCCAACAACTCCCACCTGAGAGCGAGATGGAGTCATTTCCTCGTGGAAAACGAGCTTTACAATCGCATGCCCATCAACGAGATCGACTCGATTTGGTTTTCAAGCGGAGAGGATGAAGAATTGTATTTGGGGCACATCTTTTTAATCGGAATCCAAAAATTAAAAATTCTGGCAAAGCTGGCCGGATTTCGCATCGTCAAAGTGCATCCCGTGAAAATCAGTTGGAGTTCCGCCCTCCTCGGGGTGTTCTATCCTTTTCTACTGTTGGCGAATTTATACGCTTATTTCCAAAGCGTAAGAAGAAACAGGGATATCGACTCCGAATGGAAAAAGTCCGTATATAGGGAATCTTTGGCGCTCAATCTGAATCCGAATGTTCTCTTCGGAAAACATTTGTTCATTGAATTCGTCAAGACCCATGAATTGGGCGATGTGAATTCAACCTTTTATAAAAAACATTTACAGAAGACCGATTAATGAGTGCGTTCAGAACCCGGCGAACGGGAATGGCCAAATTCGCTCATTTTCGGTTATTCAATTTCGCTGAATCGGTCCGGTGCAATCAGGCTGATTTTAAGCGAATGAATTTTATTCTGCAGGAACACCTATGACCCGGGTTCTTCACCTTACTTCGGTACAACCCCCGTTCGATACGCGAATATTCAACAAGGAGTGCCGTTCCCTGGCGGAGGCCGGATACGAGGTCGTGCTCATTGCAGGCCATGACAGGGATGAAATTCGGGAAGGTGTGCAAATACATTCCGTCCCTTCACCTCGAATCCGGGTAGAGCGGATCGTGCTCACAACCCTCCGGGTTCTAATGGCGGCATTGCGCGAGCGAGGCGAGTTGTACCATTTCCACGATCCCGAACTGATTCCCGTTGGATTGGTGCTTAAACTGTTTGGAAAACGAGTCATCTATGACGTGCATGAGGACGTCCCTTCCCAAATCAGGATAAAGTATTGGATCCCTGGTTGGTTAAAGCCATGCATCGCATGGATAACCGCTTTGGTTGAAAAAATTGCACCCATAATTTTCGATCATATGATAGTCGCCAACCCCCGCGTTATTTCCAGGTTTTCTTCCAGCAGGTCAACACTTTTACGGAACTACTCCGATCCGGCCGAGCTATTTCCTCATCCCACCACAGCATTTGGTTCCAGAGCACACAGGGCTGTATATATTGGAGCCATTTCCGGGCCCAGGGGAGTGAAACAAATGGTCGATGCAATGGAATTGCTCCCTGCAAACCTTGGTACAAGGTTAGACCTCGCGGGTAGGTTCGGTCCGGCCAATCTTTTATCCGAAATGCATAAGCGGCCGGGTTGGAGGTTGGTGGATTATCATGGAGTGATGGACCGTGATGGGGTCTCTGGTTTGCTCGCACAAGCACGAGTTGGGTTATCCGTGCTACATCCTACTCCCAACCACCTGCAAGCTTTGCCCACTAAGTTGTTTGAGTACATGGCAGCCGGACTCCCCGTCGTAGTTTCCGACATCCCGGACTGGCGGGATATCGTCAACAATGCCAAGTGTGGCATCATTGTAGATCCCATGGACACCGAAGCCATCTCCGAAGCAATCCGGTGGCTGCTGGAGCATCCACAGGATGCCCAGGCAATGGGGGAGCGAGGGCGGAAGGCTGTCATCGATCATTATAATTGGGATAGGGAAAAGGAGTCCCTGCTGGAACTCTACCAAAAATTGTTGGGACCGCAGTAGGGGAAGTCTCAACAATAGTCCTGGTCCTTAAGATATGATTTTAATCCCTTCGGGATTTGTTTGGAAATTATTCAATGATACCAGGATTGATCGGAGCGATTCCTTCAGCCGGTGGAATGATATTGCAGTTGTCCGCGGGCTGGGATCAAGGGTCTTGCGAACCTCTGGCGGGGTAAAGGGGGGGAGTTTTCAATGGAACGAACAGGTGCTTCTGCCTGCGGGGGGAAGTGTAAATGGTGATCCCCTGGTGGCCTAGTTCAACCAGCCTGGCGATGAAGTAGCGCGCGTCCAAAGCCATTATTTCCAGGTTGGAAAGCCGGTTTTCGATGTATTTGCCGGAATCCATGTAGGGCTTGAGGCGCTTGGTGTCGATGAGGCCTTCCCTGCGCAAATATGTGTGTTCTCCCCGGTTGCCTTCGGCGTCGATGTAGGTGTAGGTAACGACACTCGGGAAAAAATCGTGGAAAATCTGGTACTGGGTACGCAGCAGGCTCTCCATGCAGTGGATGGTGGATACTGCCCGCAGATTGTGGCCGATGCCCACGCCCAGCAACAGGGCCTTGACCTCCCCAAATCGGAAAAATGGTGAGTTTTCATCCCAGGAGGTGATACTCCGGTGATGATCCCGTACCAGGTAGTCAGCATTGGG
This sequence comes from uncultured Pseudomonadota bacterium, assembly GCA_964583525.1. Lineage (GTDB taxonomy): Bacteria > SAR324 > SAR324 > SAR324 > JACQKK01 > CAZOXD01. Next base: position 5,991 of record CAZOXD010000047.1, read on the forward strand.
CCCCAATGCACAAACAGAATGATTGCGGTTGATGCTTCGCAAAACCCCCTGCCGGAGGCGGAAACGTTCGGCGAGATACCCCCCCGCGGTGGGGGTGTTCTTCACGTCGAATACAGCCGATGGGTCCCATTGAAAACGCATATCCGGAAAGGCCGGCATTGCCAAGGTCCCATCTGGCCCCAACGCTTCCAGGAGGGCGTCGATAAGGCTATCGGCATCTCCGGTGTAATTATAAAAGCGCGAGAATGCCGAATGGAGGAATACCGTGCTCCCTTTTTCAAGTCCCACCGCACGCAGGGCCTCGATCAATTTCGCCGTATCGTATTTGCGCCGAAAGACGAGCGGTTCGATATACCTGCGATAAAACCGGAGCCCCAATTCGCTGAGTTTCCGGTAGACTCTGGGGCCATCCCAGGGCCGTAGCGTCAGCGCTTTTTTAAACACAATTTTTACAGATTCGGCGTTCATGCTTTGTTTGGGCCGGGTAATTTTCCTATTGTCCCGAGAAACCTTATGCATGCTCTTCCCCAATCACGAGGAGGGCGGTCTGTGTGAATCCCCATGCGAAAAAACCCCCTCCCATTGACTGGGCCGGGAGATCAAGCCGGGGAGGTGTTGTTGGATATGCTGAATGGTGGACCGAATGCCGCGATGAACGCCCAACCATATGGCCAGGGAGACACGGCGAAATAAATCGCGGTCATTCTAATCGGCGCTCCTTAGCATCCCGGATAGGTTATCGCTGCTGAGCCAGCCTGATCCATCTCTCTTCAGGTGGCTTGCCGGTATTTCTTACGCATTTCCATCCCTGCATGGAGCGACAGCCCGATCATCATCGTGATCACGGTTTGCACTTCCGCATCGAAGAGATTGTCCTCGAATATCCCGGCAGTCAGGGAGCCAGCCAGACCCGCAGCGATTCCCCACAGCAGGCTGCTTTCCCAGGGTGAGGCCCCCTTGTCGCGGAGCAGCCATATCCGGTTCCAGGCGAACAGGGTTCCCCACAGCCACAGATACACGATTATGCCCACCGTCCCCAACTCGAACAGCACTCGCAGATGCGCATTGTGGACAGGCGAATCTTTCCTGAGGCCCAAATCGAACCCACCGTGCGCATCGCTAACGATAATCTGGTAAGGAACCATTTCAGTGCCGTGGGAATTAAGCCCGAATCCGAGGACGGGTTTGTCGCGGTACCCCAGCAATGCTGCTTCCCAGAGATAGACCCGGGAAAGTACGCTGCTGGTTCGAAGGTCGATGGCGTACATGCGCTTAAGTATGACCGGCAATTTTTTCATCACTTCGGGACTGGGGGGTGGCATCACTCCTGTAATATGGGCAATGGAAAAAGCCCCGCCGGTAATCGCCACGATTCCCACCAAAAACAGGGTGAATTTCCTGTTGAAGCGATAACAGAGGATCAATATCCCCACACCCAGGCCGATCACCCCGCTGCGGGTCAGCGAAAAAATCACACCGGTACCGGCCAACACACCCCCGGCCAGGAATCCCCATCGCCAGCGGGAGGATTCTCCCCAGGCCAGGGAGAGAAAGACCGGCGCCACAATCAACAGGTACCCCGAGTAGGTGAGCGGATTGTCGAAAAACCCTTCGGATCGAAACCGCCCATCCACAATTCCCAGGGGTGTTTTATCCCCGAAATGAATCCGTTCCACCCCAAAATAATGCTGGACGATGCCAAATACGGAGACTGCAAGCACGGCTACGAGGAAAACCCGCATCAGACGCCGGGTATCCACCCACTTCAGAGCGAACAAGACGAGAAATGGGACGATGAATATCCGGTAGTCCTGCCCGATTCTCGGTAAAAATTCTCCGAGGCTGGAATTGAACAGCCCGGATAAGAGCGCGGACCCCAGAAGCGCAAGGAAGGGTGCGAAGGCCCAGAGGGGAAGGCTGCTCCGTCCAGGATGGAAGAGGCCGAAAACGACAAAGGCCAACAACATCATCGCGTGTGCGAGTTCCGTCCCGGCAATGCTGAAAGTGGAAGAGATAAATTCAAAATACAGGAAAAATGCGCACCATCCGGGGATGATGGCATCCGTCCATCGCTTGAAATCCGAAGTAAACTGGGACATTTACCTTCAATTTTTTGCAGGGAGCCCTTCTTACCAAAAGGGGGCCTGGTTACCCGTATTTGGCACGGACTGTAAAGGCGATCTGTGGGGGGCAGACCCCGAAATTACGCAGGCAGGGTAATTTATCGCGGAATGGATTTGGACATCACATATCCAATAATGAATACCCAACATCAAATGGTAAATGATACCGGAAGCAATGTCACGAGTCTGGTCGGAGCAAATTCATCGTAACCGTAGACCTCCCGTTTGAGGTGATTTCCATCCAGCCTAATATGATGAGGAAAATTTTGGAGGATGGAGGACGAACAGCATTGGAATGCGTTATACTGAGCCGCAATCCACGATTCTGGTAAATTACGCCAATCCAGGAAATCTCCGGATATGGCATTCTCCAAATAGCAGGCAGGTCTTCCGTGGATGGAGGCAGGATCCTTCATGATCGTTCGAATCGTCAAAAAAATGAGGCGGTATTCCCGGGGAGGGCTTGCCTTCGTCCACGATCTGGTGATGGTCGTTGCAGCGTGGGGAGGAGCCTACTGGTTGCGGTTTGATTTGGGCGACATTCCCCCGGTGAACCTTGAAAGGGGATTATTGGTATTGCCCGCGATTGTGGCGATTCAGGGGGGAGTTTTTTTATATTTCGGATTGTACAGGGGAATCTGGCGATTCAGTTCGATGCAGGATTTGACACGGATCGTCAAGGGCGCTTTGCTGGGAGTCGTACTGGCGGTCGTGTTCCTGTCTTTGGCCACCCGGTTGCAGGCCATTCCCCGCTCCGTCTTCCCGATTTACACGATTCTGCTCATCGTCATGCTGGGAGGGCCGCGCTTTCTGTATCGGATCCTCAAGGAAAACCGCGGGTGGGGCCTGAAAGGGATTTCCGTGCTGGTGGTGGGAGGAGGCGAAGCCGGAGAGATGCTGGTGCGGGATCTGAAAAGGGACAGGAACAAGGAATACCGGGTCGTGGCATTTGTCGATGACAACAAGACGCTCCGCGGGATGGATATTCATGGGGTCTCCGTCGTGGGCGGGAGTGAAGATATCCCTCGGATTGTAGAGCGAATGGGAGTGGAGTTGATCATGATTGCGGTGCCGTCAGCGACCCCGCAACAAACCCGGCGCATCGTTTCCTATTGCGAAAAGAGTGGCCGCACCTTCCGCACCCTTCCCAAGGTGGCTCACTTGGTCTCGGGTAGATCCCTCCTCCAGGAACTTCGCGAAGTGAAAGTCGAGGATTTGTTGGGGCGGGACCAGGTCGATCTGGATATTCCGCGCATCCAGGGAGAACTTACCGATAAGGTGATCCTGATTACGGGAGGCGGGGGTTCGATCGGTTCGGAATTGTGCCATCAAGTGGCGCGCTTCAACCCCACTTCGCTGATCGTGATCGACCACAGCGAATACAACCTTTACCGAGTCGAAGCCGAGTTGAAAAATGCGAAACCGAAACTGGAATGCCATTTCCTGCTGGCCGATGTGACCGACGCCCCCGCAGTGGAGGGGGTGTTTGGCCGGTTCAAGCCCAATGTGATCTTCCATGCAGCCGCGTACAAGCACGTCCCCCTTCTGGAACCGCATGTTCGGGAAGCGTTGCGGAACAATGTGCTGGGCACACGGGTGGCAGCGCAGGCCGCCGTGAAGCATAACGTGGAACGCTTTATTCTCATTTCCACGGATAAGGCGGTCAATCCCTCCAGCATCATGGGCTCGTCCAAGCGGATTGCGGAAATCTATTGCCAGAACCAACCCTCGCAAAACACCCGGTTCATCACGGTACGATTTGGAAATGTGTTGGACTCCGCCGGGAGTGTAGTGCCACTCTTCCGCCAGCAAATTGAAGCGGGTGGCCCGGTTACCGTGACCCATCCGGAGATTGAACGTTATTTCATGACCATCCCCGAAGCGACGCAATTGATCCTGCAGGCCGGTGCCATTGGAATGGGAGGAGAGATCTTCGTACTCGATATGGGTGAACCGGTGAAAATCCGATATCTGGCGGAACAAATGATCCAGCTCACGGGAAAAATTCCTGGTGAGGAAATCGAGATTGTCTATACAGGGCTGCGCCCCGGGGAAAAAATGTACGAGGAACTCTTCCACGAGCAGGAACCGCTCTCCAAAACCTCACACGAGAAGATTCTCCTGGCCAACAAGAGAATCCTCAAGGCCGTATATCTGGAAAAGACCTTGGATTCGATTCAGGAAGGGGTGGACCACAACGATCCAGCCGCTCTCATGGAGTGGATCAGGGAACTTGTGCCGGAATACGATGCACATCCGTCCAGTGGCCAGGACAAACCCATTCCCATGACCGGATGAATGAATTTTTCACCGGCTTGACGAAGGCAGACTACCGTGTTGATTCCGCTACAAGATATAATCTGCCACGGCAACGGCGGTAAAAGTGGGAGAGTGTCCTGTCAAGAACCACATGTAGAACGGGTCCTTTCTTGGCAAATCCTGGCAAATGATGGGAAATCCGGCATTCCACAATTTGATTGATATCTTGCTGGATTGTTCATGAAATATTTCGGTTCCTGCTTTCCGTCTCCCTTCCTCCGCCCCTCCTGGCAATGATCGGGAACACTCCCGATCCTTCGCAAGGACACCTGCCTATTTCAGCGGTTGGTTCAAAATAGACTTACCGGAACGGGAAAAAATTCCGACACTAACCGAGGGGTCCCCGCGTTATTATTAGATAAAGGGGAACGCCCGGTAGCAGGAAGCCATACGCCGGGTCTGCGGCGTTGGCTTCTATTCCCGGAGGATCCCACGGACGGCAAATGAATTGTTCGTGTGATTCGGATTTCTCTTCCTTTCCTTGGTGCCAATTCTGCATGGAGAAATGGATCGGGCGATTCGGATGAAGATATTTGGGTTCCAGCGATGAACGGTAATAAATATGGCTAGTAAACTGCGATTGCCGGTTGCGATTCTGTTTGTACTGCTCTGCGCGATTACCGGAGCCACCGGATTGGCGTTGGGCGACGAAATGACCATGAAAATGGGGATCAACCGGATCTCTGCTTCCGGAATGACCTATACCCATGATGACGGTGCCACGGAATACACCAATTCTGCCGGGTACGTGGGCAACGACATCTTTTTCGAATACGTCATTTCCCAGCATTTCTCCCTTGAAATCGATTCAACCATTACCGGCCTTCAGAGAACCTACACTCTGGAAGCGGGGGGTACGATCATCTCCGACAATGTCACTGAGACGCTTACCTATACGACCTTTGGCGCCAACCTGTATTTCAACCGGGCCGACAAGCGGGGGTTGAAATTCCTCATTGGCATCTCTACGGGAACGGCGAAGGTGACCCACGAATTCGAGGGGGGGACCCTGGGCACGGCCTCCAGCACCAACAGCCCCGGACTGACCATCTTCAAGCTGGGCATGGACTGGATTACGAAATTCGCGGGTTTCCGGCTGCAATACAAGGTGATTGAAGGATCGGCCGGGAATACTACGGAAGTAGCTGGCGTGACCCAAACCGCCGACCTGAATGGCAGTTTTCTGGTGCTGGGCGTCTTCGCCTTCTTTTGATCCATTTCTTCCCTTATATCCTTTCCTGATGAAAGCGGTACACCGCCCTGGACGCATGTCCGGAAGGTGCGCCTCGGTTCGTGGTGGGGTATAATAAAGATGTTGGGGCAACCCGTCTGAGGGGTGCATGCGGGGCGGCGATTGCGCCCGGCCATGCAGCACGAATGCAGAGGGTGTCGCCATGAATGATATCTTCGCCTTCGCCGATGATCTCGGCCCGATCAAGATCCTGCACATTTACGAACCCGGCTTGCACCTCAAGGCGGTGGTGGCGGTGGACAACGTGGCCATCGGGCCCGCCATCGGTGGAATCCGCATGTCGGAAGATGCCACGGCCGAAGAAGCCTTCCGGCTGGCCCGCGCCATGACGCTGAAAAATGCGGCGGCCGGGCTTTCCCATGGCGGGGCAAAGTCGGTGGTTCTTGCCGATCCGATGATTCCTTCCGGGAAGAAAGAGCGCCTGATCCGCGCCTTCGCCAGGGCTATCGAGCATCTGCACGAGTATATCCCGGGGCCCGACATGGGCACCGATGAAACGTGCATGGCCTGGGTGCGGGATGAAATCGGGCGTGCGGTTGGCCTGCCCCGCGAACTGGGGGGGATTCCCCTGGATCAAATCGGAGCCACCGGGTGGGGACTGCTGCATGCCATCCAATCCGCGTTGCCGTTTCTCGATCTCCCCATGGAAGGATTGCGCGTGGCCGTGCAGGGATTCGGGGCCGTGGGAAGCAATGCGGCCCGGTTTCTGGCCGAACGGGGGGCCTTGATCGTTGGGGTGGCGGACATTCAGGGGAGCCTCTACAACCCCCATGGACTGGATGTGGCGAATTTGATCGCCCTGAAAAAGGCAAATCAGCCGCTGCACCGCTACCCGGACGCGGAAAAGCTGGGGCGCGAGGAGGTAATCAGGCTGGAGTGCGACGTCCTGATTCCCGCTGCCCGGCCCGACGTTGTGACCCTCGCCAATGTGGAGCGGTTAAACACCCGTCTGGTCGCCCAGGGGGCCAATATCCCCTGCACAGCGGAAGCCGAACAGCGGTTGCACGATCGGGGCATCCTGGTTCTGCCCGACTTCATCGCCAACGCGGGCGGGGTCATTTGCGCCGCCGTCGAATCCCAGGGTGGGGATGAAGACCAGGCGATGCGGGAAATCGCAGAGAAGGTGGGTTCCAATACCCGCAGGGTTCTCGAGGAGGCCCGCCGCAATGGCTGCCCACCCCGCACGGTGGCCCTGGCCATGGCCAGGGAGCGGCTCATGCGCGCCATGCGCTACGGCCGGATTCACGGGGAAAATGACCCGTATATTGGAACGAAGTGATCGCTAGGGCTTAGGGAGGCATGGACATGTTTCGTATCCGGTTTCATGGCCGGGGGGGCCAGGGGGTGAAAACGGCCAGCCGTATTCTCGGCACCGCCTTTTTCCTGGAGGGGTATGTGGTGCAGGATGCACCGCGCTATGGACCCGAACGGCGGGGTGCGCCAATTTTCGCCTATGTACGGGCCTCCCGGGAGGTCATCCATGAACGGGGAGCGATCGCCTCTCCGGATCTGGTGGTCGTGGTGGACGGCTCCCTGGTGTCCATTCCCTCCGCCGGTGTGATGGAAGGTGTGGAACCGGAGACCCTGCTTCTGCTGGGAAGCCCCGCCGGCGCTCATCAGGGCGATCCTCCCGCCACGGTCATTCCCATGCCCGATTTGGGAGAGAACGCCGGCGGCGTATCCCCCTTGACGGCGGTTGCGGCTGCTGGCGCGGCGGCAAGGTTGTCCGGTGTAATTTCCGCGTCTTCCCTGCGGGAGGCCGTGCGCGAGGAGTTGGAATTCCTGGAAGAAAAACGGCTGGCCCTCAACCTGGAGTTGTCCCTGAGCGCCTTCAAGCGAATGGAGGGGCCAACCCTCGCGGAACGGGAAGAGGCGGAAGACCAGCCGCCTCCCCTGGTGGCCCCAGTCTGGATCGAACTGCCGAGGGACGCCGCGCTCATGGCGTCTCCCACCATCCTGGGTTTGGGCACAAGCGCTCTCTTGCCCACGGGACTCTGGCGCACTGACCGGCCGGTGATCGACCTTGGCCGCTGCAAGGGTTGCTGGTGGATCTGCGCCACCTTCTGCCCGGATGGCGCTGTGCGTGTCACCAATGGGGGTGAACCGGAGATCGATTACGAGCACTGCAAGGGCTGTCTGATCTGCATGGAACAGTGCCCATCTCATGCGATCGGTTTTATTCCGGAAGGAGCGGAGACAAATCCTCCTCAAGCGGGAGCCGGGACATGATACGCAAATTGCTGACAGGAAATCAGGCGGCTGCCTGGGGAATGCGCTTGGCGGATGTGGATTACCTGCCCGCCTTCCCCATCACCCCGCAGACCGAGATCATCGAAGAAGTATCCCGGTGGATCGATGAGGGCGAGATCGGCACCCGCATGGTCAACATGGATTCCGAGCATTCCATGATTACGGCGGCGGGAACGGCGGCGGCCACGGGAGTGCGGGTATTTTCCGCCACCTCGAGCCAAGGGCTTTTGTACGGCCTGGAGATGCTCTATGCCGCCGCCGGATGGAGGGTGCCCTGGGTGCTGGTTAACGTGTCCCGCGCCCTGTCGGCGCCCATCACCCTGGAGCCGGATCATAACGACGTTCTGGCGGCGCGGGATAGTGGCTTCCTGCAAATTCATTGCGCAACCTGCCAGGAGGTGCTGGACGGCGTGTTGCTGGCTTACCGGTGGGCGGAGCACCCCAGGGTGCGGCTGCCGGTCATCGTCAACCTGGACGGATTCTACCTTTCCTTTACCCGGGAGCCGGTGGAAATTCCTTCCCCGGACGAGGCGCGGGAATTTCTCCCTCCCTTCCTGCCGGGGAAGGGAGCGTTCGGGGATGGGTCCCACAGCGCCCAGGGGGTGTCGGTGCTGGGCGGAAGCCAATATTCCTACTTCCGTTATCAAACCCATCTGGCCGCCATGGAGAGCCTGGAGGTATTCCAGGAGGTGGCCCGGGATTTCGCCGAACGGTGGGGCCGCTCCTACGATGCGGTGGAAACCTACCGCTGTGAAGACGCGGAATACGGATTCGTCATGATCGGGGCCTTTTCCACCAAGGCGAAGGAGGCCGTGGACCGTCTGCGGCCGGAGGGGTGGAAGGTGGGCCTGGTGCGGCCCCGCCTGCTGCGGCCGTTTCCCGAAGCCCCGCTGGTGGAGGCGCTCGCCGGCATGCGGGGCGTAGCCATCATCGATCAGAATCTGTCCACCGGGCGGGGGGGCATCCTCCATGGGGAGATCATGGCGGCCCTCCATCAGGCGGGCGCCAACGGTCCAGCCGTGGCCAGCTTCATCGGAGGGCTCGGAGGCAGGGATATCGCCCCCGGGGAATTCCTGGGAATGCTCCAGGACCTCCAGAAAGCGGCGCGGGCAGGGACAAATCCATCCCCGCGATTGCTCTATACCGGGGAGGAGTTGGAGCGCACACGGGCCTCGCAGGCAGTGGCCCGGGTCTCCTGACGGGGGTTTTCCCGGCGGTAATTTTCCCGGCGCTGAATGGGCATCGAAAAAATACGGGAGTTCAAGACATGACCGAAACCGTTTTCAAAGCCATGAAGGACCTTCCGCCGGAGCACCTGCTCAGTCCCGGGACGGCCATGTGCGCAGGATGCGGAGGATTGGAAGTCATCCGTCTTTTCCACGACATCCTGGGGGAAGATACCGTGTTCGTGAATGCCGCCGGGTGCATGACGCTGCTTTGTTTGTACCCGCATTCGCCCTTCCAGGGTTCGTGGATGTATACGTCGATGTCATCGGCGCCGGCCGGGGCCCAGGGCATCCGGGACGCCTTGGACCTGAGGATTGCATCCGGGAAATTGGATCCGTCCCGAGATCGGCACGTGGTCGTGCTCACCGGGGATGGGGCCGCCAACGGAATCGGATTGTCTTCCACTTCCGGTGCAATCGACCGGGGCCTTGATTTCTTCTATCTCTGCTACGACAACGAGGGTTTCGGCAATACGGGGCACCAGACCTCCGCGGCGACGCCACATGGGGCGCTGACCGCCACGGACCATGGCCCGGATGGGTTCACTGGCGATAAGAAGAATCTTTTTTCCATCTGGGCCGCTCATGACCCGGCCTACCTGGCCACCATTTCCGGAAACGAGCCGGTCGATCTGGCCCGCAAGCTGGAAAAGGCGATGCGGCGGAAGGGGCCCAAGCTCTTCATCAGTTTTACGCCCTGCCCGACGGGTTGGCATTTCGAGCCGAAGGACACGCTGCGCATTGCTACCCTGGCGACGAAGACCGGCATGTGGCCCCTCAAGGAATATGAGAACGGCAGGGTGACCCATACGAAGATTCCCCAGCCGGCGGGCCGCCGGCCACCCGTGGAGGAATACCTGAAACTCCAGGGCCGCTTCGCCCATCTCTTCCAGCCGGAACGCAATGAGAAAGCGCTCTCCAGGATTCAGGCCCGGGTGGACCGCTACTGGGAGGATGCTGCCTGAGGGGCCGGAGGATGAGAGTCTTCCGCAATTAACGATTTCACTTGCGTCATTCATTTTTGCAAATGAGAGTGATCATTCCTCTGGAGTTTTCTTCAAATTGGATGGAAAAGCCACATTGGCCAAGGGTCCTGACAGCCCAATCCGGCGATAAAACGAGTTTCCGGTAGGAACTGGCGAAAAATTGCCATTCCTCGCCCCGTGCCGCCCGGCGGTAAACCAGATCGTGAACACGGACATGGGTGGAACCGTATTCCAGAAAGCAGGTGAAAATCGTATTATCATCGCTTTTCACAGGGATGAATCTCGCCTCCCCTTCCAGTGGATGGCTCAAATCACGGAACGTCAGCACCAGGCTTCCGCCCTTTTCCAGCACCCGATGGGAGGAGCGCAGGAAATTTTCTACGTCCCTTAAAGAATCCAGGTGTGTCAGTGTGTCTCCCATGCAGACGACCAGTTCGACGGGTTCCGTTGCATACGAATCCAAATTCAGCAGATCCCCATGGATGGGGTGGATCTCCAATCCTTCCCCTTCTCTCCGCAATTCGTGCAGCAGGGATTCACTCAGATCGATGGCGGTCACCTTGAAACCGGCCCGAGCCAGGGGGATGGATTGGAATCCCGATCCGGCTCCGGCATCGAGGGCAAACCCACCGAGGGTGGGCCGGACGTTATGCTGCTGGAAGAAATCCGCATTGCGCTCCACCTGAAATTCGAATCCCCCGGACATCCAGGAATAATGCTCGGCCAAAAGGGATTCATAATGTTCTTTCACTGTTTTCATCTTCATTTATCCTCCGCGTTTATCTGATCGAGTGAAACACGGCCGGCCCGAATTGCAGTTCGGGTGGAATGATCGTTCCTATGCTCCCGGCCAGAATGGGTGTTGGCGCGGAACCGGAAAGTCCGGATCCGTTCCGGTATTCAGCTGCCCTTTCAGAGATGCCGGCAGGCCGGCTTGGAATTTCCACCTTCCTGGCTTTTACCCGTTCAAGGGAAAGCCGCACGATCCACATGATGTTGATTCCCATGTGGAACAGGTTCCAATACACGGGAGTCATCAACGGCTCGGAGCGAAAATAAAAGTAGGTCACCAGGCACGATGCCGCGACGACGCTCAGCATCCGCATGCGGAGAATGTCGCGGTTGAAGTAGGCTGCCAAATAAATAATATTGGCAACATTGATGAAAATATCCATGGTTCCATCCTCCTCGGAATTAAATTGATACACACCTGGAATCCCGGTGGTTGCGCCCTCTGGCGTCCGGAATCCGTTTTGCGGCCGGCCGGGAATATCGATCCTGCCCGGGGTGTTCCCTGGGCCCGCCATCTGATTGCAAAATATCAGGGAGGCGTCATGACCCTGTGGATGACCGCGTCAATAACCCATCAAAATGCACAGGGGGCCGTTTTGCCGGGTGTGACGTTCCGCACCGGGTTGGCATTCCGGGGGGTGAAAGGACAACGGATTGTGAAGGAGGCAATATGGACCGGCAGGGTGCCGAATAGGGAATCCCCTAAAAGGCCTGTGACCAATTCCAAAACAGCAATAAGAAGGATTGCCTCCGGCGGCCAAAGGGCGCTGCCCTCTGGACTCCCGGCAGGGAACTTAGTCCCCTGCACCCCCAAATTAGGTAATAAATACAACATGTTGAATTATATTGAAAACTTCGCTTTACACCCGTCGGGGGGGCGCGGGGGGAATCATTTCCCCCGCATGCTGTTCGGTTTTCCGCGTTTTTGAGTTGGTCACACCCCTTCTAAAACAAAAGAAATCAGCGATGAAGCTACTGGACGGAAAAATCGCCGTGGTTGCGGGCGCCACGCGGGGGGCGGGCCGGGGAATCGCCCGCATGCTGGGCGCCCAGGGCGCCACGGTGTATTGCACGGGGCGGAGCATCCGTGGCAGGCCCGCCTCCGGCAACCGGCCCGAGACCATCGAGGAAACCGCGGAGGTGGTATCGCAGGAGGGTGGAACGGGGATTGCCGTGCAGGTCGATCATACCGTGGAGGAGCAGGTGAGGGACCTCTTCACCAGGGTTGCGGAGGAACAGGGGCGGCTGGACATCCTGGTCAACGATGTTTGGGGCGGGGACGAGTTGACCCAATGGGGAACGCCGTTCTGGGAATTGTCGATATCCCAGGGGCTGCTCATGCAGCAAAAGGCAGTACATTCCCACATCATCACCAGCCGCCATGGTGTGCCGCTGATGCTCCCGGGGAACTCCGGGCTGATCCTGGAAATCACCGATGGAGATTCCCTTGCCTACCGGGAAAACCTCTTCTATGACCTGGCTAAGCTATCGCTGATTCGGCTCGCCTATGCCATGGGGGAGGAATTGCGCCCGCACAGGATCACGGCCTTGGCCCTCACGCCGGGCTTCCTGCGCTCCGAGGCGGTGCTGGACCACTTTGGGGTCACGGAGGACAATTGGCGGGAGGGGGCGGAAAAGGACCCGCACTTCATCGCCTCGGAAACCCCCTTCTACATCGGGCGGGCCGTGGCCGCCCTGGCCACCGACCCGGATGTATTCAGCAAATCCGGCGGAGTATTCAGCACGTGGGGATTGTCCGAGGAGTACGGGTTCACCGACGCGGACGGCAGCAGCCCCCATTGGGGAAACTACTTCGCGAAATGGAAGGAAGAGAGCAACCATAAACCGTGAGAGGGAATCAAGGACGGGATTTCATTTCCCGCAGCATTTCCCCCATCAATTGGTGAATCTTGTTCACGGCCTGGAGGGGACGCACCATCACCTTGAAGTCGATAATCCGCTGCTCCCTGTCCCAGCGGATCAGATCGACGCCGTTGATGTGGATGCCGTCCAGTTCCGCCTCGAATTCCAGAACGGCATCCCCGCCCGAAGCATCCTCCGCTACAATCTCCCGCACGTAGCGGAATCCCCCAGCGAGCAGGACGCTCCCCGCCGCCCGCAGGTAGAGCGTCACCAGCGCCTTGCCGGCCTGGGGCGTGTGCACCACGGGAGAGTGGAACACAACGTCATCGGCCAGCAGCGAGTCCAGCGCGGAAAAATCACTCTCGTTGACGATGCGGTGCCAGGCTTTCAGTGCGGGAACAGTCATGGGAGGTCCTTTTGGGGAAATTGGGGAAGGAATTACGCATTTCATCGCACGCTACCACGGATTCCGGTCCGATGAGGCAGGGGGAGTGATCGTTTCATCGAGCCAGCATCCGGGCACCCCGTCCTATGCCGCGGCGGAACTGACCTGGGGTCTGATCCTGGCGTCGGTGCGGCGGATTCCCCAGCAAATGGCGGCCCTCAGGGCGGGGCAATGGCAGATCGGGGTGGGCAATACACTCCGCGGCCAAACGTTGGGCATTTACGGGTATGGCAGAATCGGCTCCACGGTCGCGGGCTATGGCAAAGCGTTCGGCATGAATGTATGGGTGTGGGCGCGGGAGGCCTCCCGGGAACGGGCCCGCGCCACTGGGTATGACGTGGCCCCCGGCAAGGAGGCGTTTTTCGAGGGCAACGATGTGCTTTCGCTGCACATGCGCCTCTACGACACCACACGGGGCATTGTCACCGCCGCGGACCTGGCGCGCATGAAACCGGCTGCCCTGCTCGTCAACACCAGCCGTGCGGGCCTGATCGAACCGGGTGCCCTGGTGGAGGCATTGCGTGCCGGGCGGCCCGGCATGGCGGCCGTGGATGTTTACGAGCGGGAACCGCTGCGCGACACCAGCGATCCTCTGCTGGCCATGGACAACGTGATCTGCACCCCGCATATCGGATATGCGACCCGCGAGGAATACGAGATTCAGTTTTCCGATATATTCGACCAGATCACCGCCTACGACGCGGTTACGCCCATCAACGTGGTCAACCCGGAAGCGCTGGAGCATGCAAGGTAGCAGGGCCGTAGCACTTCGCGTCAGAAGTTTGCGTAATTCGGTTTGATTGCAATCTTGATGAATAACAATGAGGTAAGCTGGAAACTTCTGACGCGAAGTTCTGCCATTAAGTACGAGTGAATCAATCTCCGGTTTCCAAATGATGTAATTGCTAGTGGCCCTTAATTTTGTTACAAGACACTCACCGCAAAAGGGGAATAAGAGGTTTGATCGACCTACTGCAATCCTGGTCCCTGAATGGACACGGAATGGTGGGAATCCATTGGGACATGGGTCCAGAATCGGGGATACCGATGGATTGTGCGGCAATTCGGCTTCAGCCAAAAATCCCCCGGCATCTTTCCAGATGGTATGGGTTGAGCCGCCCGGAACTCCCAATTTCTTACAGTAGCCTCCGTGGCCTCCGTGGCCCCGGGTTCCTTTCCCACTGGCGCAACCATTCATCCCGGCAGGGGTGGTGTCCTGTGTCGCCGGGATTGAGCAGCTTGATTCGCCTGGCAAAATTGATGATCGGGCCAGGAACGGATTCTCAAACTGTCCAACTGAATATTCGGATGGACACCCCCAACAAACGGTTGATTCTTCCGGACCCGGTTCGATAGATGAACGCGCGGACCAATCTTCTTGCTCTCGCCCTGGTGTCGCTAACGTTGATCGGGATTGGCGGCGGCGCCTTCTATTTGCACGTGCAAAACACGGCGGAGACCGAAGCGCGTAATAATACGGATCGCACCGCTTCCATCCTTGGCGATCAAATATCCCTATACCTGGACCGGCAGCGAAGGGTAGCCCATGCCATCGCCGGGTCTCCCGTAATCTCGCAGACCCTGGCATCGCGTGGCGTGAACACGATCGATGCCGTCAACGCCCTTCTAGATCACAGTTGCGAATCCCTCACGGCGGCTGTCTGTTACCTGATGGATACCGGGGGCACGACTATCGCCTCCAGCAATCGTAATACCCCCACAAGCTTTGTAGGCAAAAACTATGGTTTCCGCCCCTACTTCCAGCAGGCCATGGAAGGCATGCCGGCGGTGTACCTTGCGCTGGGGGTGACGTCGAAAAAACGGGGCATCTATTTCAGCAGCCCCGTCGAGACAGCCCAGGGCAAAATCAACGGAGTGCTTGTCATCAAGGCTCCGGTAGAAGATCTGGAGGAACAATTCGCGGATTATCCGGGCATCGCCGCGGTGATCGACACCAAGGGAATGGTGTTTGCCTCGAACCGGAAAGACTGGCTGTATCAAGGTCTTTATCCCCTTACGGATGAGGAAGCAGAGGAAATCTCGAAATCCCGTCAGTTCGGGTCAGCGAAGCCCAAGTGGCTGGGTCTGAGCGAAATTCCCGGCGGCAGAGCTACCCGTGCGGATGGGAGAACCTATCTGATCGCGTATCACAAGCTCGTCCGCCCAGAGAACTGGCGGATCGTATTCCTCTTCGACGTCGCGGGGATTTCCATATTCGATTCCGGCAAACCTTTCGACAACAATATTGTATATGGATTTGGCGCGATTTTCCTGATCACCGGGATCGTGGTCGTGTTCCTCTACCGGACGGGCACCCGGGACCTCCGCAAGCGCATCGAAGCCGAAGAGGCATTGCGGAACAGCGCCCTGCAACTGCAAAACCAGAGCACGGCGCTGCTGGGACTGGTTCGGAAATCCAACCCCGCCGGAACGGAATTACACCGGGCTCTGGAGGATATTACCAAGGCCGCTTCGGAAACCTTGCATGTTGGCCGTTGCAGCATTTGGAAATTCGACAAATCCCATAGCAGAATCCTCTGTATTTGTTTGTTCGAGCATAACAAACAGTCACACTCCGAGGGTGGTGTGTTGGAAGCCAAGGAGTATCCAGCGTATTTCGAGGCATTGAATAAAGAAAGGAGTATCGCAGCCGATGATGCGCACACCGACCCCAGAACCAGGGAATTTTCCAAGGATTATCTGACTCCCCTGGGCATCACCTCGATGATGGATTCACCCGTCTGGCTTGAGGGAAAAATGGTGGGAATTGTCTGTCATGAACATGTGGGGGAACCCAGGAATTGGACCTTGGAGGAACAATCCTTCGCAGGTTCCATCTCGAACATGGTCGCTTTTGCGATGGAAGCTCATGAGCGCAGGAAATTGGAGGGTCAAATCCGTCAATCGCAAAAACTGGAAGCGGTGGGTCAGTTGGCGGGGGGAATCGCTCACGAATTCAACAACCTGCTCCAAATGATCATTGGTTTCAACGACCTGTCGATGGAAATAACTCCCCCCTCCGACCCGCGCTATGCCAACCATGAAAAGGTGCGGAGCACCGTGGAGCGGGGCGCCACATTGGTCAAGCAACTGCTGGGCTACAGCCGTCAGCAAATATTGAAACCGACGGTCCTCAACGTGAACGATCTGATCTCCTCGCTGACGTCATTGCTGAGCGCAACACTGGGAAAACAGATCGAACTCAAGCTGTCCCTGGCACCGGATTTGTCCGGTATCAAGGTCGACAAGGGAGCCCTGGAGCAGATTTTGTTGAACCTGTGCATCAACGCCCGGGACGCCATGGACAAAGGGGGCTCCCTCACACTGGAAACAGGCAACGCAATCCTCGAAGCAGAAAACCTGCCCCCGAATTCCCCCGCCATGCCGGGGGATTATGTGCGGATTGGCGTGACGGATTCGGGAGAGGGAATTGCCGAGGATGTGAAGGAGCATATTTTCGAGCCGTTTTTTAGCACCAAGGGGCCCCAGGAGGGTTCCGGGCTGGGATTATCCATGGTGCATGGCCTGGTCGAACAACATGGCGGAGTGATCGAAGTTTCCAGCAAGGTGGGGGCGGGCACTACCTTCGAAATCTACCTGCCGAGTCATTCGGAGCCGATGGAGGAAGAAGAAAAATTCGAGAAGATTACCCCTTCCTTGCCCAAAGGCCAGGGCACCATCCTGGTTGCCGAAGACGAGAAGAGTATCCAGGAATTGACTTCGAGTGTCCTGGAGGAAGAAGGCTATTTCGTGATCAACGCATACGATGGAGAGGAGGCGATTCGGCTATTCGATACGAACAAGGAGAAGATTGACTTGGTATTGCTCGATATAATCATGCCCAAACGGGGTGGAATAGAGGTGTACGAGCATATTCGAAAACAAAGGGCGGAGCTGCCCGTGCTGTTCCAGAGTGGCTATGAATTGAAAGGCATTCCTGCCGATCTGCTGGATCGGCAGGAAAAGATTCTGCTGCGCAAGCCCTATTCTTCGGCGGAACTGAGGAAGATCGTGCGTCAGCACCTGCCAAACCGGGAGGAATGATCCGCAGGGTTTTCTTCCCGGGTTCCCCGTCTCCCGCGGTTTTCTATCTGCCCGGCCAACCCGGCATTGACCCACCCGTGGGTTGTGGATCCCACCGATTTACGTCTGAACAAGACTGGATTCGAGGGGAGGCAGGAAAAAAAGCCGAAGGGGAGAGTCGGCATCGGTATATCAATTATATCTTATAAAACAGATAGTTATCAATACGTTCAGTCACTCCCGTGGTACATGAGGTACAACGGTATAACACGGTATTGCACTGCGTCGTGTGACGGGGTGTGTGATAAAAATTTCGGAAGGGAAAACGGGACAGATTACACGGGGATGGGTGGAGACAGCGGGAAACGAATCCGCGTCCTACCGAGTGGCGGTAACGGTTACTTCACAAGCTCTCCGCAATTTGGCTTCCCGTGATTGGTCTTGGCGCCGAAGCTCCTTGGTTTAAGCGAGTTGGCGGATATGATTGCCCGAAAAGGTGGTATACGAAATTGGGGAGTTCCTCAGGTAACGCGAGGGACTCGATCAAGGGAATGTCGGTTGAGGAGCGATTGCACTATTTTCGGGCCTCCCGATGGACTTGCAGAATTCTCAAGAGAGGTGCCAAATGACAAGGCCGAGGACAACCGTACAATTGGTGACGACTTCGTTGATCGGGTTGTTTGTAATCAATTGCGTGATGCTGGGCGCCCTGTTCTCTCAGGTGCCGCCAAATCCGCCCGGACAATTCGGCCCTTATATCGGTGCAACGGCGGCGCTGGCTGCAGCCGCTCTGCCGCTATGCTGGTGGGGGAATAAGATTGGGCATTTGTGCGCAATCATTGTCGGGCTGATGTGTTTGCTGTCGCTCGGCCCCCAAAAATTCTTCATGGAACCGGCAGCAATTCAACTGTTACCAGCCATTATTCTGGGATCCATACTTTCCGTGGTGGTGATCGTCGCGTCCGTCGCAGGCTGGAGAAAAGCCGGTCTCGAGAATTGAGAGTTTAAGGAATTTTGAGGCACGGCTACCGGCTTTTTGGTCCGTGTCGCGGAAGGACGTGAGGAAGGGCCTCACCGCTGGCTGATCCAGCCCATCTCAACCATGCATAAAGGCGTATAAATGTGCACCACGCATGGGAGGCCCAAATGTGCCTGGAAATTTAATCCCTTGACAAAGCTTCGGCATACTACTATACAGTATAGTACTCGAACGGAGAGCACGGATGTTAGTCGTAGATCTGGTGGTGTTGGGACTCCTGCTGGACGAGCCAATGAACGCCTATCGGCTGGCCCAGATCGTCGACGAGCGGCAGTTGGGCCGCCTCGTCAAGATCAGCAAGCCGGTTGTCTACAAAAGCTGCAAGCGGTTGAGCAAAGGGGGTTACATCGACGGCGAGGCGCGCCGCGAAACGGAGATGCCTGAAATGGTCGTCTTTACCGTCAACGCCTCCGGCCGGAGGCATTTCACGCAGTTGATGATCCATTTCTCCAGCCGAATAAACCCGGTTCACTTCGAGTTCAACTCCTTCGTCTGGAATCTGCGGCACCTGGAACCCGCCGTTGGCGCGGAGATGTTGCAGGCCTTGCACACGGAATTGGACAGTTGGCTCAACTGGGTGGTGGTCCATGAAAGGGAAGATGTACAGGGGCACGATTTTGGAGTGCGCATGGTGGTCAAGCAATATCGCATGGTGCTCACCGCCCAGGTGCAATGGATTCAGGAAGCGATCGCCGAGCATCGGCAACAAACGGGAGTCGCAAAGCCATGATGACCAAAAAATATCGTAGCGATTTTTTTGACCCTAATGCTATACCATATAGTAGTACCTTATATTCTACTCTGCTGCGGCAATCGTTCCTGTTCGCATCGATCTTCATTTCCCTCGCAATGCCGGCTCAATCCACCCCGGCGGGCGGAGACCTGAACGTTCTTGGCAACGGTTTCGCCCATGACCGCGGCCAGGCCGTCGCGAAACTCTTTCGCCGCGGCGATGACATCTTCGGCCCTCCCCATCGCCAAATTAAGGCGGTTATCCGGGATGGCCAAGTGACTCTGGTCTTCCGCTGGCTGCCTTATGCCACCTACGCCGTGATCCTGTTTCATGACGAGAACGGTAACGATGACATCGGCCACAACTTTTTTCGCTTTCCCGCGGAGCCCTTGGGGTTCTCCGGGAAATTCAAAGTGAGCCTTTTTTCGGGCAAGCCCACCTTCGACGAGTTGCAGTTCGAGTTTGGGAAGCAATCCGGCCCCCTCCGGATCACGGTCGAATGATGCGGCAGGGGTCACGGCACATGCGCGACGCAACATCTCAACCAGTGAAAGGAAGCACATTATGACCAACATCAAGGCGAGATTGGAAGGAGCGTTCGAGCGGTTCGCCAGGTACTTGTATCGCAACCGTCTCAAGTCGCTCGTCGCGGTGGCAATCTTTACGGCCGTTCTCGCTGCACAA
>CAZOXD010000048.1:0-25614 GCA_964583525.1 uncultured Pseudomonadota bacterium
TTGGAAAGACGGTTCGTGGCAGAGGAGGGCAAGCTGGTCAACGACCAATTTCAACCAGGGAATATCGATTCGGCGGGCAGGCTGGCGTGGCGGCTTGAGCGGCCGCTGCCCCCCGCGTTTGCCAACTCCGCGAGGGTTTCCATCCGGGAAGTGCGGCTCCGGCTGGACATCTGCCTGGACGAGGAGAAGGAAGTGTTCAACCATTGCGCGCTCCATCCCTCCCACCCACGTTTCCTTTCCCGCCTGTTGCAAGGCTTCCCGCCCGAGGTCGACCTGCTGGCGGAGACGCCCGCCCGTCTGCGCGAGATCGCGTCGCGTTCACGATACGGACCGGAGTGGGAAGAGCGGCCTTCCCGGCTGCTGCGTCCGGCGCTCGACCAGCTTGCGGAACCCTACGCCTTGGGATCGGAGCTGCGGGATGATTCCGCGCACGCACCCTCCTTTGACCCCGTATTGCTGGACGCCGACGATGAGCGGCTGGGAGCGGACGCACGCCAGACCACCGCCCGCCTTCACTTCTTCAACGAGCCGATAAGTTTCTGGACAGACGAAAAGGCGCGGATCGAAGCCGATTTGGCGGGGCCAGCCCGCTTCGATTACGTGGACCGGCCGGGAGCGCTGGAAAGCCTGCGGGAATATGACGCCCGGCACGAAACCGAACCAATCTCACTGGTCTATCTGCCTGATCTTTACCATGCGCGGCCGGAGGGTCTCAGCCCACCAGCCGCGCCCGGCCCAGCCGGGACGGAGACCACATTCGGGAACTGCACATTACCGGAATGGACTCCCGATGCGCTGCCGGAGGCCGAATACCCCTTGTTGGATAATTGGGAGGATCTGTTGGTCTACCAGAACCGGCTGATCGAATGGTGCGAACGGCTGGAGGACCGGATCGCCATCCTCGATCAGCCTCCAGAATTGGAACCGGGAGAGGTCATCACCTGGCGCCGCTCGAGAATGTCCGCCCGGGCAGCCCGGTATACCCCCTATTTCCAAACACCCCGTATTGAAGCTCCGGAGGGGCCGCTCCTGCTGATGCCGCCCGGGGGCGCAGTCTGCGGCTTGATTGCCAGGCGCGAACGCGAGGCTGGCGTCCAGGCCGCCCCGGCCAACATGCTGCTGCAGGAGATCATCTCATTGGACGAGCGTGCGGAGCGCCTGCCACCCGGTCTGCTGCACGAGGAATCGATCAACGCGATCCGCCGCACCGAGCAGGGTTATCAGCTCTTGGGCGCTCGAACCGCCAGCGCCGAGCGGGAGTGGACGCAACTGTCCATCCGGCGGCTCATCGACTACCTGCGCCGCCAACTCCGGATCGACACGCGATTCCTGGTATTCGAACCGAACAACCAGGCCTTGTGGGCACGCCTGCGCCAAGTGGTCGAGCGGCGTCTGCGGGTTCTCTACGATGCCGAGGCCTTTGCGGGTACGAGCCCCGAGCAGGCTTATTTTGTCCGTTGCGATGAGCAGACCAACACGCAAGGCACCATCGACGCCGGCCAGGTGATCACGTGGGTGGGTGTGGCCCCAGCCGAGCCGGCCGAGTTCATCGTATTCCATCTGGTGCAATTGCAGGATGACGGAATCGAGATCGCACAAGGGCGCTGAGGCCATGGAATTTCAAAATCTACCGCTACTGACCCCGTTCAACTTCGAGGTGCTGCTCATCCCCTCGGGCCGCGCCGGAGACGAAACGCTGACCCGTACTGCGAGTTTTGCCGAGGTTTCCGGTCTGGAGATCACGATCGAATCCAGAGAGTTTCGCGAGGGTGGCTACAACCGGGGGATGCGGCAGCTTGTCGGCCGCACCACGACGCCCACGCTCGTCCTCAAGCGCGGTCTCACAAGGGATTCGGGGTTCTGGACATGGGTTCAAAGCTGCATTTCGGGAAAGTTCCCGCTGCCCTACATCGGCGGACAGATCATCGTTCACGCCGCCGACCGCGCAGACCAGACCAACATCGCCGTATGGGGGTTTAGCAACGGAATCGCCACCAGGGTCAAAGGGCCGGATCTCAACGCAAACTCGACCGGCGAGTTGGCGATCGAAGAACTGCACATCGTCCACGAAGGACTGGTGCGGGAAGAGGCGCAATGAGCGACGTGCTGAAGCGCGCGACGATTACTCCCTACGATGCCCAGGGCAATAACCTGGAGGAACTCCGGGCCATTACCTTCGATTTCAACCCCGAGTCCCTGACGATCCAGGTTGCGAATGCCCAGGAGTCTCCCGGCAAGCGCAGCCGGCAGCGCGTTCAATACATCGGCGAAAGCAATGCGACCCTTTCGTTCGACGCTTACTTCGACACGTCGCGTCCCGGAACCGGTTCCGGGGGGCAACCCGGGCAACCAGAAACCGGGGACGAATTGGATGTGCGCCACCGCACGATGCCATTGGCGAACTTGCTGCAGGGCGATCCGCCGGGACCGAAGAGTGCGCAACGGATTGTCCAATTCAATTGGGGACGCATCATCTTCGATGGACTCGTGCGCTCGTATAACGAGGTGCTGGACTACTTCTCTCCGGATGGAATCCCCCTGCGCGCGAAGGTCTCGTTGTCGATTGAGGAGCACAAGCGCGACTATCAGATCCCGGATTCCGGCAGGAAGGGAGCTCCCGCCGGGAACGTCTCCAACGGACCTGGCGGCACTGGTGTGGACCCGGCGCTGTCCCAGCTCGGAGCCACGATCGGCCAGGCAGGGGAGGTGGCCGCGCAGAACGGATTGGATTCCCTACTCGATCTGGCCGGCCAAAGCGGCTTGACCTTCGATGCCGGGGCGGCCGTTTCCGCACCGGGTGTTCCACCGCCCTCGGGACCTCTTGGTGCGGGGGTGGATCTTGCCTTCAGCGCGGGCGCGGGGATTGACCTTCCCGTGGCAAACAGCCTGGCGGTTTTCGGTGCCGGTGCGATCGATGCGGCGCTGGGCGCGGACGTAGACCTCAGCCGATCCGGTGGCGAAATCAGCGGGGCCACCAAGGACATGAAGGCGACCCTGGCGGCGAAGCGGCCTTCTGGCTGGGCGCCTCAAGGTCCTGTCCCCGGCAGTGCCACGGTGCATCTGGCGGCGGCCGTTGTCGAGGCCCGCACCGGCGTTTTCGCGGGTACGCAATCCAATTCCAGCGGTGGTGCATTCAGCGCCACCCGCATTGATCCGGCGAGCCCGCCAGCGCGCTCTGCCGGCCAAATCGAGGATATCCAGGTGCAGGATCCGCCTCCGCCTGCGGTGATTCAACAGGCGCCCGTCCCGGTGATCGGCTCTCCACCGACCTTCGCGCCGCGCTACGGGCGGGGCCCTGGCCCGGCGCTGTTCGCACCGCGGCACTGCCTAGCACGCACGTTACGGACCATAGGGTTGAGCCGGGAGCGCCGACCGAGTTGGGAACGCCTGCCGGACTCTGACCCTTTCTTGTCTTCCAATGCGCGGTTCACGGGCTGCTGCAACCATAGAGGAGGGTGCCGCAGTGATTCGCATTGATGAAGTCCAAAGCGAGGTCGTCGCGGACACCGGTACGGCCGCGGGTGGGGCCGAATCACGGCGCTCGCCGGAGGTGCTCAAGGAGGAATTGCGCGGCGTGGTGCGTGAACTGCTCCGCGAGGAACTGGAACGATATCTGCGCACGGAGGTTCGGCAGCAATGAATGCAAGAGCGACCACCGAAATGCTGTCCGTTGGAACGCGTCCGACCTTCGAAATCGATGGCCGTGAGTCGTCGAGCCTCAACATCAATCTGCTGGAGTTGGATGCCAGCGAGGACGAAGACGGAATGACCCGCTGTGAGCTGCGTCTGCTCAACTGGGGCCGCCGGAGGCAAGGCAGCATGCCGGATTTCCTCTATTTCGACGGTGAGGAGCTGGAATTGGGTAAGGAGCTGCGGGTGAAGGCGGGAGCCACGGACGCGGAAGGCACTCTCTTCGCGGGTGTGATCACATCCATCGAGGGCATCTATCCGGAACTGCGCCCGCCGGAAATGGTGGTGCGTGCCGAAGACCGGTTGCAATGGATGCGGATGCGCCAAAGAACCCGCGCGCACGAGGAGTCCACGGACGCCCAAATCGCCTCGAGCGTGGCCGGTGACTACAGCCTTGCGAGCGATACACAGGCCGAGGGTCCGTCACACACGCAGCTTTGGCAGATCAATCAGAGCGATCTGGGCTTCCTGCGTGAGCGGGCGCGGGCGGTGGATGCCCGTCTCGGTCTATCCGGCTCTCAGCTGATCTTCCGCCCACGCCGCGAGCCGCAGTCCGAGGAGCCGATTCCCCTGAGCCGGGCCGCTTCGCTGTTGCAATTCGAGGTGAATGCGGATCTGGCGCACCAGCGCACCGAAGTGCGTGTACACGGCTATTCCGTGGCGGACAAAGACGCGATACACGAAAGCGCGAACCAAAGCGAGATTCTCGGTGAATCGGAGGGCACGGGATCCACGGGCCCCGAGTGGTTGGATCGGCTGGGCATCGAGGCGCCGGAAGATCTGCACATGGAAGCGCCGGCCAAGACGGAGGAAGCCCGCATGCTGGCCCGTGCACAGATGTTGCGGCGGGCCCGGCGCTTCGTGTGCGGGCGCGGAATCACGGATGGAACGCCCGGCATGCATGTGGGTTCACAGGTGGAGTTTAAAGACCTCGGACCGTGGTTTTCCGGCCGTTACCACATCTGCACGGTGCGCCACACCTACGACCAGGACCGGGGCCTGCGCACCTATTTCACGGCGGAACGCACCGAACTGGGAGAGAGCGCATGATCCAATCCCACGCCTGGGCGCCCCATTCCTTCACCAGCCGTGAGCGCTTGCCGGGGGTCTATCCGGCCCTGGTGACCGACGTGGCGGACCCGGACAACCAGGGACGGGTCGAGGTGCAGTTGCCCTGGGTCGAGGCGCAGGACAGCCAGACCGCACGTGTCTGGGCGCGGCTGGCAACCTTCATGGCCGGGGGCAGCCGCGGATCCTGGTTCATTCCAGAGATCGGGGATGAGGTCGTCATTTCCTATGTTGCGGGGGATCCACGCTGGCCCGTGGTGCTCGGTGCGCTCTGGAACGGTGCCGATGCGCCACCGGAGTCCATGGACAGCGGTGGGGAAAACAACCTGCGCTCGATCACGTCCCGCTCCGGGCACCGCCTCACCTTCGACGACACGGCGGGAGCCCAACGCGTCGAGCTGAAAACCCAAGGCGGGCACTCCGTGCTGCTGAACGACGGCGAGCAAAGCATCAAGATTACCCACAGCGGCGGCGCCACCATTGAGATCGATGCCGCCGGCGGAATCTCGATCACCGCTCTGAGCCAAGTCAGCGTGGACGCACCCGCGGGAATGACCGTGACGGCGGCGCAGGTAACTGTCAATGCTCCGGCCAGCACTTTCAACGGCCTTGTCAAGTGCCAGACACTGGTTACCGAATCGGTGATCTCGCCCCTATACACGCCAGGTGCGGGCAACATTCTCTGAGCGAGCCGACCATGAAAGCGAGATCGATTCTGTATCTGCCGGCGATCCGCCGCGAATCGCACGAGCGTTTGTCCGTTTCGCGGCCCTGGTTCAACCCCACCGCGGTCGATCCGCTGCGGCCCACCCGGCCCTTGTTGCTGACCCTCACGGACACCGATTTCGTTGAACGATTTTTCGAGGGCCTCCGCGCCCATATGAAAAATCCTGAGAACAAGGAGTTCTGGGAGGAGTTGCACGAGTACCGGGACTACGCCGAGCCCCCCAACGCCATGCTCGATCTGGCCGGCAACCCACTATATCCCATCGGCCCCGGCGGGATCGAGGCCCTGCCGGTGGATCAACGCACCGACGGACAGCGGCCCGGCCTGAAGAATGGCGAAGCGCCTTGGTTGCGCAAGCTTTACCTGCCCTTTCACCGCCATTTCCACATCGTCTCCTGCGAGGTTCTTTGCCATCGGCCAACCCAGACGCCCCCGGTGGATCCAGACCGCATCCTGGAGTCCGGCTACATCGTCCGCCGCCTGGTCCAGGATCCAAGCCAGGTGCGCTGGGAGGACTGGATCGCCTCTTCCGACGGGAACGGAGTTTGGACCCACATCGCCGACGAGAAAATGCGCATGGTCCGCGGTGATGCGGAAAGTTCCGGCACCACGGATCCCCGAAGCGCGAGGTTGGAAAAGAAAGTGCTGAACCCGAACAACGTACCCCTCATCGATTGGGAGCCGGATGCGGACGATCCGCTGGTGAAGTTCGCCTTCGCGGAAGGAACGACCTCGCTCAAGCTCGCGCCCCAGCGGCTCAACCCGCTGCCGGCCAATCTCGGGGAAGAGGTGCTGCGTCACTCGACCCGCTGGGGCTACCTGCAACTGGCCTCCGATGCCAAGCAGCTTAACCTGGCTTTCCTCTCCGAGGAGGACCTTGACGAGTTGCGAACGTTCCTGGCGAAAGACGCCCGTGAAAATCTCGAGCCTGTGCTTCTGCAAAACGTGGAGGGATTGGCGGAGCGTATCGAGACGCCATTGCAACAATTGCTGAATCGCCACATGCTCCCGCCCGTGGACACCGATTTTCCCGCGCCGGCGGACTACGAGGCTCTGGTGGAGTATCCGCGAGAGGAGGATTTTTGGCTTTTCCCGATTTCGATCGACTCGGAATGGGATAATGAAATCAAACGGCGAGAGGAGATCAAGACGCTGGTGCTCGACGGCGTCGATGGGGTGTTGGAGCGCCTGTGGGGGGTTGCCGGGGATCCCGAGGAGGAGCTAGTCGGGCCGGAGAATCTCTCCAACGAGGTGGCCATTCGTTGGGATGAGAATATCGATAGGGTATTCGATGCCATCCTCGCCCCACTGAGCAGTTGGCCGAGGGATTCCCTAAATAGCAACAAGGATGCGTTTCAGCGTCTTGTCTTGCGGGCCGTCTATTTCCACTCCTACCCTCTAGAGAACAACGCCGGGCTTTCCGAGGGGCTTCAGGAGGACGACGGCGCGAAGCGAAAGAGCAGGACGAATGTTCTGATGGCCGCCCTGCTGCGGCGGGTGCGGGCGCGGCGCATCCGCTTGCTGGCCAGCGTTCTTAACCTGGTATGGAAGAACACCCCTCGTGATCAGACAATCGATCAGTGGGCTGACGAGATCAGTCCTGATAATCCCCAGCCCGGTGATCCCCTAATCGCCGGCGTGGGCCACCTCTCGGATGAGATCGACGCCTGGTTCGCCCTGGAAACCGATCGCTTGGCTACCTTTCCTCTGTGGCCGAATGTCAACTCCGTACTCACGGGCGACCCTCGCAACATGGGGCGGTTGGATGACCACAGGTTGGCCAAGGAATTGGAGGAGGTCTTCGAGGAGGTGGACCGGCTGGGGGCGGCGGGCGGCTGGGCCTACGGGGAGCGGCTCAGGCAAATCCAGGCCGCCGGGATCACCAGCGCGCTGACCGCGGACCAACTCAGTAAGGCGGGAATTGACCCGGGCGCACAACCGGAACGGGGGCTCTTGTTGTTCCCGGGCCCGGCTCCGACCATGGAAGGCTTGGACTTGTTCATCTCGGAAGTGGCCGGACTGTACCAGTCGGCGGGCAAAATACCGGTGCGTCGCTATGCCAGGGAGCGCAGACAACTGATCCGGCCCCGGTTCGATTCCGGCAGCATCTACGCGACCTGGTGCTATGCCCGCATCAAGGGGCGCGACCCCTGCGAGAAGGAACGCCTCGTCTGGAGCGGCCGCTCCGACGTGTTTACGCTGGCCGATCCAATGGATGTGTTGGGAATGCCGCCGATGCAGATCCAGATGCCCAGCATTCCCAAGATGCTGCGCGACATCCCGCGCATCCACAAGGCCCGGGCCAATCCCTACATTCAGATAAACTTCCCGCCCAGGTCGGGCGTTCTTACGGGCGATGAGTTTAAGGACACACGGCGGGACTACGGTCTGCAGGAAGTGTGCGCCTACCTCTGGCCGCCGTTCACCATCGTGGCCTGGATTCTGTTCTACATCGTCTACTCGATCCTCGTCACGATTCCCGGCTTCACCTGGATGACGGTGATTCGCATCTGCATGCCCCTGCCAAAATAGGAATGAACATGCCCATCTCCCGAGAAATGTTCGGCACCGGCCTGGGATTCCCTCCCTTGCCCGACCAGGGGTTGCCGCTGGTATCCGGCAGCGGCGCGGTGGCCCAGAGCCTGCGCACCCTGCTGTTCACCGAGCCGGGAGAGCGGATTGGGCGTCCGGGCTACGGATGTGGACTGCGCCGCTTTCTTTTCGCTCCGAACACCGTGGGCACGCGCGCGCTGATTCAGCAGACGATCACAGAAGCCATCGCCGCCCATGAACCCCGCGTCGAACTGGACGATGTTCTGGTGCGCGCGGACCCGCGCGATTCATACACGCTACGGATCGATGTGCGCTATCGCCTCGTTGGCGAGCTGACGCCGGAAAACCTGGTGTTCCCGTTCTATCTTAACAACCGCGGTGACTAGCGATGCCAGCCCTGGAAGCGCCAAAGCTCGATGATCGCGGTTACGACGAACTCCGGCGGGAGTTGCTGCGCCGCATTCCCATGCACTCGCCCACCTGGACGGACCACAATCCGGGCGATCCGGGAATCACGCTGCTGGAGCTGTTCGCCTGGCTCACCGACAACCTGCTCTATCGTTTGAATCGTGTGCCCGACAAGGCGCTGGTGCAGTTCCTGAACCTGCTCGACGTGCCCCTGCGCCAAGCCACGCCCGCCCAGGTGCTGTTGCGTTTCTCCCTGCGCTCCGGCCTGACGGAACCTCGGTTGCTGGACTACATGCCGACCCGGCCGCGAACGGTCGTCTCGGCGGGATCGGTCGAGTTCCAGGTCGTGGACGAGGTGGACGTGCTGCCGATCGAAGGCCTACCGATGATCAAACGCAGGCAGACACACGAAGAAGAGAGCGCTCTGCAGGGGCGGAACGATATGGTGAAGTTGCTGCAGCAGACGGTGCAGGACTTGCCTCTGGTCCAGCCGGAGGACCTGGTCACCTATCGCACATTTCTGCTGCCGGAACCCGAGGGCAATACGCTCCCGCCCTCCACGTCCCTGGGAACCGCGGTGGATCAGGCCCTCTGGTTGGCGCTTCTGGCGCCGGCGCCCCCGGCCGGCGAAGAGGAAAACGAAGCCTTGCGGCGGGGCATCGCTGGCCGCACGCTTTGCGTTGGCGTGCAGGTGGATGACGAGCTTTGTGGCGCCACCGATCACCACCGCTGCCCGGATATAGGCAGTGATTTCCCGGACTCTCCTCCGCCCCAACACCCCATCGTCTGGCAGATTGCGACCGGAGAATACCGCGGCGGGGAGAGAACTCTCCACGACCTGCGCTATGACCCCCTGGTCATTCGCAAGGACGGTACCGACGGTCTGACGCGTAGCGGAGTGGTGCAATTGGAATTGCCGGGCGAAGGCATGTTCGGCCACTGGCGACGTGACGAATTGGAGGACGAACAGCTGATGGGCGCCGGAGACCTGCCCCCCTTGCTGCCGGAGGAGCAGCAGGAACAGCGGGTGCTCACCTGGGTGCGCTGCTTCAAGCCCCCGGACAGTACCGTGTATCCGCGCGTTCGCTGGATCGGCATCAATGCCGTGCGGGCAGAACAAGCCGTGTCGGCACCGCCGGAGATTCTCGGACGTGGAAATGGAATCGTCGGCCAGGAATTCCGTCTCAGCAATGCGCCGGTGCTGCCCGAGGGGTTGTTCGTTCAGGTGCAGCAAGGCGGCGAGTGGGTGGCTTGGCGCAGACAGGAGAGTTTTGCCGAATCGTGGCCTGACGACCCCCACTATGTCCTGGAACCGCAGTCAGGCGTCATACGCTTCGGCGACGGACGCAACGGCCGCGCCCTGCAATTGGGCGAATTGGTGCGGGTGGAGAGCTACCGCCACGGTGGCGGCGCGCAGGGCAACATAGCCGCGGGATCGATCAACCGGGTCGTGCGAACACCCGGTGACGTGCCTGGCATCAATGTGACAAACGACTTGCCGGCCTCCGGCGGAAAGGATGACGAAACTCCGGATGCGGCGCGCGCGCGCATCCCCAAGGTGCTCCGGCACCGTGACCGCGCCGTAGCCGTCCAGGACTTCCAGGACATCGCACTGGAAACCCCGCGGGTGCACGTGGGCCGAACCGAGGTGCTGCCCCGCCACAAACCGCACGAGCGCGTGAACGGCGTGCCCGGCGTTGTCACGCTGATCGTCGTGCCCGCCTACGATCCGCTGAACCCGGACGAGCCCATGCCGGACCGGGAGATGCTCCGGCGTGTCTGCGAATATCTCGAGCCGCGGCGGCTCGTGACGACTGAACTGTACGTCACGGCCCCGGAATATGTGCCGATCTGGGTTTCCGTTGCCGTAGAGGTGGAAGAGGGTTACGGCATTGGCACGGTAGGGCGCTGGGTGGATCTGGCCGTTCGCCAGTACTTCGCGCCGCTCGCCCCATACGGCCCACGGGGTGGAGGGTGGCCCTTCGGACGCGACGTGCGAAAGAACGACATCGAAGCAGCCGCGCTACGGGTGGAGGGGGTGCGGGTCGTCACTGACGTTGTGCTGTGGGGATCCGAAATCGGGCGTGAAGGCAGCAGGCGGGAGGTGCGTTCCGACGAAGGCGAACGCCCCGATTCCGTCACCCTCCATGAATGGCAACTGCCGGCCATCCGCAACATGCAGGTTTCGGCATCGGAGGACGCACCGTCGATTCAAAAGGAGGGCGATACGACCCTGCCGCCTGGAATGGACCCGGACTCCATCACCATCATTTCCGTGCCGGCGGAGGTGGAGAAATGCTGAACGCACCTCAAACATACCTGTTGGGCGGCGAGTCGATGTGGGCGAACTGCGATCACCGGAACACGATCGTGATCCCCCAATCCGACGTTGTGCTGCTCGCCTCGAGCGAACAGCGGTCCGGCCCTGGCGAGCACCGCGTTCCGCAGTGGGTGATTGAAGGCTGGCTCGCCGCGCGTAGCGGAGCCGTCTTCCTCCAGCCCGCCGTGGACCAATGCGGCCCCGAGTGGGTTCTGTTGGCGGCTCCGGAAGTGGGTTTGATGCACCTCGGCAAGGATGGCTGGAAGCCGCTCTCCAATGCCTCCCGCGGGCCCGGCTGGCCGGAACTCTTCGGCCCCGCCGAAGGCGGGGAGCGGCCGGTGGGACCCACCGATCCGGCCGCACTGGCTCGCGACCGCTGTGGGCGATTGTGGCTGCTGGATCGTGGCACGAACCGCGTGCTGGCCCTGGCGGAAACCGACCTGTCGCTCCTTGACATCGTCGCCCCGCCGGTGGGCGCCTCGCTGTTTCACCTGGGCGTCGCCGACTGGGGCCTGCTGGCCGCGGACCGCGTCCAGCGAAAGCTGTGGCGCGCGGAGTTCGACGGGGAATGGGAGGAAGTCCCCTTGCCTCCGCGGTTCGGTGACTTCGAACCGATTGCGGTGGAAGGCGCAGATTCCCAGGCCGTCGCTATTCTGCGGCCTGTTGACGGATCGCCCGATTCCCACTTGGCGATCGTCACCGCGCACGAGCAGCATGTGGTGCGCATTCCGGGCCTCGAGGATCCGTTGGCCCTGCTCTCGCTCAGTGCGGAGGATCTGCTGATCGGCGAGGTCAGCGGCGTCCCTGGCCGGCCGATGCTCCTGACGCGATTCAAGTTGCAACCTACCGCCTTGACCTGGGCTGAGGAGCTTCGCGTGTTGGGCCACGATGGACGTGCGCTCCTGCGCGACCGCGAGGGCAATGGGTTCGCAACCACGGCCAGGGGACTCCACGGGCTGCTGTTTTCGCCGCGGACCTACCTCACCAACGGCACGGTGGAGACCTTCGCGCTCGACTCAGAAATCTACGGCTGCCAATGGCATCGCATCTTCCTGGATCTTTGCCTGCCCCAAGGGACGTCCGTGAAAATCTGGTCACGGACGGAGGATAGCCTGCCACCCGAGGAGTTGTGGCGACAACCCCATAAACCTGAGGGCCGAGAATCCGAAGAGGAAGAGGAGGGCGACCAGGAAGACGATCCGACCCCTTTCGACGGCCTTCCGCTGGGTTCGCCGCATAGGGATGATACCGAAGGTTGGCTTCCCGTTGGCGAGCTGGATTGCCGGGGGGCGTTTGGGGACCGGCCCTTCCTGCCATTCGAGCGCGATAGCGAGGAAGGCGGTAAGGAGCAGGACATCGGCGCCGCGCCCATCGAAACCTACGAGGGGCTGATCAAGAATCCGCCCGGCCGCTATCTCTGGTTGCGTATCGAACTGCGCAGCGGAAGCCGCAGTTCGCCCGCGCTCTCAACCATACGCGCGACGTTTCCGCGGCCGTCGCTGCTGTCGTTGCTGCCGGCTTTTTGGCGCCGGGACGAGACCGTGGCTTTGCAAATGGATCATCTGCTCTCGTTATTCGAGGGTGAAATCACCGCAACCGACAGCCGTATCGAGGCCCTTCCCGCCCTGTTCGATCCACGCGCCTGCCCTTCCGAAGCGCTGCCATGGCTCGCCGGGTTCCTGGCGCTGACCCTGGACGGGGCCCTATCCGATCGCGCCCGCCGGGACCTTGTCGCCAATGCCGCCAAGCTTTATCGCCAACGCGGCACCCGTCCAGGTCTCGAACTGCTCTGCTCGATCATCGCCGAATGTCATGTGCGAATCGTTGAGGCTTTTCGTGTGCGGCGCCGTACGGCCGCATGGGTGGGCGTCGGCACCGACCCCTTTGACGAAGCGCCAAGCGCGATCGTAGGGCCGGGCCTGCAATTGGGCGGGCGCGGAGAGCGCCCGGAGTTTCACCACCTCGAAGACTGGGAGCAGCGTCTCGTCCTGGGACACGCCGCGAGCCTGATCCGCCGGCAGGAGGAGGCGCAACACCGTTCCGAGGAGGGTCTGGCGCCCTGCTCGACCGAGCCCCCACCCCCTCCGCTTGAGGACGACCCGGCGATTGCATTTTACGGCCACACCGCGCATCGCTTCACTGTTTATCTCTTCCGGCGGGCGGGCTCGGAGTTGGAACGGCTGGTGGGTGAGGCGGTTGACTCATGGAAACCGGCGCACACGATCCACCAGTTGTGCTGGCTGGATGCCGGTTTCCGGGTCGGCGCGAACACCCATATCGAATTCGGCACACGAATCGGAGAGGCGGGGCATCCGCATCCGGCCGTAGTGGAGCACAGTCCCATTGGCACGGCAACAACGGTCCACCACCGTCCGGCCTCGGCGGGCTCGGGCCCACTCCTGGGCGCGGACGGGTTGGGCGCGGGGCACGGGAGCCATTCAAATGAGGAGTAAGACATCGTGATTGCCAAGACCCTTCAGCGCGCCGAGTTGTGCGCGAAACAGGTGACGCGCACCGACCCGGCCCTGCCGGGGGATCCGTTCAGCCGGCTCAGCTATCGGTTCGGTCAGTTGCTGGGCGCCACGGATTTCTCGCTGGAGCAACGAGGACATCTGCTGCGGCACCGCCTGCACCAGGCCGCCACCCACGGTACCGGCACGGTATGGGGACTGCGTGTCGGATACGATGACATCCCCTACCCGGGTGGCGCGGATAAAGGGGGCATGCTCTACGTTTGCCCCGGGCTGGCCATCGATGCACTCGGCCGTGATCTGTATATCCCGGACCGGCAATGCCTGGACATCCGCGGCCTGGTGAACCAACCAAAATTCTGGTCGAAATTTGAACTCCTGCCGCGCCGCGCGGATATCCGGCGGGCCTACATCGTGCTGCGCTACCAGAGTTGTCTGAGCGAACCGGCGCCCGCCGTGGCGCGGCCCTGCGCGGACGAAGACGTTGGCATGAGCTTCACGCGCATTACCGACGGCGCCAGCATCGAGCTGGAATCCCGACCGCCCCCGTCCCATCCGCTGCTCCGCGATTGGCTAAGCCGCTTCGACACCAAGGGGCGGCAGCCGATGCGCTCACTGCGGGAAGACCTGCTACACGCATTGATGGATGAGCCCCGGGAGCGCTTTGACGAATTCTGCGATCAACAGTCCATCGCGGAAGTCTGGCAGGAACAGACGGACGCGCCCGTACTGCTGGCTGAAGTGGAAATCGAGGAGAAACGCACCGCAGCGCAGGTATGGGGCAAAGTCAACGCGGTGCGCAATGAGGTGCGGCCCCTGCTGCCGCCGTTGCAATTGCTTGCCGAACATCTATTCGGAATGCGGCTGGCGCGCCTGGAGCCCTCGGACGCGCTGCAGGCGGAGCGCCTGGAAACCACCCGTGACACGGAGGCGCCGAGCACGACGCTGGTCGTACACTTCACGCAGCCCCTGCTCCCTGGATCGGAACAAAGCGCGGTGCATCTGAGCCGCTTCACGCCCAGCACGGGCTGGGACGAGCGGCCAGTCAAACTCACCGTTGAGGAACGCACCCTGTCCATCGTCGTGGAGGGAGAGGCATGGACGGAGGACACCCTATATCAACTGATGCTGGTCGGTGCGGGCCTCCATCCGCTGTTGGGAGAGAACCATCAGCCATTCGCTGGCTGGATCGATGAGAACCTGTCCGCGTCGGGCCAAGGCGCCACGAGTAGTTTGATCGGGACCTGGCCGCCGCATTCCGAGGAGCCATGACATGGCCGTCAACGACTTGAACTTTCTGAATCCCGAACTCTGGAGCCGTTTGTTTGAGCTGCAATCCCACCCGATCGAATTGGGGAAAAAGCCTGCCAAGTCGCCACAGGAGGTACAGCGGTTTCTTACGGACTGGATGCACTGGGTAAAGGGCGACCGTTCGCCCTTCCCCGAGGGGCAAACCGGACAAAAACCGGGGTCGAATGGCCTGTTTCGGCCGAACTACTTCAACGGGCGCTTCCTGACCGCCGAAACTCTGCGCTCCGAGCAGATCTACTGGGATACACGCACCCGGCTCGTGGCCCAGGAGGCGCGCGCGGGAATCGTGTGGGGTCTGGAACTCGCCCTGCCCAGTAACCTGTATACCCGCACCGGGGGTACGGACGACTCCGGATTATTGCGGCAACACGTCGAAACGGAGCGCAGGGAGATAGTGGCCCGGCGCAGGGAGGCGATCGCCATCCCCATCGGCGATACGCCTGCCACGATTATTGAATTGGATTTCCGGCGATTATGTGAACACTACTACCAAAAAATGCAGGTTCTGAGTAAATTGGCGGATCCTACCGAGGGAGTGGAAGAGCTCCACAATGATCTTCGCCGGTATCTCAACTCCGCCAGTGACGATCCGCGGAGAGGAACTCCTGTCCCCTCGTTCGACGAGTTTGTGACCCATTGTCTCTGCAAGGGTTTCAAAACTCAGTTGGAAAGCATAGAAGACCCCGCCCAGCAACAGAAACTCGAGGAAGAAATGCGGCCCGTGCTCGAACTGGCGCTGGCCGAGGTGCACTTGAGCTACGAGGAGTTCAAGGCGAACTGCTTCGGGTTGCCCCCTGAGCCGGAGCCGGGACCGCCCGGCGGCATTCCCCTGGACGAGACGGTGCGGCTTTCACCCGGGCTCGCGTTCGACGACGTCGGCCGGCCCATCGTGGTGGGCGCGGATTTCCCCTTCGCGTTCCGCGATCTGATCAACCGCTACAAGAAGGAGCCTGTGCGCGTGACGGGGGGAGGCACGGCCTTCGCGCCTTGCATCTGCCTGGAGCCGGTGCCTGGCGGCCCGATCGACGCCGGGGCGGCGTTGCCCCCCGGCCCCTACCTGCTCGTGATCTCGCCCGCGGAAAATCAAGAGGGCGAGGCCAAGGTCTACGGAGAACTGTGCACGCCGGCCGAGCGGGTGCACTGCCAGTTCGATGGCTGGCGTGGCGGATTCGGCCTGTCGCTCGTGGCCTATCCGGCCCGCATTACGGGCAGGAATCTTACTCCCTGGGACTACCGGGGTCTGCTGGCCGCGCATTATTTCGACCACTATGAACGCGATCTGGCCGCGCGCTGGCCCGCCAGCTTTGCCCACGATGGAGGGTTCTGCCGCGGCCCGGACACGCGCCCACGCGAAGCGGGCGCGGTGCCGCTGGCCATGGTCTACGTTGGGGCCGAGGGTTCCGTGTTGTTTGTGGACCCGTGGATTCCGCGCAGGCCCCGCGCCTCTTCGGCATCGTCGGCGTGGTTCGCCGAAATGCGCGGCGCGCCGACCGCCTCGGCCGCATCCGCCCGCGTGCATCAGTTCCAGTGCCAATTGGCGGAAAGCGGCGCCGTGTTCGAAAAGTTTCAAAATGTCGAAACGAAAACAACCGAAGTGAACGGCAGGACCATCGATTATTTCACCCCCGCGGTCGATGGCCAGGACGAGATCATCGTGGATCCGACCAACAATCCACAGCATGTGAATATCAGAGTGTGGGATACGTCGGTTTTTCAAAAGATCGTAGAGGGACTGGTGTTCACTGTGAGGGAACCGAATTCCAGCAGGGACGCCTTCCGGGCACGTGTCGTGGATACCACTCCGTCCGAGGACGGTAATTCGGTTATGTGTAAATGTGTCTTCGTCGAATGGCTCCTTGAGATAAGGGAGGAAGTCGTAAAGGGGTCACTAGCTGTGGCTTATGCCATGGAGGAAATACCGGGCCCGATCCGGTTCGCCAATCTCTACCAGCGGGGGTTCCGCCACATTCCCCCCTGGGGCTTCCTTCCGGTGGACGATTCGGAAGCCGATTCGATGTTTGGCGATGGATTGGTGCAGCAACGGTGGCTCGATACCGGCGCGTTCGAGGGCGCCCTGCAGCAGGCCGAATCGTACTTCGAGGGCACCAACGTCCTCACATATCGTACCGTTGCGATTCACGATGACGACATCCTCGAGGACATGGTGCGCTCGATCGACAAGGACCCGATCGTGCTGCGGCCGTGGGTGCGCCCGGCCCGCGAAGACGTGAAGGGCCTCATCGAACGTATTGCGGTGGGCCTGGAGGGCACCTATGGACACACCGCGGCCGGCAACCTGAAACTGGTCGGAAACTCCGGGGCCAACCAACTGATCCAGTACGTGCTGCTGGGCGTTCTCGTGCGCGTGATCGGACACGGCGGCGCTACGATCGAGCAGATCATCAATCGTGAAGTGGAGGTGGTGCAGCTTATCGTGCCCATGGACGCCCGCGACCGCTGGCGCCCGAACCTGGACGGCGTGGAAACCCAAGAGGTGGTGGGACTTCGCACCCTGGAAAGTGTGGAGATGCACGAAACGTTGGCCGGTGAACGCGCGAATTATTTGGGAAGACTAAATCTGGGCAGATACAACCACCTCTTCGGCGACATCCTGCGGCCCAATTCCAGCAGCAAACCGCACCGGTTCGTATTCTATGTCAAACAGCGTCTGGTGCTATTGGACCTGGTGTTCAAGGTGATAGAACCGGCGCTTGCGGTCATCACCTACGTGCCGCTTTTGGGCCAATTGGACTCCACCGAGGTGGCGAAGATTCCGAAAAGCATGCGGACGCGGGAATTCATCAATGCATTCACCGCGGTCGCCCACCGCGATCCCACGATCTCGTATATTCCAATCGAACTGGTGCAAGGACGCAAGCCCGAGCCGGGCCTGGACAGGATGGGCGAGATCCTCGCGCAGCCGTTGTTGCGAAACGCCATCCTGGAATACTCGGTGGAGCGCTGGCCCGAGTTGCGTTCCGCGGAGGTGTGGGAGGACTTCGCCAAAAGCCGTAAGGAAAGCGTAGAGGCCTGGACGGAAAAGGGGATGCTTCCGGAGGACGCCGAGCGGCATGGCCTCTACGACGCCATCGAACGCATGTTGGACGAGTATCCGGGGTTCGGGCTGATCAAGCTCACGGCGGTCTCCGTGAGTCCGCCCGTCTTCGAAGAGCTGGTGGGGGCCATGGGGGAGATCGCCACCAAGGAGCGCGCCGCGGGCGTCGAGACGACACCGCTGGGGCGGGAAGTGTTTGCCGAAAGGCCCGAGCCCAGGGGTGACGCGGGAGCGAGCGCCTTCCGGGGTCTCTACGAGGTGGCGCGGCGCTGGTTCGGCCGGCGTCCGATTCATGAGTTCGTGGATACCGATCTTCCATTGACCCTCAACGATGTGCTGATTCGGCCGGCCTCGGATTTCAGGGAGCGCCTTGGAGCTCCAAATCGCACCAAGCTTACGCGCCAACTCAAGAAAGACGGTGCGAAACTGGTGGAAACAGTCAAGAAAATCGCAGAGCAGCCGCAGCCTGCCTCAAAGGAATTCAAGGAGGCATTCCTCAAGGTGTTGTCCGAAAATGCGGAGAATCTGAATGACGCATTCAAGGCGGCCAAGGCCGCGCTGCCGGATGGGGACAAGGGATTTGTGGATTTGCTGAGGGATATACATCGGCTGGTCGGCGACAATGGCTTTAGTCCGGTGCTCAGTAAGATGTGGAGGGTCTAGCGTGGTGACACCTCAAATCCATATCGGGGCGCTACGCTGCCGCTACCACCTGAAATTGGAGCCGGTCGCGGCACGCGCATTCGCGCAGCAGGTTGAGCGCGGCTGCATCGGGACGATGGGCGAGGCTTTGGAGGCGCTTGCTCCCTCCATCTACATCGCGCTGGGATTGTCTCCCCAGGCTCGGATTGCCCTGCGCCGGCTGAACGTGCGGATCCGGTTGAAGGGGGACGCCTACTCGGCTCGCCGATTGGCGACTGCCTGGGCGCAGGCGATTGCCGAGGCGATCGAGCGCTCGTTGCGGCTGGCGCCCAACGACGGGGGAACGGAACAGGCCGCGGTTTTCCGGGATCAAACCGCGCTGGAAGAGGCTTACCTCGCCGCAAGGCTTCGGGGCTCACCCCGGGAGTGGTGGTGGGCGGCTCTACTGGCCGAAGCCGGGCGCTTGCCCTCGTCCGCGGACATTTTGCGGAACTGGCTCGATTCGGATCCGTTGCGGGTTTCGAACGCACTGGTGTCGATGGCCCACCAGCATCCCGGTGGTCTCGCCACCGCGCTGCCGGAACCGGACGCTCGCATGCTTGCGGACACATTGCGTGCCGTGACCGTTGCCAGGGCGGCCGAGATCGGAAGTGTTCCCATGGACCATCCGGACCCGGGCGCGGTGGCGCATGTGGTGCGGACGGCTCCCGCGCAATTGAGGACTGCGCTCGCGCAGGCGCCTCCGGAACTACGCCGGCTGATTCTCACAACGTATGTCATCGTGGCGCATCCTTCGCGGATCGCCCTGCTGCCCGCGCAGGATGCAAATTGGCCCGCGCTTTGGAGCGGCTTGGAATCGCTGTTTCATGCGGGCAGCCATACATCGGTGGAGCGTGCGCCGATGCTGTGGGAGCACTCGCCTGCCGCGGCGTCAATGGAGCCGGCGAACCCCGCGGGGGGCGAAAGGCCTACACTGTTCGAAGCCAGCGTCGACATGGAGCCTTCCACCGGGTGGATAGACGCCGTGGCAGGTGGCTATCGGGGCAGCGACAGCCCGCCGGCCGCACGGGAGCCAACCAGCGGAGACGTGGAGGCAGTGCAGGCCGGGGCTACAACCGGTGTTTCCCGGCATGCGATTGGATGCGGCGGTCTTCTGTTCATGGTACGCCGCGTGGCCCAGCATGCCCTGGTTCGCCGGAACGCGGGTGGTGCTCTGGAGGAGCGTCTGGCGGCCTTTGCGCTGGAAGTGCTCCAGCGGGTGCTGGAGCCGCTTCCGGAACCGGATTGCAAGGTGCGGTTGGAGCAGGAATGGCCACTGCTGCGCGTGTTCTGTGGAGCGATCGGCGAGGGCGATCCTTTGGCGTTGGCGATTCCGCAACAGACTCGCGACGAGGCATCCGCCGCGCTGGATGAGATCGTGGCAAACCTCCCCGTGGGTCTCTCGGCCGTTCCGGGGGGATTTCTTGGCCTCTATGGCAGGCGCGAGGAAGAGATCGCGGCATCGGGAGCCAACCGCGCGTTGGCACGGCTGGTTGTGCGGCCCGGCATGCTCGTGTTGGAGCGTACGCGGGCGATGTTGTACCTGCCCCAGCACTGCGTGGATATCGCGCTTCGGCGGGAGGGCTGGGACATCGATCCTGGCTGGGTGCCCCACCTGGGCCGGGTGATTCGCTTTCAATACGGCGAGGCCGCCCCATGAAAGCTACGCACACCGTTTCCGAGCCTATCCTTTCCGCTGCAGGCGCGTTCGAGCGCGCCGTCGCGGACATTGCCGCACGTCTGCTTTTGGTTCTACCGGGCCACCCGTTTCTGGAAAGCACGGCGCTGCAGGCGACTCCGCTCAATGCGCGCGCCGAAAGTATGCCGCCCGGCCATAGAGGTGATGGGGAAAGCGTGGACCACCCGGCGAGCCCTTTGGAGCGCATCGGCATGGCCTACGAATTATCGGCCTTCGAGCTGGAGTTGCTCGTGTTGGCCATTCTCCCCGAGTTGGATTTCCGCTTTGCCGACATCTTCGCCGAGTTTCAGGCGCCACAGCATCTGCGACGCCCCACGCTGGCCACGGCAATGCGCGTATTGCGGCCGGGGGATGAGGACGGTCTGGTGGCGCATACACACTTCGCCCATACACACCTCGTGTACAGCCACCTCTGGCAAGGACGATTGCTGCTACGGGATGACCCACGGCTGCCGTTCTTCGATCAGGTACTGTGCCCGACGCGCACACTGGTCGAATGCCTGCAGGGGCGCGTCCCCATGGAACTGGAGGGCGACATCCCAATAATACGCGTGGAGCCCCGCACGCAAACAGAAACCAAACTGGCCATGCGTCTGCGGCCCTCGGTGCGTCTCGCGTCACGCACCTTGGGTGGGTGGTTCCGCGAGTCCTTGCACGGGGTGGCGCACTTACATGGCGGATCTCGCGAAGCTGCTCGCCTGATCGTCTCCGCGGTGACGGCCCAACAGGATCTCGATTTGCTTCAAGTGCGCGATGTGCCGCCCGACTCGGGAGACATCTTGCGTCTGGCCGAGTTGTGTTCCATCGCTCATGGCGCCGCGGTCTCTTTGGAACTGGGCGATGGTGTGGATGCGGCGGTGCTGCCGGAACGCCTGTACACTCCGCATCCGGTGTTCATCCACACCTCGGAACGTTTCCGTTTGACGATGCCGGGAAAGCTGCGTTCCTTCACTTTTTCCGTGCCGCTGCCCCGCGCGACCGAGCAGGAAAACGTATGGCGTCATTATCTCGGCGGTGCGGCGGCCGAAGTGAAACTGCCCCTGCTGGCCAATCAGCGGCAACTGACAGATGGGGACATCGCTGGAATCGTGGGGCGGGCCACGCATCATGCGCAAGTGGCCGGGCGCGCCGCCCCGGCCCACATCGATGTGGCGACAGCGCTGCGAGAACTCCGCCCGTTGGAATCCCCGCAACTCGCACATCTGCGGACTCCGCGCGTGCCCTGGGACTTCCTGGTGCTGGACGCACGGCCCCAGGGACTGATAGACGATCTCGTCCGGCGCGTGGAACTGCGGATGATCGTGCAAGAACGGTGGCGGCTTCGGGATCCCGGCGGGCGGGGCCAGGGGGTGCTGGCTCTGCTGCACGGCGAACCGGGGGTCGGCAAATCGCTTTGCGTGGACGCACTGGCGAGCCGCCTGGAACTCCCGCTACTGAGCGTAGACCTCTCGCGGGTGGTGTCGAAGTACATCGGAGAAACCGAAAAGCACCTGTCAACGCTTTTCGATGCCGCGGAAGGATTCGGCGCCTTGCTGTTCTTCGATGAAGCGGATGCCTTGTTCGGGCGGCGAACGGAAGTGCGGGACAGCCATGATCGCTACGCGAACATCGAGACCAGCTATCT
This sequence comes from uncultured Pseudomonadota bacterium, assembly GCA_964583525.1. Lineage (GTDB taxonomy): Bacteria > SAR324 > SAR324 > SAR324 > JACQKK01 > CAZOXD01. The sequence continues at coordinate 21,608 of CAZOXD010000048.1, forward strand.
GCTGCACCGGTTGGACACGTTCGAGGGAATCGCGATCCTTGCCACCAACCTGCTGGAAAACATGGACGACGCCTTTTCGCGGCGGTTGCAATCCATGATCCATTTTTCGCATCCCACGCCGGCACAGCAGCGATCGATCTGGGAGCGGCATCTGCCTAAGGGACGGCTTGAACCCGACCTGGACCTGGAGCGAATCGTTCAGCAATACGATTTGGTGGGAGGGGACATCCGCAACGCAGCGCTTACAGCCGCTTACGCTGCGGCAGACGATGCCGGCATAATCACGCAAATGATTCTGGAGCAGGCCATCCGGCAGGAACTGGTAAAGAATGGCCGCTCGGCGCCAACTTTAGGAGGAAATTCACCATGACCATCGAAACCGATATTGGCCAATTGAACGACACGTTGAACAACGTGCAGAACGAAATCATCGCCTTGCGTAACGGCATGGAAGGCAGCCAAGGGACGGAACAAGCCCTCATCGATTCCATCGCGGTGATCCGGCGTATGTTAATGGAGCTGGAGCAGGCGGCCCAGGATCTTGAATTCCGGCAGAAAACGCTTACCGAGAAATTGGGCCCGGACGGGGCGATCGACCAGGCTCTGCAGGATGCGCATACGAAACTTGTCGAGGGCGGCGAGCTTGCCGAGGCGCTCGCGGCGGTGGCATTGGAAATCGCTCGCGTTGAAAATGACGAGCCGAAACTGGCTGAACCGACGGCGGATGACAACGCCAGGCTGGCGGCCATTAAAACGTTGATCGACGACTACGACAACAAGACGGACACATTTGTCGATGCCGCACACGATGAAGCCAAACAGGCCACCGACACGATGCTCACCCGGCGTTCGGAGGTCGATGCCGCCCGGAGCGCGCTGGATGCCTGGGAACGCGGCCTTCTCGGGATGGGCGCGGAAATCACCCGCCTCAAAGCCGTTTTCAAATCGGCCTGCGTGGCGGCCGGGGAAGCTCTGAAACAAGGGGGCGTCCCCCTGGCTTCCGTGCACTACCACGATGCGGGAAGGGCGCTCGACCTTATGCGGTCCAACTTGGCTACAACCCCCACGGATCCGATCGGAACGGACACGGAGAATGCGCTGGACAAAGCCAAAACGGCTTGGACTACTGGTAAGGATCAGCTTGCCGGCGCATATGACACGCTCACGGATGCAGCCACCGCCAACGAAAAGGCCAGGCTGACCCTCGCGGAAAAGCAGGCCGAACAGGACGGCCGCGCGGCTCGGCGCCTTGCCGATTTGGTGGACGAGATCGAATCCCAGCCGGAAAACGGAGACGGCAACGGAGACGGCAACGGGGGAGGAAATGGAAACGGTGATGTAGACAACGGCGATAATGGGGACAATGGGGACGGGGATGTAGACGACGGCTAACTTGAACACATTCCGAGCGACTGGGGCCTATCATGGCAAAGAAGAAATCACTTTATACCTACCGCGGCGGAATCAAGTTTCCTCTCCGCAAGCGCCCCGGCGAGATTGTCGTGCGCGCACTGCCGCAAGCGGTCGAGCAGGCCGGATTCGGCAGAGGTAAGCAGGTTTCCTCGGCATCGACACGCCTCAAGTGCGATCCGAAGGAGGTCGATCACCTCATGGACAATTGCCGGCGGTTCGCGGTAACGCACCACGCGTACGATTCGGAGGAGACAGGCTATGAGTTCCTGATCACCGATCGCATCCTTGTGCGGTTCGAGGAACCGCCCACAGCGGAGACTTTCGGCGTGTTTATCAACGACTACAGCCTGATCAACGTAGAGGCTCTCTCAGACAGCGAATATGTGTTGCGGCTGACCGATCATACCGGTTGTAATCCGATCAAGCTAATTGTTCAGTTGACCGAAAGCGATGATCGCATCGCCTGGGCCGAGCACGACCTGAACGTGCAGGCCCAGGCGACGGCGTTCTCGCTGCCGACCGACCCCTACTATATAGCGCAATGGCACCTGCACATCCGCCGGGAGAACCCGTATTTCAGCCAGTGGGCCAGCAGCCGCTGTGAGGCTGCATGGCAGCTCCTGGACGGATTCGGCAGCCCGGAGGTGGTGGTGGGGATTAGCGACGATGGCTGCAGGATGGACCATCCTGACTTTTCGGCGGAAGGCAAGTTCGCCGCTTGGGGTTATCTGCGCGGTGAGCGGCTCGTGGTCCATACCGACCTGGATGCCACCATCGAGGACATGTACGTGGAAGGATCCAATCACGGCACCAGTTGCGCGGGGGTGATCGCCGCGGACAACGACGGCCAGCGCACCGTTGGCGCGGCGCCGGGCTGTAGGCTGCTGCCCATCCGCTGGGAGTCCGAAGGCCCACTGTTGTTCATCAGCGATTCGAAGTTCATCCGAATCCTGAACTTCATCGCCGACAAGGTGGACATATTGAGTTGCTCATGGGGAATTGTGCCGCTTTCCTTGTGGAGCCAGGGGGTGCGCTCCCGCATCGAGCATCTGACCCGGGTTGGCGGCCGGCGGGGCAAGGGGATCGTTTTCATGTTCGCCGCCGGTAACGACAACGCGCCGATCCAGCATACGAGCGGCCAGGAGATCCCGTACACAACCGGCTGGAACGGAAATTTCACGCAATGGGTCGGCGTTCGCACATCGAAGGTATTCCGAAACAACCTGACTGACATCGAGGGCGTGCTGCACATCGCGGCACTGGCAAGCACGGCCAAGCGTAGCCACTATTCCAATTATGGCGAAGGCATCGACCTGTGCGCACCCTCCAACAATCTCCATACGTATTACCGGATGCCAGTCCCCGGCTTGGGCGTAACAACCACGACCGGCAAGGAGGGCGGCGTCACCGGAACGTTCGGAGGCACATCAAGTGCGACGCCCCTCGTTGCCGGTATTGCGGCGCTGGTCATTTCAGCCCATCCGGACCTGAGCGCGCACGACGTGGTTTCCATCCTGCGCCGTACCGCGTCGAGAAATCTGGAATTCGAAGGCTATCCACGCACGCCCGCGGCGGAATACGATAAGAATCCGGATTGGGACATTTCGCCGGTCGAGCCCTTCGATTCCGGGGCGTTTCAAGATCGCGGAGACCCTGATGGAACCTGGAGCCCTTGGTTCGGCTTTGGACGGGTGGACGCCATGGAGGCTGTACGGGTGGCGCAATCCCTGCGGATCGGCGATTTATTGGGCGTATCGTACGAATCCAGGCCGGATCTGAATATTCCTGATGCGGACCTGACGGGGGTTCGGGATTCGGTGCATGTCACCCGGGAAGGCATGGTGCGGGCGGTGCGGGTGGAGGTGGACGTTGTCCATACGTGGATCGGCGACCTGCGGATTATGCTGCAACACCCGGACGGCACATTGGCCACCCTGCACAATCGCACCGGAGCCAGCACCCATAACCTTTCGAAGACCTACAAACTGGAGGACGCCCCTGAGCTGGGCTTGCTTCTCGGCAAGCGGGCCCCTGGCGACTGGGTGTTGCGGGTGGCGGACGAGTACCCGGACGACAGCGGGAGGCTGCGCCGCTGGAAGCTAGAGTTGGAGCTGGTACCGGTACCCATGCGCCACCGTTCCGAGCAGTCCGTGAGGATTCCCGACAATTCCGAGGAAGGCGTGACGCAGCAACTCGAACTGCCAGCCGGGACAATCATCCGCGGCGTCAACGTAGAGGTGGACATCAGCCATCCCTGGATTGGAGACCTGCGAGTGACGCTGACACCGCCCGGCCGCGCCGCGCCGATCGTGCTGCACGACAACGAGGGCGGCAATCAGGACAACCTGCGCCGTACATGGCGCTCCATCGAACTCGAAACGCTGGCCGCCCTGCATGGCGGGGATGCCGGCGGCGCGTGGCAACTCCACGTGGCCGACACCGAGCGCTACCTGGCCGGCAAGCTGAACAGTTGGGCGGTGGAAGTGCTGGTGTAACTTTGGTGCGCGGGAGCGGTGGCGTTGGCCGGTCGGATCTCCGGACCGCTTTCACCACGGGGCCCGTGCAGAGGAGAGGGCATGAAGACGAAGGCATCT
>CAZOXD010000049.1:0-20212 GCA_964583525.1 uncultured Pseudomonadota bacterium
GAATTGGAAGGCACCTTATCCCGTCCCTGCAAGGGGGTCAAACCAAGGCGCGCCCGGCCGGTCTTCTCTTTTTTTTGTTTGGAATGGGGAAAGGGGGGAAAAAACTTTGCCATGGAATGGTCGACCTCCGAAATCGACGGCAAGATTGAAATCCCGGGGCAAACCTCACCCCCACCGCCCAAGGGCGGCACCCCCTCTCCCGGTTGTTCAAACAGCCCCGCGGCGAGGGGGAGGGCAAGCCAGCGTAGCGATGATGATATACCATCCCCGAAATGTCCGAAAATGACGGAATTGTTTTTCGGTCATCCCGATCACCGGAATGCAAGGGGAGGATGAATTTTGAAGAAACCCTGCGGAAGAGGAGGCGCGAAAACCAGGATTCTACCAATTAGTTGTAAATCGCACAGACACCCCTCCACTTTGCCTATAAATCATGAAAGGCGGAGGTCTTGAGGGAAGTTGGCCCTGATATGAGAAGGATTCGTCCGAATCCGAGGAAAGCAAGTAGTACAGGATCAGGGCCGCACCGACCCCCCCAACGACGAATGCCACGGCCTGTTGCGTCTCGGCATCCTCTTTCTTGGCTACAGCGTCCGTATACATATCCGGATCGCTCGCTGCTTCCGCCTGGTTCGCCTGGGCAACGGAATCGTCATACGCGGACTGGGCGTCGAGTTGCAGTAAAATGCCAGCGATGAGGACTGCCCCGCCGCTCCACAGCGTCCAGTTTTGTTTCTTTACAGGCCGCGACGCAATCTGGACGCTCGGCCCTTCCCCCTTGGGCCGGACCTGAGACAGCTTGGCAGCCACGCTGTCCATGTTTTCGGACAGCAACCCGATCATGTCTCCCCGGTAAATAATGTCCTCGCTGCGCACGATCTCGGCGGTTTGCACATGAATCATCCGCGTGTTGACATGATAGGCGCCCTTGAGGGCTCGTACACGGCCCGTTACGATGTATTCCACATTGAGCAGCCTGCCTACCGTGACAGCCTGTTCCGGCTCCGTCAATCCTTCCTGCTGAAACGCCTGCTCGGCCAATACCGTTTCGATTTCATCCCTGTCCAGAATCGTAAACACTCCGAGGTTCACGAACCCCGAACGCAGCCGGTCGCTGACCGCCGCGGCCTCGGGGTCGCTCACGCCCTCGGGCTTGAACTCGAGCACGGCGATGCGGGGGCGGGGTTGTTGCGCCCATGCGTGTATCGCAGTAAACGACAGGATCACAATAACGAAAAAGGGAAGTCTTTTAATCATGACGAGTGGAAGTCTTTTTCCGATCATAACCTGTTTTGGCAAGTTTGTTGCCAATCCTTCTTTCAAAAGAATGCATCGGAGGTAATATTGCCTATTCCCAATAATATACCGTGAAGGATGTTTTATTCGCACTGCTGTTCGATATGGTGAGCGTTATCCAACAATTGGTGAATAGCCCACAATTCACCTTGTAACTGTAGCTGATGCCATTATTCGTATGCGGCGAGTACGAGTAGCTCGACGAAGGCGAGCCACTAAATGACAATGACGAGGAACCGGTTATCTTGAATCCGCCGTTATCAAAATAGCGAAGTGCGATCTTCGCATCACCATTCCCACAAACCTGACCACTGTTGCTGAAATTGCCGTTCGGCGGGTCTATGGATATGTATTTGTCTTGGCAAATAGACAGCGTTTTCCCAGCAACACTAACATTTGTATCCCTGGGATAAACAGAACTGCTCGTTGACCCATTCACATTATACGAGTTATGATAAACCCATATGGTGGCACTTCCGCTCCCACTTGTTTTACTCAGTGAGGATATCCAACTGGCACTTTCGCTAGCTGTCCAGCTACAACCGCTATTTGCGGTTATGTATACAGCTTGGGATCCGGCTAAGTTACTCCATGTGGTGCTTGTAGGACTAATCGAATAGCTGCACCCGGATTGCAAGACACTGTGTGAGTTACCACCAGTAACACTAATAGACCCGTCACGGCTGGGTCTATACGTGTTGATGACTACATTGGAACTGACATTGTAACTCACAGAGTCATTCCCCGCCCTGGGGTTCGTGTCGATACCGGTGATCCAACTCCTGTTGCCGCTAGCCGTCCAGGTGCACCCGCTGTGTGTCGTCAATACGTTAAAGCTTGAGCTTCCACCGGTAGCCCCGAAGAAATTACTGTAATCGTTAAGGGAATAAGTACAACCGGTTTGGGTAATTGAATGTGAATTCCCACCGATGGTGATTGATCCATATCTTGAACCCGAATCGTTTTTTGCCTGTACCGAGTAGTACACCGTTCCATTTCCGGGGCCGCTGAAGCCCGATGTAATGCTGATCCAACTCGGATCGCTGCTTGTCGCGGTCCAGTTACAGTCGCTGGCTGGCGGCTTAACGCTTATGCTGCCCGTTCCACCCACGGCGCTAAAGGTTTTGCTGGGGGGTTCAATCGGCGTGGGCGTGCAGCTGACTCCGTCCTGATTGATGGTGATGGTCTCCCCCGCAACCGTGATCTTTCCGGGTCTGGCAAGCGAGCTTGGATTGCTGTCGACCGTGATTGTTACCGTATCGCTGCCGCTGCCGTTCGGTGGCAACACTTTGATCCATCCCGCACTGCTCGATGCCGTCCATGGACACCCTATCAGCAGGCTGATCGTAACGGCCCCCGTGCCACCGGCCGCGGGGTATGACGTGACGCCTGGCGTGACGTTGGCAACACACTCCCCTGCTGCTTGCATGACGATGTGCGGCTGCCCGGTGATGGTGAGCGTCGCGCTACGCGGAATGCTCGTGTCGGTCGGTTCGACGGAATAGCCCACGCTGCCGCTCCCCAGGCCCGGCGAACCCGATGTGATGGTCACCCAGGTCACGGGGCTGCTCGCGTCCCGGGAGCAATCGGAGTAGTTTGCCGTGACGGATACGCTGCCGGGGCCGCCGGTTGCGGGAAACGAATCGCTGGCCGGGTCGATCGTGTACGCGCACGCGCCGCCCGACTGGGTGACAGGGAAGTCCACCTCGGCGATCGTCAGCGTCGTGATCCGCTCCAGACTGCTGTCGGTGGCGTGCACGGAATACGTTACGGTCCCGTCGCCCGTGCCGCTGGCTTCGGAGGTGAAGGTGACCCACGAATCCGGGCTGGTGGCCGTCCACGTACACACGGCCAGGTTAGCGATTACCGTGATTGTTCCCGTGCCTCCGCTGTCCGGATACAAGCCGCTGGCGGGCGGCGTTATGGTGAACGAACACGTCACCACCGTCACGGTTGTCAACCCGTAAACCCCATCCAAATCCTCCGCCTTGATCGTCGCAGTGCCATCCAAAACAGCGGTGACCAGGCCCGTCGTGCCGACCGTTGCCACGCTATTTTTGGAACTGCTCCACGTGGTCGTGGTCCAGGCGGTGATGTCCGCCGGTGTGGAGCCATCATCGTACGTCCCCGTTGCCGTCATCTGCAGCGAATCGCCCTTAGGCAGGGTCCGATTAATCGGCTTCACATCGATTAACATCAATATGGGTTGGTCTGCCGTAGTGAAGTTGAAGGTGTGATCGGCCATCAGGTTGCCCGAGTCATCCTGGCCCACGGAAACGGTGCCCGTGTACGGAATCGAGGCCGTAAGCTGCTCGGTCAGCAACGCAAAAGTCGCGGTGTCGTTTTCCTCGCTGGTGGTGCTCCAAGTGGGCTCCGGAATTGTTCCGTACCCATTGTCGAGGGTCAAGGTTGGCGAGACGTCCGTGTCCATGGTCTCGTCGAACACGACCTCGATTACCTGCGTGTTCACGGTCACGTCCACGGCCCCATCGGCCGGAGTCGTCGACAGCACCGTGGGCAGCACGTCGTCCAGGGTCGTGAAGGACAAGTAGCCGGTAGGGCCCGGCACGCCGTCAATATTCTGCCCGCCGCTGACGGTGACCGTATAGTCCGTCTCGGAGTCCAGTTTCAGCACCGCCGAATCGGTCAGGGAGAACGTGGCCGTGTCATCGGGCCAAATATCCGTGCTCCAGGCCGGGGTTGCGCCATAGCCGCCGAACGGCGGCGAAAACGCCAGGCTGGGCGCCACCGCCACCGCGGTGTCCATCGGGTTGTTGTATGTGATCTTAATCGAGGTATCGCGCTTAATACCATCCGCGGTATTCTCAAGAACGATTGGGTCGATGACGGGATCCTGATACTGCGATCGGAAGCCGAACGATGCGCCGCTGAACGGGTAGCCCACCACATCCGCCCCGCCGGAGATCGTCACGTTATAATCGGTATTGTAGTCCAATCCGCCGGGCAGGGTGAAGTTGGCCGTGTCGTTCTGGTCGTACGTCGCGCTCCACGTGGGCCCGGACGGCGCACTGCCGAGCGCTGGCGCAAAACTGAGCGTGACCGGCACCTGCGTGTTCATCGACTCGTAGAACACCACCTTGATTCCGGTGGTCAACGAGATGTTGGTGGATTCATCCGCCGGGAGGATTTCACGGATGGTGGGTGGAGTCGTATCGATCTCGAACGACGAGTTGGCCCAGGGGCTGTGGACGCCCTCGTTGTTCGTCGCCCGCACCCGCCAGTACCACATGCCATCGGCTAATGGGGGCGAAGTATAGCTGGTGTAGGTCAGCTCCAGTACCTGGACAGCGGAGTCGAAGTTGCTGGCCGTTGCGTATTCGAGATCGTATGTGATGCCGCTTCCGGGGATAGCCTCCCAGGAAAAATCTGGTGTCGGATCGTCTGTCGGGTCCGAGATGGGATCCAGGGTTGGCGCCAGCGGGGGGCCTTCCGGAAATTGCTCTTCGTCCAGGCAGGCAATAACAATCAGGGAGGTGAAGAGGCTCAACACAATCGCTAGAATGAGTGAGGCTGATTTTGGCCGATACTCATTCATACCACCCCCCCCATCAACATCTTCTCCGCCGAGACGGAGAGGCTTTCCCCCTTTCATGGGAATACCCCTTTTTATTGATGTGTTTGAGCGTTGGCAAAATATTAGCACAAGCAAAACTTAAAAACAACACTAATCTTTAACTAATTGCCTGACATTATTTAGATGAATCGTAATAATTATCACATAATTACTCTTCTTCCCTTCAACACGATGCAAACCTCGGTTTCTGACAATGCATAAACCCCCCAAAATTCCCCTGGACAAACCCCCCGCAATCTGCCATAATATACTGATATAACAAGATATATTCGTAATAAAAGTGTTTTTACGATACAAACCCAATTATCCCGATAGGGCCCGGATTGCGAAACCAACCCAATTCGGGTTGTCGGGGCCTGGATTGCGAAACGGAGCCAATTTCCGCTGTCAATCACCAAGGCGCGCCCATGAAAAATTCTCAGGTTCCAAGCGGTTCGGCGGAAAAATCCACCTTCAGCCGCACCGAGAACCCCAGGGAAGGAAAATGGCGCCGCACCTCCTTCTCCACGATTCCCGACAGGGTGTGATAGGTTTCCGGAAGGGTTTCCGGATCCACCGAAATCTCCACATCCCCCTTTTCCTCTCCGCTCTCGTTCCAGAGATTCAGGTCGCGGAACTCCACCAGTTCGGGATGTCCCACCACTACATCCTTGATGACGTCGGAGACCCGGTTCAGCAATGGATGATGGAGATTGACGGGGTCCATGTGCACGACGCATTCCCCGGGAAATCGCCGCAGAATCCGTATCTCGATGATGGAAGCGGCCTCGTGCATCTTGTGGACATCCAGCCGGTCGGAAAGCTCCACGTGGATGGTCGTGAAATAAAAGTGGCCGTATTTGTGCACCTTGATGTCATGGCTGCTGACCACGTCCCCGACATCGCTGGCAATGCTCCGGATTTCCTCGATTTCGGCGGCGGGGGCCATCTCCCCCAGCAGGGGTGAAACCGCATCGAAGGCGAGCTTGAACCCCGTTAAGATGATCCACGACGACACAACGAGGGCCGCCACACCGTCCAGCCAGGGCAGGCCCAGGTTCCTGCCCCACAATCCGGCGATCACCACGCCGGTGGAAAGCGCATCGGTGCGGTGGTGCCACGCATCCGCGATCAGGGTCTCCGATCCGATCATCCTTCCCAAGGCGCGGGAAAATCCGCTCAGGGCCTCCTTTGCCACGATCATCGCCACCAATATTGCCAACATGCCCCAGGTGAGCGCAGGATAGGCCTCCCCGGTTTTTGGCTCGATCAACTCCCAGACCCCTTCATGTCCGATCTCCACACCGGCCACGATCATCAACAACGCCACCACCAGGGTGGCAATATATTCCGCCTTGGCATGGCCGAAGGGGTGTTCCGGGTCCGGTGGCTTGCTGGAAATCTTGAATCCCAGAATCACCACCAGGGAAGACGCCATGTCACTGAGCGAATGCACGGCATCGGCGATCAGCCCGGTGGAACGCAGGGAAATCCCCAGCACCAGTTTGATCGCGAAAAGGATCAGGTTCACGGCGATGCTGACCCCGCCTTCCAATATCCCATAGCGGCTTCGCACGCGGGGATTGCCAGTGTCCTTCCAGTTGCGAATCAAGGCGCGGGCAATTCCCCGGGTCAAGCGATCCATGCGGGTCCTTTCGCCTTCTTGCAAAGTATTTTATTCATGAGAAAATGTTCACAAAATCCAACGGCCTTTTCAACCGGCTATCGGGCGGATCATCGAAAAAATTAATCTTTTCCGCTAAAGTTTTACCACATCCACCCGTTACCCTAAGCAATGGTGAATTGCGCCGGGCGCCCACCCATCGGCCGGATAACCCCACGCACATTGCGATTTGCGGGGTGAAGCGCCGGGGAGAGAGAGGCCCAGGGAGGGGCGGGCGCTCGCACGGGATTTGGATTACACCCGAACCGCGCACCGGCAACCCATTTCCGGACGCAGGGCGGGTTTGATCCCATGATATCTTTTTGCAATAAGCGAGTCCGGTGAATCCGTACCGGAACCGTTTGAGAAACCATCAACCGTTATCGTTCGAGGCTGGCATGAAATCACGATTGTTGCTCTGGATACTGGCGGTCCTGCTGCTGTTGGTGATTGGGGTCACCCCGGTATCCCTGGCACAGGCGCCCACTTCCGTGAGCATCTACTCCATCTGGATCCGGCTGTCCCTGCGGGGGTACAATCAGTCCGAGATCGAATCCCTGATGCGCAACCTGGACCCGAAGAGCATCTCCCGGGTGAAGGAACGCCTCCGCAATACGGTGATATCGAATCTGGAAGCCAAGAAAATCAGGGAGCGCTTCAACACGAGCCGGGATTCCGACGACCTGAATAGCGTGCTCACATCCATCGAGACCGAGCTGCGCTTCGCGGGGATGCAAAACGACGATCAACTGAAACTGATGATCAAGGACCGTTTCGGGATTCCCCTCTCCAGGCTTTGAGCGCCTCTTACGGTTGGACGCGCGAGCCGAAGCCTCGCGGCCCGCCCTCCCAATGGGCCGGATTTCGGCCCCCGCCGGCAGCGGAGATTTTCCGCACGTCCATTTTCCCTCGACCATTTTCGCCCGTCCATTTCCGCCCTCCAATTTTCGCCCTTTTTCCAATGCAAGGGAACATTCATACCCGGGCGCTCTTTCACCTTCGCAAAATCCGCGTTCACATAGTCCCTAATATGTGGTAATTTGATATTGAATCGTTCCTTACCGGGGGGTAAGGTGCTTGCCTTTTTTCATTTCGCTTGTTGAGGGGTTCCCATGGGAACAAATTACAGGGGTGAAACGGCGGCAGTGCTCGCCTTGGATGCCTATATCAAATTAATCCGGGCAGCCGAATCGGTGTTGACCCGGGTGCATCGCAGTATCGCTTGCGATTTGACCGTCAGCCAGTTTGGAGTGCTGGAAAGCCTGCATCATCTGGGGCCGATGTACCAGCAAATGATTGGAGTCAAATTGCTGAAAAGCGGGGGCAATATCACCATGGTGATCGACAACCTGGAAAAGCGGGGCTTGGTCGAACGGCACCGGGACAAGAAGGATCGCCGGTACATCAACGTCCATTTGACCCAGCAGGGGGCAACGCTGATTGAGGAATTGTTTCCTCGTCATGTGAAAAATATCGTCGCTGAACTCTCAGTCCTTCCTCCGGAAGATCAGGAGGCATTGGGGCGGATTTGCCGGCAATTGGGCCGCGGCGGGCAATAAACCGGGAATTCATCCGGGAAAGGGAATTCTTATGGGCAGGCTGGTCAATGGGCGTTGGGAAACCGGGCCGCACAATTTGGACCCCAAGGGAAGGTTCATGCGGGCCGAAACACTGTTTCGCAACCGGATCACCAGCAATGGAAGTTCCGAATTTCCCGCCGTAGCGGGCCGGTACCACCTGTACGTTTCCTGGGCCTGTCCCTGGGCCCACCGCACCCTGATCCTGCGCAAACTGAAGGGACTCGAGGATGCCGTGAGCCTTTCCGTGGTGGATGCCTTCATGGACGAAAACGGCTGGGCGTTCAGCGGGAATCCCGGCGCCATTCCAGACACCGTCAATGGCAAGCAGCGCTTGCACGAGGTCTACGCCGCCGCGGTGCCGGATTACACAGGGCGGGCCTCCGTGCCCGTATTGTGGGACAAATCAAAGGGCGCCATCGTCAACAATGAATCCCGGGAAATCGTGCGCATGTTCGACACGGCCTTCGAGGAGATCGGAGACCCTTCGGTCACCTTCCTCCCGGAAGGCCTGGAAGCGGAGGTGGAACGGGTCATCGACGCCATCTACGAGCCCATCAACAACGGTGTCTACAAGTCAGGATTCGCCCGGACGCAGGAAGCCTACGAGGAGGCCGTGACGGCCCTGTTCGCTGCCCTGGATCACTGGGAAGCCGTTTTGGATAAACAGCGCTACCTCTGCGGCGGCAGGATCACCGAAGCCGATTGGTTTCTCTTCACCACCCTGGTGCGCTTCGACCCCGTGTATCATTATCACTTCAAGTGCAATCTGCGCCGCCTGCGGGATTATCCCAATCTATGGAATTACACCAAGGGGTTGTACCAGGTGCCGGGTGTGGCCGAAACCTGCAACTTCGATCATATCAAGCGGCATTATTTTTCCAGCCACGAGACGGTCAATCCCACCCGGATCGTGCCCCTGGGCCCCGAAATCGACTATTCCGAGCCCCATGACCGGGAGCGGAAATTCGGCGGGTGAACGATCCTCCCCGGCTAGAAGCAGTCTCAAAAATGGAATATTGGCAAAATCCCGACCCTGCGAGACAGGCTCCTTCGGAGCCTTCCATGACGGGACGGACAAGCGTGTCCGTCCCTGGATCTCAGGGAATCGGGCTTTCTTCACCGCGTTGCTGAGGAGCGAGCGAAGCGCGCGTCTCGAAGTGCGCGACGCACACATATTTTTGAGACTGCTTCTAGGGTTTGCGCGGAAACTCCAGGGACTCCACAGCGCCATCGGGCCGCAGGCGCAACACCTTGCGGCGGGAAAACCAATCCGGAACGATGCGCAGTGAAGGGCCGCCGGGGGAAGGCGTCAACACGTCTTCCCTGTGAAAATGCCCGATGAAATATCCGTCCAAGCCCTCCAGCACAACGGCGGCGAAGGCCTGCAATTCGTTTTCGGGAAATTGAATCTTGATTTTCTGGTTGGTGGCCGCCAGCATTCTCTCCAAACGGGCGGCAATGCCACGGGCAACGGGCCCCGGCATGGCGCGGAACAATCCTTCCAGCAGGAATCCCCGGCTGAATTTCCGCCACTTGAGATATTGGGAGTCTTCCCGGTTGGCGAGGTCTCCATGGGTCATTCCGTAGCGGCGCCCCTCCCATTTCAATATGGCCGCTTCATGCACGATTTCATCGAAGGGAATTCCCAATTGGCGTGCGGCCCCGGCATGGCGGGGAAGGAAAAACTCGCGGTTTCCCACCACGAACCACAACCGGGTTCCCCGCTTCCGGATGCGGGCCAGGCCCGCCATCAATTCCCGCGCGCTCTGCTCCCAAAACTTGGGGAGCGCCAGCCAAACCTTGAACAGGTCTCCCAGCAGCACGATCAATCCGGCCTCGGGCAGGCCCTCCAGCATGGCCAGAAATTCCTCTGGTGGCGCCCGCTCGTCTCCCAGATGGGAATCCGACACGAGATAGACGAACTTCCCTCCCGCATCCGCACCGGTATCGGCATCACGGGGCAATTCCAGGGACAGTTCCGGAGCGCGCTGCATCATTGCCTTCCAGTCCGGACGCCAACTCGCCATGGAGCACTCAACGCTAATTGTTTGAACCTGGAAGATCCATGTTAATCCACTTATCACACCCGCACAGACACCCAAAGGTGGCGAGCGGCCGGAGAAAGCCGCGATTCGAGCCTTCGCGCACCGTCACGGCCTGATTTCTCAAGCGGCCGTCGCCCGCTTGATCGTCGAGCCGGCAAGGCTGACGCGGCTCAGGCGGAGAGATTCAGGGGGAGGATGGGGGGATTTGTTATTTTATGGGATGTTTTTCATTCCATTCGTGGGCAAGACGTTGAGCTTCAGCTATTTTTTCGCGGGTCATCCTAGTCTTGAGATCGTCCCTATCCCCGGCAGCTTCTTCGTCCCCCTTCTTGGCCGCAAGGTCCAGCCACATATACGCTTCGACGTCTTCCAGCGGCACGCCTCGGCCATCCTTGAACATTATACCCAGTTCGTGTTGTGCCTCTCCGTTTCCCTGCTCCGCCGCCTTTCGGAACCACTTCACTGCCTTGGCGAAATCTTGGGGGACGCCTTTACCGGTCTTGTAAGCCCCCCCTAGATTGGCTTGCGCCCAGGCATTCCCCTGTTTTGCCGACATTCGGTACCATCGAACCGCTTCGGCACTGTCCCGTTCAACTCCCTGACCTCTTGCATACATTACGCCCAGATGGTTCTGTGCCAATTTATGTTGCTGCTCCGCCGCCTTTCGGTACCACTTCACCGCCTCGGCATCGTCCTGTGATACGCCCCGACCCTGGCGGTACATATTGGCCAAGTTGTACTGTGCCTTAGCAACTCCCTGCCGGGCGGCCTTTCGGTACCACTTCACCGCCTCGGCGTAGTCCTGCGGAACCCCTTGGCCTTGATAGTACAATAGGCCCAGGTTGAATTGCGCGTGTACATGGCCCTGCTCTGCGGCTCTACGGAACCATTTCTCCGCATCAGCGTCGTCTTGTGGAACGCCTTTACCAACCCGGGACATTATCCCCAGGTTAAACTGCGCCTCTGCATGTCCCTCCTCGGCGAGTGGCCGCCAATGCCGTATCGCTGCAGGGTAGTCAAAGGCTTCATAGGCCATCCTACCATCCTCAAGCGGAAGCTTCTCAACAAGGGTGAACCCCACCACTTTCCGTTCTAACACCTTGGACTTGGCTTCTTCGGCCACATCATTCCATAGCGTTACCGTTAACGAGTGTTCGCCGAGGGACATATAATTGCAGACGTTATCCCGGGTACCTGTATACACATGAGACCTACCCATTCTAATTCTTTCGCGTGTAGGCGTACCTTCAAACTCAGTTCCCGTTTCGCATGGTGGGTCAAACTCCACAGAGACATAAACCCATGAATCTCCTTTAGCGTCACTGAAACTCGTGAGGACATACCCGGTAACGATCGGGGATGCTCGGGACACTTCACCGATATGTTGGTCGCATTTATGGTTTACGCACGCAGTAACTAGGCGCACGGCGTTTGCGCTACACCCCCAACTTGTAAGAAAAAACGCAAGAATGAACCATTGAAAACGCATAACCCGTCCCTCCAGGCATTGTGCCGCAGCATGCACAGTGAAGGTTGAGCGGTATGCTCCGTACTTCATCCAGTTCCCGGAAAGCGAGCAGACCGGCGTCACTGGTCACATGCGCACCCCGGAACTCGATCTTCACCGAACGGTCGAATCCGACCCGAAACGCTTCCCTGCGTCTTTCACACATAGGGTTCTCCTCACTACCGAACGATCCCCCCCCTAACTGGCTGTTATTGTATATGGAATGGCGGAATTGGGCCAGGAGAATCGTGATCCATCTGGGAAATGTGGGTTTGAAGGATTGAAGAGTTGCAGGATTGAGGGGTTAGAGGATGACAGCCTGGCCGTCCCGACTGAACCTTCCAGGGAGGCTGCCAGTCACCCCGGAAATCGATTCATTGAACGGCTGCCTCTGCCGGTGTTAGAATAGGAGGCGCCGATACCGGCGGTGCCGGTCGAATGGCAATGCCGGTGAATTGATGAAGCGTACGGCCGTAAACGTTGCGAATACAGAGTCCCGTCAGTATGACCCTGGGAAGGCAGCCATGTCCATTGGGGAGCTTTACAAGGCGATCGAGGAGGAACTGCGGGCCGGGAATCCCATCGCCCAGGCTACGGTGATCGAAACCCGCGGATCCACTCCCCGCAAGCAAGGGGCCACCATGCTGGTGCGCAACGACGGACGGCTGGTCGGCACCATCGGAGGAGGGTGCGGCGAGGCGGACGTCATCCGCAAGGCCCGGCTTTCCCTGCTGGATGGCCGGACGCGGGAGGAACTGGCGGACCTCACGGAAGAAATCTCCACCGAGTCGGAAGCGGTGTGCGGGGGAACCTTGCGGGTGTTCATCGAGGCTTGGCAACCCACACCGGAAAACATCGCCCTCGCGGAAGATCTGGCCGGTTATTCTTCCCGGGGGGAATCCGTCGTCGTGCATCGCATCGTGGGGGAAGAATCCGGCAAGGGGGAGAAGGGGCCGCCACAGGAACCTTCCCCGCTGCTGGCCCACCGCGCCGTCACGGACACCCGGGGCCAAGCCCTCCGTTCCACCATTCCCGGGGAGATCCCGCTCCCGCCCGCCCCCACGGAAGCCTCCCACGCCTTGCAATCGCTGGAGGGATTGCAGTTCTTTATCGAGCGCTGGGAGCCCTCGCCTTCCCTGGTCATCGTCGGGGCCGGGCATATCGCCGAACCGCTGGAATCCCTGGCCCGCATGACGGGCTTCCGAACGGTGGTCATCGACGACCGGCGGGCCTTCGCCAACCGGGAACGCTTCCCCCAGGCCAGCCAGGTGGAGTGCGGGCCGATCCTGGACGTCTGCCGCCGGATCGAGCTTTCACCGCATCATTACATGGTGCTGGTGACCCGGGGCCATGTGCTGGACATGGATGCCTTGCGGGTGTTCGTGGAGCGCGCGGAACCGGTGGCCTATATCGGGATGATCGGGTCCAGACGGCGGGTCAATGCCGTGTTCGATCTGCTGGAAGAGGAAGGATACCCCCGCGAATACTTCACTCACGTGCATGCCCCGGTGGGGTTGAGCATCGGCGCGGAAACCCCGGCCGAAATCGCAGTGAGCATCATGGCGGAAGTGATCGCACTGCGCCGGAAGTCGGGGAAGGATACCCGTCCCCTGACCCAGCTCAGCGGCCGGCACCCCTCCCTGCGCCGTGCCTCCCTTGCCGAAGGAGATTGACTGGAAGCAGTCTTAAAAATTGAATATCGGCAATATCCCGACCCTGCGAGACAGGCTCCTTCGGAGCCTTCCATGACGGGACGGACAAGCGTGTCCGTCCCTGGATCTCAGGGAATCGGGCTTTCTTAACCGCGTTGCCGGGGAGCGAGCGCAGCGAGCGTCTCGAAGTGCGCGACGCACACGTATTTTTAAGACTGCTCCCAGGCTCCGCGGATGGGCGGATTTTCCCGCTGCCGGATTCCCTACAGGCCAATCCGTTCCACCTTGCGTTTGGTGCGGCGCAGTTCCTTTTCCAGCAACGCGCGTTTTTCCTTGGCCTCCGCCTTGATCTGGCGAAGCTGGAGTTGGGCTCCGCGGATGGCTTCTTCCGCCTGTCGCCGCTTTCGTTTCTCCAACCGGTCCAGGCGGCGCAGTGCCGTTCCCAGTTGGCGCAATACCTTGCGCCATTCCTTGCGGGGTTCGGCAGAGGAGGCTGCTTCCGCCGGGCGCGGCATCCGCATCTTGAACATCACCCGTTTTTTCGAACGCCGTTTTCCCCGCTGTTCCAGATCCTTGGTGGAAAGCCCTTCCGCCACGATTTCCCTGACCACCTTCATCTGCAACCGGGGCGGGGTGCGGCCGATAAAACGCAGGTGCCGCGTACTCAAGGCGACCCCTTTGGGATCGTCGAGAAGGTATTGGCGCACTTCGGGCACGATATTGGAGAGGGCGAGGTATCCGGTGACGAAATCCCTGGATTTCCCCACAACCTTGCCCAGTTGGTGCTGCGTCCATCCAAAACGTTCCTTGAGGGATTGCAGCGTATCGGCCAACTGCCATGGACTGATGCCGTTTCCGTTGGGAGGGGTGCTCCCTTCCTGGAGGGCGGCGATGACCGCGGCTTCCCGTTCGAATTCCGGCCCGAGCAGGATACAGGTCAATTCCCGCCATCCCAAATGCCGTACCGCCAGCAGACGGCGCCTTCCGACCAGCAACTGGTATCCGGCTTCACTGCCGCCGGCAGCATCAATGCCGCCGCCGGCGCCGCCAATGTGACTCCTGCGTGGAGTGACCACAATGGGATGACGCAGCCCCTGCCGGGCGATGGTATGGGAGAGCCGCTCCACCGCTTCCTCGGAGATGGGAGCTCCCACTTCCTCACCCGCAATGGAATCGACGGGAATCAGCGTGGTGTGACTGTGCAGTTGCTTGCGGCGGCCCATCCCTCTCTCCCGGTGGACGTGATTCAGCCGTGCAGGTTGGGGGTGATGACGATCAGCACGGAAAGCCGGCCATCGCTGTTGTTGACCACGCCATGTTCGATATCCTCGGGAACATGGAGCAGTTCCCCGGCGCGCAGGGTGCGTTTTTCCTCCCCCAGGGAAAATTCGCCGCTCCCCTCCACCACGTAATAAAGCTTGTCGGCCCCCTTGTGGGCATGGGCCTTTTGCACCTGCCCCGGCTCGAAGCAGTTGAGGCCGCAGATCAGATGGCTGCTGGAGGCGATATCCACCTTGGCCATCTTATCCGGGTTGAATTGGGCCATCTCGGCCAGCTTGAATATGTCCATGTTGAATATGTCCAGGATTTCCAGCTCGATGATTGAATGGGAGGTGAAAGTTAAAGGAGGTAAGGAGGAATCGTCAATGGGCTTCCAGCCAATTTTCTCCCTGGCCCACTTCCACCTTGAGAGGCACCTTGAGTTCCATGGCGGCCTCCATCTCTTCGGTGACGAGGGCCGTCAGCGCTTCAAATTCGTCGCGGCGGGCATCGAAGAGCAATTCGTCGTGAATGGTCAGCACCATCCGCGATCGCAACCCATCGGTCTCCAGCCGCTTGTCGATGGAAATCATGGCCACCTTGATGATTTCAGCCGCCGTCCCCTGGATGGGCGTGTTGACCGCCATGCCCTCGGCCATCCGCGCGAAATGCGGGTTGCTGGAGTTGATCTCCGTCAGATAGCGCCGCCTGCCGTTGCGCGTGAGGGCGTAGCCTTCCTTCTTCGCCTTTTCTATCAAGTCCTCCTGCAGTTCGCGGATGGTGGAATATTTCTGGAAGAAGCGCTCGATGAAATCCTTGGCTTCCTGGCGGTTGCGGCCGGTTACCAGGGACAGCCGCTCCGAACCCATCCGGTAGATGAGGCCAAAATTCACTTCCTTGGCGACGGAGCGCATCTCCCGGTCCACCTGACCGGGCTCCACGTTGAAGATGGCCGAGGCGGTGAGGGCATGGATGTCCTCCCCGGTGCGGAACGCCTCCATGAAGGTGGGATCGCCGGAATAATCGGCCACTACGCGCAACTCGATCTGGCTGTAATCCGCCGACAGCAGGACGTGATCGGCGTCCGAAGGCACGAACAAAGCCCGCACCCGGCGGCCCTCCGCGCTGCGGATGGGAATGTTCTGCAGATTGGGTTTGTCCGACGCCAGCCTCCCCGTGGCAGCGGCGGTCTGGCGGAAGGAAGTGTGGATTTTTCCGGTCAACGGGTGAATGAATCCGCTCAGTTGATCGAGATAGGTGGACTTTAGCTTGGCCAGTTCCCGGTATTCCAGCAAGGCGTTGGGAAAAGGGTGGGCGCTCAACTTTTCCAGGGTCTCCTCATCGGTGGAAAGGCCCATCCCGGTCTTGATCTTCTTCGGGCGCACCTGCAATTCGGTGTGAATCTGCAGCTTCTCGTACATGATGCGCTGCAAATCCACGATGGAGTTGGTGTTGAAATCCCGCTCGCCGGCCAGATCATAGAGCTTTTCCCGGCTTTGCTCCAGGCGGCCCTCCAACTCCCGCGAAAGCTTGCCGGCGCCCACGGAATCGAAGCGGATGCCGGCCTGCTCCATGTTCACGAGCACGGGCACCAGGGGCATCTCGATTTCCTCGAACACCTTCTGCTGCGCGGTTTCCCTGAGGCGGGGGGCGAAGACCTCCCCCAGGCGCCAAGTGACATCGGCATCCTCGCAGGCATAGTGGCTCACCAGGCGGATGGGCGCCTCGGCCATGGTGATCTCGTCCTTTCCCTTCCCGATCAGGGCCTCGGTGGGAATTTTGCTGATGCCCAGCCTGCGCAGGGCCACGCTGTCCAGATCGTGCCGCCGCTCGGCGGGCTCGGCCAGATGCGAGGCAATCATCGTATCCATCGTCACTCCGGTCACGTGGATCCCTTCCTTGCGCAGCACATGGATGTCGTACTTGGCGTTGTGCGCGGATTTGGGCAGGCGTTCGGATTCCAACAGTGGCGCAAGCAATGCCAGCACCTCCTCCTTCCGGGGCGCCAGGAAGGGGTGGTTGAGGGGAATGTACCAGGCCTCGTCTCCCTGAGTGGAAAAGGAGAGCCCCACCAGATCGGCGGTCAGGTAGTCCAGCCCCGTGGTTTCCGTATCGAAGACCAGCAGCGGGGCTTCCGCCCAGGATTTAACGCGCTCCGCGATGGCCGCCGGGGATTTGAGGGTGTAGTAGCGCAGGGGCCTCGCGGGCTCGGGGTCTTTTCCCTCACCGGCCCCGCTTTCTCCCTGGGCAGCCGTGTGGGTAGCGTCCCCCGCCATGCTGTTCCCCATCACCGCACCCCCGGATTTTTTAATCATGCGGTCCCGCAGGGACTGGAATTCCAACTCGGTCAGCAAGGCCAGCAGGGCCTGGTTCTGGGCCAGGATGGCCGGCTTCAGGGTAAGCTGCTCCAGGGACACTTCCAGGGGCACGGCGGTATTGATGGTCACCAGTTCCCGGGATAGAAAGGCCTGCTCCCGGAATTCCGCCAGGTTTTCCCGCACTTTGTTGCCCTTGACCTCGTCCAGATGCTGGTAGATGCCCTCCAGATTACCGAACTGCTCGATCAGTCTGGTGGCGGTCTTGGCTCCCACGCCGGGGACGCCGGGTACGTTGTCGGAGGAATCCCCCATCAGCGCCAACACCTCGATCACCTGCTCCGGCGCGCACCCGAACCGCTCCCGCACGCCCTCCACCCCGGTGAGGGTCACCTCCTCGCCCCGGGAGGCGTACATGACGGTCTTCGGATTGGGCTGGATCAACTGCATGAAGTCCTTGTCCCCGGTGACCATGTAGCTTTCCAGCCCCTTCTTTCCCGCGAGCTTCACCAGGGTGCCGATGATGTCGTCGGCCTCGTATCCCGGCTGGATCAGGTAGGGAAGGTCCAGCGCTTCCACCAGCCGGGGAATGTAGGGCAGTTGCTCCACCAGTTCATCGGGCATCTTCTCCCGGGTGGCCTTGTATGCGGGATAGCGGTCGTGACGGAAGGTGGGCTCGGGCGTATCGGACACCACCGCCAGATAGTCGGGCTGCTCCCGCTCCAGGATTCCGATCAGGGAATTGGTCAGGCCGAACAATCCGCTCACGTTGATCCCCTTGGAATTGATGAGGGGATTGCGGATCATGGCGAAGTGGGAGCGGTACAGCACCGCCATCGTGTCGACCGCGAAGAATGTGGGCATGGAAGATGCGGCCCGGAGGCCGTCCGTGGAAAAGAGGTTCGCGTTCAAGCGGCAATCCTGCCCGGCAGGGGCGAATCACAGCCCTATGAATGGGAGAATATAGCGCAACGGACGGGGGGATTCCAGGGGGTGGGAGGAAGGGGGGTTGTAATTGGGAATGCGAGTATGGGGTTGTTATAAATAGGAATCGCAAAGATATTTCAAAAAGAAATATAATTTTAAGCAATATTCGGCATCAATTCTAACGCAATCACTTAGTGATATCATCGAATATGTATTTAATCCCTTTAAATAACCTTTCGCAAATATAGCAAATTACAGCGGTAATAAAAGTGATTCCCCAAGTAGTGATAATTTTTAATTCCAGGTTTGCAATTTCATTTATATAATTTAAGCCAGTCAAGTAAAAAGATAGAAATAAAGCAATTATTATGGCAATAATATCGAGTGAAAGATTAAATCGAAATCCATCATCGGTTGGTGCTATTTTAGCCAAATAATTAAACGCACTTTTTGTATCAGGTTTATTTACCATAAGCATCAATCATCTTGTCTAGCTTCGCAATGTGAATCGAATTCGATACTAAAATACCAAAGGCTCCCACCGACCCCGGAATCCAAACAGCCCAGTGCCAGATATTTGCGAACGAAAGGGAGAGAAATACAACCATAGCAATAAAAAACAACATTGCAATATACGCAAGAATATTTCGCGTTAGATTTATTTTATTCAATCTTTTTTCCCATTCCAATTTATTAATATTCGATATTGTCCATTCAAAATTTATTTCCTTATTGATATTTTCATTTGCAATTGCAGTTGTGCCAAATCCGAATTCCATTTGGTCATTTAATTTTCTAGGATAGGCTTCATACTTGGTAATATTAATAGCAGCATCAGGGGGCCAAAATCGGGCACCCTGATAAATAAAACTTTCCGGATATGTTAAGCCCCATTCTATTTCCCGGATAATAGAAGTTTTTTGTTTGTCATCAGGAAATACAGCAGTTTCAGTGTCTGCTGAATCTACTCCTGTATACCCTCTGCTTATACGCATGGGCTCAGTCATTTTCTCCTCCACTTTCCGGGCCTAGCACCTGTTCTGCTTTATCCAAAAGCCAATGCCCAATTGACCTTGCTTCACTTGCTGTTAGGACAATCCCGAACTGAACTTTCCGTGTCATACCAATATTTTCAGGGAAAATTTCTTTTAATGATCCTGTACCAGCCACTGACCCCTCAGTAAATTCAAAATGCGTGGATTCAGGAAGGGCGTTGTGATCAAGAAAAAAATGTGCGACTACATCGCCTTTTGGCGAAGGTCCCCCATACACCCCATTTACTGGGGCAAGTCTGTAACCATCTTCTTTTTCATATTTAAGTGGAATTTCTTTAGTGGATGATTCTTGAGACATGTGGCCTCGGTATAATAATTCAAAGGTCTAAATATTTTCTACAAATTGTGTTGAGCCGGAAAAAATTTATGCTCTCATTATCATATGTGGAATTTTAAAACTTGGAAAGATCTACTGCGGGATCCTTGACCGACCCTAAAACGATTCATAATCGTGAAGGAATAAGAATGTTCCAAGAAATTGAAAATTTGTCAACTATGATAATTTTTCTTTCTCCGCTGAGGAATCACCTCACTTCCCCCCGGATTCCTCCGGATCGAGGATGCGGAAGGATTCCACGACCCAGCGGCGCGGATCCGCCTCCAGCACCATCTTCACTTCCACCTTGGCCTCGGCCCGGTTGCCTTCGGCCGTCAGGAGCACCGTGGCGCCTTCCTTCCCCGGTTCCATGGACAGTGCGAGTTCCGGGGAAAACCCGATTTGCATGCTCCCCCCTACGGCCTCCATCAACTCCGGCCGCGCCTCGGCCTCGGCCCGGGCCGTCTGGTACGCGGCGGAACGGCGCAGGTTCCACCCGGTGACGAGGAAGGCCACCAGGATACCCAGCAGAAAGAAGCTGGCCAGCGCCAGCAGCCGCCGTCCCGGAGGCGGGATACGGGCGGGCACCACCACCACCGTTCCCAGCAGCCGATCCCCCAGCCGCCGGCAATACCGGTCGGTGAACACCAGCACGATCTCCACCGGGAAGAGGAGCAGGAAGAAATTCCGGCCCATCAGCTGTGTCCAGTGGGGAGCTCTGGCCGGTTCGGCTGCGTTGGCCACGGCAATTCCCGTCACCCATTTTCCCATGCTGCGGCCTTTGATAATGTCCTTCGACACTACGGCCAGGCCGATCAAGGCGTACCATGAATTGCTTGAGGTCCAGGCCGAGGTGAATCCGCCGCGCAGGTCCCAATGCTCTCCCAATATCAACTGATCGAGCAGCTTGAACACCAGCACCAGCACCAGGTAATCGAGGATCAGGGCGAACAGCCGCAGGTGATGGGGAGCCAGAGATTCCGGAGCGGCAGGGCCGCCGGATGAAACAGAGTCCGGCGCGG
>CAZOXD010000049.1:20312-25255 GCA_964583525.1 uncultured Pseudomonadota bacterium
GTATTTTCGGTGTTTCCCGTGGCCGTCATCTTTGGATCATCACTCTGCACGGACCGGAGCAGGCGCCACGGATTCCGGGACGATTGGGGGTCCATCCGGTGACAGGGTCCCGGGGAATGGAATGGGGAAGAACGAGGTGTCTCCGTTCCAACAAGGAGGGCAGGGGAATCTCAGGAGGCCTTCGGGTCCGAAACCCGCGGTGTGTAGGTGAGTATGGATTCCAGGCCATCGATGTTTAATCCGTCTTCTTCCAAGAGCAGGGACTGCATCGAGCAGAGGGAGTCGCAGTCCGCATCCCAGGGAAAGCGGTGCTGGGAATCGGGCCAGATTAAACGCAGCCGTCCCCCCGTGACCGGCGGTCCATTGGGATCGGCCGGATTTTCCACCAGGAAAAAGTCGTACCCTTTTTTCAGGTCGGAATAAAAATCCCCCGCTTTGAGGATTTGTCCGGATTTGACCCGGTTCACCAGATTGCTCAACAGGGCTTGCCCCAAATCGGGCGGAAGACCGATCACCTCCAATTCCGGATGGCCAAACGCGCGCTCGACTCCGAGAGTGAATTGATAGGGAAGTTCCTGCACTTCGGTGCAGATCAGCGCCCACCCGTGCTTTTGCAGTTGACCGCTCACCTCTATCAGCAGTTTGTTCATGGAGTCTATGCGCGACGGCTCCATGGGTGTGGCCTTTCCATTGAAAGGTTGAGAAGGGAGATCTCCTATTCAACATTTCCATGAAATTCCCGTGCCATCATTGGGCTCAATCCCTCGAATTCAACTCCGCGAGCAATTCCTCCATTTTTTCCGTGTGATTGAGGGATTGATACCGCTCCACATACCCTTGCAAGGTTTCGAAATCCTTGGTCTGCCCAACCGATTTGATCATCCCCATCAGCGCGAATTGGTTGTTGGGATCGACCCCGAGCAGATTGGTGTAAATGGCCTCGGCCCCTTGCGTATCTTCGCGCAGGGACAGGGCGTAGCCACGGCATTCCAGCAATTCCGGATAGGATCCCGATTCGCTTTCCCCATCCAGCAGGGAAAGCGCCCGATCCACATCATCGGGTGTGGCCCGCTGGAGAAGCCCCCGGCACAGGTAAAGCATTATCCCCATATTCCCCGGATGATCGGCCCACATCCGTTCCAGGTCCGCCAGGGCTTCCTCGTATTGCGCCTCCTGCAAATTCAGTAGCGCCAGGTTGATCCGGGTCAGCAGACTCTCTGGGTTCTGGGCGAGGATTTTTTCGTATTGCGCACGCGTTTCACTGGTTTCCGCGAGCAATTCGTGTGCACACGCCAGGTTGTGCCGGGCCATGATGTTTTCCGGCTCCTGCTTGACGGCTTCGGAAAACCGCAACCTTGCGCCCAGGATGTCGTCCTGTACCAGGGCGAAGCACCCGAGATTGTAGAGTGTCTCAGCCTTTTCACGGCCTGCGAGACTATCCACGATCTGCAAAAGCCTCGTTTCTTCCTCCCGGATGCGGGCAAGATTGTCCTCGCTCACGGGGCCGAATATGGCATAGTTTAGGGAGAGCCGCCTGGAACCACTCCCCCCGGCCGAGGCGGCGAGGTGGTTCAAGGCGTCGAGGGTGTTCCCGTTGGATATCAATTCGAGAAATCGGTCGTTTTCCGCGGACATGTCGGGTTTCTTCCTTTCATGAAATTCGGTTGGGGCTGCGGAACGTGTAACTGAGGAAAGCCAGGCGCACTCCCTATTCGAAGGACTTGACCACGTCGTTTTCGAAAACCACGGTCAGTTCCGGATATTGCCAAGTGGTTCGTTTGGTAGCGGCCACCGTTTCGTTTTGTTCATGGAGGGGATCCCCAAGCGCCCAGGTCACCATCTTCGAGGTATCCCCGATCCGTACAATCCCGGATAGCAGCCGTTGCCGGGCCGCTTTTTTCAGATTGCCCGCCACCATCTCCCCGTACCCGCGGGAGAGAAAGCTTTCTCCTTTTCCCACCCGATAAATCCCGGTCTTCCCGAGCACCCAGGCCCGCAGGGGGCGCCGCAGGCGGTACTCCACCTTTTGCCAATCCAATTGAGGGTACGATTTGCTGGATTGGCTTTCATTGAGCAGTTTCAGTCCGGATATGGGCACCCTGGACACGGAAAACCGGGTTTTTCCATTTTCCGGAATCCGGGAATACACCAAAACCGATTCCTGGTTGCCACCCACCAATTCATGAGGGGCCATCGGGGTCCAGCCCAGGTCCTTTATCCGAACGGACTTGGCTGGATAAACGATCAGGTACCACACTTCATCGCCTTTTCCCCGTACCAGGTCCAGAACGGTAAAGCTGGAGCGCGCCCGCACCAAAGTGGCCGATCCTTTCTTGGGCCCCTTGGCGAAAACGTAGGTGTTGACCCGGGTGAAAAACGCCCCGATACCCTCCGCTTTTACCGCAGGCGCCGCATACGGACCGAAATAGATCGGGATCGCCAATAACAGGGCCAAAACGACTGTTCGCATCATGGCGGCTTACGATCCAGGGATGGGGGAAGGGGAAGCACCGGGAAAGACCGCGCAGCAGGCCTATCTTCATTCAGCCGGCTTTCTGTAGTAGCGGATCAGAGTGTCACCATATCGTTTTGTCCGCAAGGGTTCAAGACCGGGAGGATGTTCCAGGATTTCCAGGACCCCACTGCCGGGATCACGGCCGGGATCACGGCCCGTTTCCAACACGATGATTCCTTCGGGAGCCAGGTGCCCGGTGGTGGCCAGGGCTGCCAGGCAATCCCCATAGCTGGCATATTCATAGGGAGGATCGATCAAGGCCAGCCCCGCGCCATCCATACCGCCCGGCGCCGGGACGGCCCGCGCCAACCAGGATTCCACCCGGGATTGCACGACCCGGGCTTGCTCCCTGGAAAGCCCCAGCTTGGTGATATTGGAGCGGATGACCCCGGCCGTCCTGCCATGCCCTTCCACGAAGGTTACGGTGGCGGCGCCCCGGCTGAGGGCTTCGATTCCCATCGCTCCCGACCCGGCGAAGAGGTCCAGAACATGAATCCCGGAAAGTTCCATCATGGAATTGAGCGAATTGAAAATTCCCTCCCGAACCTTTTCGGATGTGGGACGCGTGCTCATTCCGGGAGGAGCGGCCAAGCGCCTCCCTCCCAAACTTCCACCTACGATTCTCAGCATGGCTGACCGTTTGCATTAACCCGGTGGGCGCGGTGTCCTGTCTATCCGGATTCTACCTGTGGGATGCGATTGCAACCATCCAGGATACCTCAATTTCCCGGGAGCCGACATGCCGGAAAGCCGCGGAAGCGAAGCGGTGAACTCCCGAATCTTCGAACCACGGATCCATGTCCCCTTACCTGGAAAATACCCGTAGCGCTTACTATGCGGCGATTACTTCCATTCCGCTGCTTATATCCTACGAGATGCTGCTCACCTTCAGTGGCGGGGGCATTTCAGGGCAGGTGCGCAATGCGGGGGATGTCTGGCTGAGGATGTTGCTGGGGGCGCTCGATGTGCGGGCGACCCACGCCACCCTGGTGATGATCCTGATTCTAATCCTCTCCATTCCCGTTGTGAAACGGGAGGGAATCTCCCTGCGGGGCAGATACCTGGCCCTGATGGGGCTTGAGGCGCTGCTGTATTCCCTGGGACTGGGGTTGGCGATCAACGTGATCCTGGAATTCATATTTTCGGCGATCCCCTCTTCCATCCTCAGCCGGTTGACACTGACCGCCGCCCTTCCCATGCAGGAAGGCGTGCTCCAGGGCTTGGCGCTCTCAATCGGAGCGGGGCTCTTCGAGGAATTCATCTTCCGGGTGCTGCTGCTGGGGGGGTTGCTTGCGATAACGCGGAGGTTTTTGCCCGGTCAAATGGCTGGGGTGCTTTCCGTCGTGCTGGCTTCTCTGCTGTTTTCAGCGGCCCACTACATCGGGCCCTTGGGCGATTCCTTTCAATTCGCCGGATTCATGTTCCGGTTCATCGCCGGGTTGCTTTTCACCGCCTTGTATTACATGCGGGGATTTTCCATCGCCGCTTACAGTCACGCGTTTTACGATATCCGAATAATCCTCTTCTGAAATCCGGTGCGGGTTGTTCCCGCAATACAGGCCGTCAGTTCCCCCCCTTGTTTTCAATTTGCAGCTTCTTTTTCATTTCCAGCAATTCATTGTCCACATCCGAGTCCGCGATTCCCAGTTTCTCGAAGCGCTTTTCCAGGGAATCCCCGGAGAATTCCTCGGCCAGTTCCTGGCGGGCATCGGCCATGGCCGACATCTCGTCGATCTTGTTTTCCATGCGCTCGATGGTTCCCAAAGCTCCGGTGGAATTGATTCCGTCGATAGTCTGATAAATCTTATCCTGGGCTTCGGCCCGTCTCTGCTTGGATACCAGCAGGTTCTTTTTGCGCCGGATATCCCCGATTTTGCTTTCCAGCTCCTTGAGGCTGTCCTTGAGTTTATCCACATTGGCCGAGTGGGCGCCCAATTCGGTTTCGAACTGGGTGCCCAGGCGCATATGCTCGTTCTTCCGGAGCAGCGCCTCCTTGGCAAGATTGTCATCTTCTTTTTCAATCGCCAGAACGGCCCGCTCCTCCCACTTTTTGGCCTCGCGCCGATGATCCATCAGCGATTTTTCCAGGCGTTTTTCGTCCGCCACGGAGCGAGCGACATGTTCTTTGGCTTTTTGATACGCCGTTTCCAGATCGATCAGGGTCTGTTCGATCATTTTGGTGGGATCCTCCGCCCGATTGAGCAGAGCGTTCATGTTGGAGCGTATGACTGTGATGAAACGCGAAAGAATGCCCATCTCTCTATATCCTGTATTTCCGGTCACGGCCGGGTGTGGAATTCATATTGCAGGAACGAGGGTTCCCGGATTATTTTGTCTGTCTGCCGCCCTGATGTAAACAACCGATGCCCGGCTGCCGGATTTTTCCTGGATCTTTCCGCCTAGCAGTCTGCAAGGCAGAAAGGCGGCC
>CAZOXD010000050.1:0-18197 GCA_964583525.1 uncultured Pseudomonadota bacterium
AATTTTTAATTCAAGGAAGAATTTCGCCCGGCCATGCACCACATCCGGGGAAAGAGGGCGGAGGGGACCTCAGGGGAGCTTGAATGGAAGGTGTGAGTAGTGCGGAAATGCCGCGGAAATGCTGTGCGGGCGGCTGGACGCCGCCCGCGAATAATAATGCCGGAGGAATTCGGCGCCAACTATTCGCCGCCTATCCGCCACCGAGCTTGCGTTCGGTATCCTCGAGGGCCTTGATGACCTTGGCGTCCCGGGTCAGGGTTTTGGCAGCCTTGAGCAGGCTCAAAACACTGGATTGATCCGAAACCCCGCCGGATTCCAGCCCTCGATGCACGTGGTCGATCAGCATCTGCGGAACCCGGTAGGTCAGGTCGTTGCGCTGGCGGAGCGCCTCTTCCAGTTCCGGGTCGCTGGAAGCATGGAGCGCGGCTTCCTGGAAGTTCGCCATGGCGGCCTGGAGGATCTCGAAACGTTCCCGAATATTGCCTTGGGCCCGGGCCTTGTCCAGTTGTCCCACGCCGGTTTCCATGTGCTGGCGGTACAGCTTGCGCCGCTCCACCTCCTCCTTGGTGAGGATGGGTGCCAGTATTTTTTCCTGCCTGCGCCGCAATTCCGCATTCCGCAGGGCTTTTCGGTCGAACACGGACTGATCTTCCACCTTGGTGAAGATCACGCTCACGGTATTCCCATTGACTTCCACTTCGGGAGGCGTCGTGAGCACTTCCGGGGCGATCATGGCCTGCAGGAGCACCCGGTTTTGATTCCGGTCATCGGAGACCGCCTTGAGTTTGTACAGGAATTCCGCGGAATCCAGGGTTTTGACCGGGGCTGGTAAAATGGAGTTGGGGGAAGTCACCTCCAAAACGAAATTGTTGTCCAGCGCCTTTTTGCCTTTGCCGGGCCGGCCTTCGTAGAGGCGGTAGGGAAAGTGCTCCGGTTTCAGCAGCACCGGCCTGTCGAAGGTCATGGAAATGGAGAACCGCCCCGTCCCGTTGGCGACGTTGCGCCGCAGGGGCGTGGAAGCGATGGAGCGCAGCCGGTAGGGCGTCCGCATCACCGGTTGCCCGCTGTCGTCGGACTGCAGGTCCTGGTTTCTCAGCGTTTCCCACGCATCCAGGTAGGTCAGCAGGATCCGCTGGCCGTTTTCCAGATCGAAGGCATAACGGTACTCGTCTCCCCGGAAATCGCGGCTGGGAGCCAGGTTCAATACCTCCACCAGATTGAAGGCGTGAATTCCGTAATGGATCACCTGGCCGGTCAGGACGTCCGGGTCCTTGTAGCGCTTTGCGAACACACGGGAGCGCAGAGCCTGTTTGGTGAATGCGATTTTGTCGAGCACTCCGTATTCGTTGGTATCCACCTTGGGGAAGACCAGCACCCGGTTCTTGCTCAGGGTGAGGGAGTGGTCGTGGCTCCACTGGCGGATTTGCCGCATGGTCCAGTTCAACTCGGCGCCGTTGTCCAGCACCACCTTGACCTGGTAGTCGCCGGTGGCGGGGGAATGCACGAAGGTCGAGATGATCATGCTGCCCCGGAACACCCCCTTGTCCAGCACCTGCGCCAGTTCCAGCGCGGTGTCCTTGTCCGTAAAGCGGGGGGCGGAATGGGCGGACCCCAGGAAGGCGGTCAGGACCGTCGCCAGCAGCAGAGGTATCAATCCAATTCGATAAATGGCCATTTTTTCGGTTCTGTTCATGGTGATACGGTTATTCGTGATGGGGCGATGGATCCGGGCGAGACCTCTCACCGGGTATTATCACCCAGCAATATTTCGATATCCACGCCATCCTTCTTGCGGATTTCCGGCCGCAGCGGAGCGATGGACTGCTCGCCAGGGATGGCCTTGGCGATGAGCAGCGCGGCGCGCATGTATCCAGGGCGGTAGGTGACGATATTTTTCCGTACCGGTTTGTCGAAGATACTGGACACGTTGACCAGGTCGATTTTCATTCCGATGGTGGCTTCCAGGTCGCGCTTGCGGAACCGGGTCAGCAGCACGGCCACACGGCCCGCGCGAACCATTTTTGGCGAAGAGTCCATCACAGCCACGCGGACGCGGGTGGACGGAGGAGGCGGCTTGGGGAAAGGGGAAGCGATGTGATCCAGCACGCGCCTTTCGCTGCCGGGTTGCGCGGCCATGGAGCGTTCCTGTCCGCCCTGGGAATCCTTCATTTCCATCGTGGTCCCGGCGGGAGCGGCGTCCTGTTCTCCCTCCCGTACTTCCTGGGAAACCAGGGCGGGAGGAAAGAAGGCCATCGCCGCCAAGGTCCCAGCGAGCAGATAGGCCCGGATTCTGCGATTCCTGTTCATGATCATTCCCTTGATCGATGCCGACCGCCCTTGATGTGTCGTATCCTAAGCCTGGGTCACGGATCCGGGCGATTCTTCCATGTCAATCCTGATAATTCCGATAACCCCGATAATGCAGGGAGTACGCCAGGGAACAATCTCATTGACTTTTTTTGCAGTCCCCCATTAAATCAAATGGTTAGGGACGACAGGATATCATGTCCGACGGTTCTGCATTTGCATTGCAATATTGACTTGCAAGAGTTTTCGAACCATACGCTGAAACGCCGGTCAACCCCGGCCTGCGGGGCGGGAAACCCAGGGCTAAGGAATCATGCTGATCCAATGCCACTCGTGCAACACCAAGTACCGCTTGAACCTGGAAAGGATTCCCAAGCGGAAAACGTTTGTCCGCTGCAAGAATTGCGGGACGCCGATCTACATCGACCCCACGGAGGAGGAAGAGGCGGTCTCCGGTGTGATCCCTCCCCCCCCAGTTCCGGCGGGAGCCTCCACGGGACCGGCAGGCACGGAGACCATGGCAACCATGGCAGCCACGGAAGCTACCGTGGACTCGGTGGTGGAGTGTCCGTCGTGCGAATCCCGCTATAAATTGCCTGCGGAATCGCTCCAGCGGCCCGGCATCAAGATGAAATGCACCCAGTGCGGCCATGTATTTTCCCCTCCCGCGCAGGGTGTGCCCGCCCCCGGAGCGCCGCTGGAGGTGCAGGCGCAGCCGCCCTCGGCCAAACCGTCCGCCCCCCCGGAGATGCCCTTGCCCAACGAACAGCAGATGGATACCATGTTCGATGATATCCGGCCGCAAGGATCCCTGCCGGACGCTTCCCCGGAAATGGACGACGACCTCCCCCCCCTGCCCTCGGAAGCGGAATTGGGGGCCTTGCACGGAAATGATTTCGAAACTGAGTCTCCCATTCCGGATGCGGACCAGGCGTATCTCGAATCCGTAGCCATTGAGGATGAGAAAGGGGAGGAAGACCGCGTTTCCAGGGGGGCGATTCCGGAAACGCAGAAATCGCGCTTTTTCCTCAATCCGAATCAATATCAAGGAGGGACCATGGCAGACGGGGAAACGCACGACGATCACGATCTGCCGCCACTTCCTGATGAGGAGGAGCTCCAGGCGCAATCCGATGCGGCGCCCCCGGTACCGACGGCCCAAGAGGAAAAATCCAAAGTCGACGTTCACGAGGAGAGAGATGTGGTTCCGGGACAGGAACCCTCTGTTCTCACCGAAAAAAGAGTGCTGATGGGGCTGGTGGCCGCTTCCGTGCTCATCTTGTTGGGGGCCGGGGTGTGGGGATATTGGCTGGCCGTAAATCCCGGCAGGGGGGAACGATACTCCATTCAATTCGGGCAGACCCACAATCTTTCCATGGAGGATTCCCTGGAGGGAAGATACGTGACCAACCGCCCCAGCGGCAAGCGGTTATTTGTCGTCAGCGGAATGGTGGAGAACCTGTTTCCGGATGAAGACCAGTTGGGCTGGATCCGCATCCGGGGCACCGCCTATGCCGACAGGGAACAAAAAAAGCCCCTGGGGCGGGTAGCGGTGTATGCGGGAAACTTGTTGGAGGATTCTCAACTCACCCACTGGGAAATTTCCGCCATCCAGGCTTATTACGGATTTCTCAATGGCCGCAAGGACCAGAATCTGCGCATTCCCTCCGGGGAAAAGGTGCCGTACCAGCTTGTTTTCCCGGGCATCCAGGGGCAGGTGGAAAGAACCGTGGCCGAAGTGATGAGCTACAACCGCAGTGGAAAATCCGTTTTTATCGATACGCCGTAATTTTGCATCGCTTTAAACACTGCGACTTATATAATTGCGCATTCAATTGACGATTCTTATGATTCCGGATATTGATCGCGCCCTTCGAGACGGGCTCCCATGGAGCCCTCCTCAGGGACGCGGGTTTCAGTTCCCAGTTTAACCGCCTCCCTGAGGAGCCTTGCGGAGCAAGGCGTCTCGAAGGGCGATACGCATGTTTTTATGACGCTAAGTATAAATCGGCATCGCTTTAAATCGGCATCGCCGTAAATCAGCATTGCCGTAAATCAGCATTGCCGTAATTCAGCAGGGTATGGGGCTTTGCGCCGGCGCTCTCCCTCGCTTCCCGGTTTTCCCTGCCTCGCACCCCATTGCGGAAACTTCCCCGATCTGAAAAAGTAGTTAATCGTGTGCGGAGCATCCGCGCGCAATCAGGCCAGACAATCACCCGGTCCCCGGATCGGTGAGCACAGGATGTGCCGCCCCCCGCGTCTGCCAGGGCATCCGCCCCGGAGAACGGAGGGAATGGTAAGGAGATGGAACTCCATGGCGTTCCCTCGTGATGTCATCTCAACGGTCAAGGAACGGGCGGATATCGTCGAAGTGATCGGCGACCGGGTGCGCCTCGCCTCCAGCGGTTCCGACTTCCTCGGGTTGTGCCCCTTTCACGGGGAAAAAACCCCCTCCTTCCGTGTCAGCCCTGCCTGGCGCACCTACCATTGTTTCGGCTGCGATGCGGGGGGCAGCGTGATCGACTTCCTGATGGCGTCCGACAATCTGTCCTTTCCCGAGGCGGTGACCGCCCTGGCCGAACGCTATGGGATTCCCCTCCCCAATTCCGGGACCAGGGAGGAGGGCGGGCGATCCCTGGAGGTCCTCTCGGCCGCCCGGGACTATTTTGCCGATCTGCTCTGCAACCGCCCCGAAGGGGAGGCCGCCCGCCAGTACCTGACGGAACGGAATTTCGATGAAGCCGATTGGCGCGCCTTTGGGCTCGGCTTCGCGCTGGATGGATGGCAGGGCTTTACCGACCATGGCCGCGCAATGGGATTTTCCCAGGAGGACCTGCTGGCCAGCGGGCTCGTGCGCCAGGGAAAATCCGGCCGGCCCTTCGACATGCTGCGCAAGCGGGTGGTGTTTCCCATCGCCAACCAACGGGGGCGCCCCATCGCCTTTGGCGGGCGGGTGATCGACCCCCTCGACGAGCCCAAGTACATCAACACCCCGGAAACCCGCCATTACCGCAAGGGCAAGGTGCTTTACGGGCTATCCCAGGGGCTGTCCTCTCTGCGGGAATCGGGACGGGTGCTGTTGGTGGAAGGGTATCTGGACGTAATGCGGCTCCACCAGCATGGGTTCCAGGAAGCCGTGGCCACCTGCGGCACTTCCCTTACCGAGGAACACCTCAAAACCCTGGAGCGCCATGTCTCCAAGGCCGTGCTGCTCTTCGACGGGGACGAGGCCGGCATCAAGGCCGCCCTGCGCAGCGCGCCCCTCTTCCTCAACCAGGGGGTCGAGGCCAGAGTCTGCCTGCTTCCCGGCGGAATGGACCCGGACGACTTTCTGATCCGGGAGGGAAACGACGCCTTCGGCGCGCTGTTGGAGCGGGCCGAACCCCTGCTGGAGTTCCTGGTCTTCCAACTGCTGGAGCGCAACGGGCGCACCGTGCAGGGACGGGAAAAGGCCCTGGAAGCGCTGGCGCCCATCCTGTCCCAGGTGCGCAAACCGGCCGCCCGGGATTTGACGGTGCGCTTCATCGCGGACCTGATCGGGGTGCGCTCCGATACCGTGCTGGCCACCGTTAAAATTGCGGGGAAAATGGCGGGACGAAAGGGGCAGCCGCGGAAAGTTTCCTCCTCCACGGCCCCCGGGAAACCCGGTGGGGCATCCCAGGCGGCGATACCCACGCAATCGATGGCCCTGCGCGCGGGACGCCACCAGCGGCGGGTGCTGCGCCTGCTGTTGCAGGAGCGCGGGTTGCTGACCCATGCCCGGAGCATGCTGCGCCCGGAGGAGTTCACCGAGCCGGCCCTGCGCTCCCTGCTGGAACGGATGCTGGGTTTCAGTGACGGGGAATTCGTACAGGTGTCCGTGGAAGAACTGATGGAGTGGTACCCCGAACTCGCGCCCGTCATTCGGGCGTTGCTGGTGGAGGAACCCGTGCACCTGACAGCGGTGACCGACACCGCGGATTTTGGCCGGCAACTGGAAAGCGAGTTGGTTTCCATCAAGGAGGAATTGAAGGAGCAGTTGTTCCGGAAATTGCGTACGCTCACCGGAACGCCGCAAGAGGAAGCCGAATTATCGCGGTACCGGGAACTGACCAGGGAATTGTCCGGGATGAAGCGCTCCTTCCGGAAAACCAGCAAGCCCCGCCCCGAATTGACGCTGCGGAACCGGCCACCGGAGGCACATGCCCCGCTGGATTCCCCTCCATCCGGTTCCCCGCCCACGGAAACCACCGAGGCCTGATCCACCCCCATCCCTGGCCCGAATCGCCCCCCATGAGAGCGTCGTCCCACAAAAAAACCCGCCGCTCTCCAGGGAGAACGGCGGGTTGATCGCTTTCGGGAAACTTCCCGGCCCCCGCACGGAAGGCCGGATGCCCCCTGGATCCTTACTGCACCTTCTTGGCCTCGCCGGAGCGGGAATCCACCCGGATCTTCGATCCGCCCGCCGGAACGGGGATGGTGAACAGCAAACGGCCCTCGGACGTATCGTCCGCGTCTTCCTGGTCCATCACGGCCCAGACGAAGATGGTGCCGTTGAACTTGGCATCCGCCGCCTCGGGGGCCATGAACTTCAGCGGAATACGGGCAAAGCCGCGCTCATCCAGGCTGGGCCGGCTGGGATATTCGATCTTGTCGTAACTGCTGCGCAGATACAGATCGCCGGAGCGCCGCACCGGATTCCCGGATTTGATGTTGATCAACTGCACGGTCACGAAAACCTCTTCGGCCCGCTTGTTGGGGAATTTCAGGTTCCGCTTTTCGGACTTCAGGTCCAGCCGGAGGGGAATATCCACGATCTTGTCGCGGATGGACTCGTTGCGCGCGAAATCGGTGATCCGCTTGCCGGGCCGCAATTCCACCTTTTCCCGATCGTTGCTCACGTCGATCAAGCCCTCGGTCAAAGCGACACGGGCCTTGCCATTGCGGTCCACGATGCGCAGGGTGGTTCCCTTGATTCCGATGGTCGCGGTAGGGGTGGTGATATTGGCCACCTGACGCCGCTTCACGAAATTACCCCAGATGGAGCCGATTTTCACGGCAAGGTTGAACTTGAAAAACCGGCCCTTGCCTTTCTCTTCCTTGGCTTCCACCACAAAATTGGTATTCGGAAACAGCCGCACCTCCGAGCCCGTGCGGAATTTGATGCTGGCCCGGGAATTCGCCTCGGTAATTATCTCATCGCCGGCACGGAGCAGGAGACCGTTCCTCCCCTGTACCCTGGCTTTGGTGATGGCCTGTACCACGAACACCTGGCCCGAAACCCGTTGCAGGCTGGCGACAATCTCGTTGTTCTGCCCAAATGCCGCCGGAGATACAAATACCACTCCGATCAGGCCAATCAGGGCCAGTAGCAAAACACTTCGCAACCATTTGAAATTCATCGTTTCCTCGCTGGTTTGTTAAACCCGCTCCATACCCGCATCCGGCCGGGTTTTACCCCGGTTCATCAGGATCGCGGGGGCTATGAAAAAATTTAATATTATGCTTGTATTTCTTAAGCATTCTCACCGGTTTTAACCTGCAAAGTCAATGCCTTATTGCATAAACAACTGATATCACGATCTTAAGCTGAAAATGAAGGTCAATGGCTCTGCTCTAGTAACGAATAATTTCCAGCAAGGTTTGAGGTGAAATTCAAACACTTTTGGCGATTTCAACACACACCTTCCCTGAATTGAAGAAAAAATCCGTGATAATTCCAGCATATATGATAGATTTGTTCCTTTTAGCGCAACCGATCCGCGTTTTTACCCATGAATCGCACCAACAGCCCTGGGGCGTATTCCGTGTTTATCCTGCCGCCCCACGAGGGGGCGCTGGCAGGAATGCGATCCCGCATCAATCCCGCATCAATCCTTACGGCGGAAAGTGGAACGGGAGGTTCCAACGCCTGAAGTTACCCGCATGGAACCAAACCGCACGGTCCAGTGTCAATCATAAGAACGGAGCAATTTGATGAAAGAAATGGTCTTCACCTCCGAAAGCGTTACGGAGGGTCACCCGGACAAGATGTGCGACCAGATATCCGATACCATCCTGGACGCCATGCTGGAGCAGGATCCCCATAGCAGGGTGGCCTGTGAAACCCTCACCACCACAGGCCTGATCGTGGTGGCCGGCGAGATCACCTCCAACGCCCAGGTGGACTTCCAGGATTTGGTGCGGAGCACGGTGAAGGACATCGGATATGTGGATGGCAAGCTTGGATTTGACTACAAGACCTGCGCGGTGATGATCGCCCTGGGGAAGCAATCCCCGGATATCGCCCAGGGTGTGAACAAGGATAGCTCCCAGTATGGAGAGCAGGGGGCCGGAGACCAGGGCCTGATGTTCGGATATGCCTGCGACGAGACCCAGACCCTGATGCCCATGCCCATCTACCTGTCGCACCGGTTGGTGGAACGGCTCTCCGTGGTGCGGCGTTCCGGCGAGATCGACTACCTCGGCCCGGACGGGAAATCCCAGGTGTCCATCAAGTATCAGGACAATATCCCCATGGCCGTGGATACCGTGGTGATCTCCACCCAGCATTTGGACCATGTGGACATGAAGGAGTTGGAGAAGGATATCATTGAAAAAGTCGTCAAACCGGTGGTGCCTTCCGAATTTCTTCACGACTCGACCCGCTACCTGATCAATCCCACCGGCCGGTTCGTGGTCGGCGGGCCTCAGGGCGATGCGGGCCTGACCGGCCGCAAGATCGTGGTGGATACCTACGGCGGGATGGGCCGTCATGGAGGGGGCGCGTTTTCCGGGAAGGATCCGTCCAAGGTGGACCGTTCCGCGGCTTATATGGCCCGTCACGTGGCCAAGAACATCGTGGCCGCCGGGCTGGCCAAGCGCTGTGAGGTACAACTGGCCTATGCCATCGGATATCCCGATCCGGTATCGGTGATGGTGGACACTTTCGGCACCGGCACCGTGGACGAGGAGCGGATCAGCACCGTGGTGCGGGAGGTTTTTTCCCTCAAACCGGCGGAAATCATCAAAGCCCTCGACCTGCTGCGCCCCATTTACAGGAAAACGTCCGCCTACGGGCATTTCGGGCGGGAACTTCCCGAATTCACCTGGGAGGCCACGATCAAAGCGGAAGCGTTGCAGTCGGCGCTGCGCTGAGGAAGGAATTCCAAGCCCGGGCCGCTAGTACTTCGCGCCGGAAGTTCCCGTAATTAAAGCTGGAAATATTTATAGGCCTAATCCATTAGCTCAGTTGCAAAAGGCATATGGCAAATGATTTCAAAAAATTATCCGGGAGAGCGGAGATCACGGGGCAACCCCTCCCTCGATCCCTCCCCGTACACGGGGAGGGAAGCTGCTTTCCATGATTTTCCCGTAAACGGAAAGGGCAATTTCCCCTCCACGTGTACGGGGAGGGGAAACGGCGCGAAGCGGCGAGGGGTGGGGTTTCGTTGTCACGACCTCGAACTGCCTAATCCACTGATTTCGCGGATTGAACGGTGAAAGACGCCTCATTTCAGCTTCCATTTCCAACCAATATTGCTGTACAAATGGAATAAGCATTAATATTTATGTTGAATAACAAGAAGATAGCTCAATAAATTCTGACGCGAAGTTCTGCCATTAAGCACTGGTGAAACCCCGGATATTCCTCACCGGGAGCGTCCTGGCGCATTTGCCGAATGCCTGGAGCGATCGAATTCATCCATGAAAAGCGCTAGAATCGTCATTTCCAACAAGCTGGGATTGCACGCCCGCGCCGCGGCCAAGCTGGTGCAGCTTTCCAACCAATTCACCTCCACCATCAGCCTGGAGAAGGATGGGGAAGCCGCCGACGCCAAAAGCATCATGGAGGTGCTGATGCTGTCGGGCACCGTGGATTCCCGGGTGACCCTGACCGTGGATGGGAGCGACGAGGAGGTGGCGCTGATGGAGATCAGCCAGTTGTTCGAAAACAAATTCGAGGAAGAAGAATGACCGCCCACCATCCCATTCATGGCGGCACCAGGGTCTATGGGTTGTTGGGCCAACCGGTCGCGCATTCCCTCTCCCCGGCCATGCACAACGCCGCTTTCCGGGCCTTGGGGCTTGATTCGGTATACGTGGCATTTCCGGTGGCCCCGGAGCAAATCGAGACCGCCATCTCGGGGCTTGCCGCGGCGGGGGTGGCCGGGTTCAATCTGACCGTCCCCCACAAATCGGCCATCCTGCCCCTGTTGACCGATATCACCCCCGAGGCGCGCGCCGTGGGCGCCGTCAATACCGTGCGTTGCGAGGACGGCAAACTCCATGGCACCAATACGGACGGCACCGGCTTTCTGCTGGCCCTGGAACACGACCTGGGCATTCATCCCAGCGGCAAAACGGTGCTGCTGCTTGGGGCGGGCGGCGCGGGCCGGGCCATCGCCTTTTCCCTGCTGGCGTCGGACGTGGAACGGCTCATCATCGCCAACCGCACCGTGGAAAGGGCCCAAGTCCTGGCCATGGAATTCGGCAAGAGCTTCCCCAATTCCCGCATCGAGTGTGTCGGGCTGAATTCCGTGGCCGGGCTCGAGCCGCACCTGCTGGTGCAGGCAACCCCGGTGGGAATGGGCGATGAGGCGATTCCTGTGGAACTGGAGCGGATCGGGGTGAGCGAGGCGGTGGTGGACATCATCTATCATCCACTGGAAACCCCCCTGCTGAAAGAGGCGGGCAGACTGGGGCTGCCCTACGCCAACGGCATCGGAATGCTGCTCTACCAGGGCGTGGCCGCCTTCCGGTTTTGGACCGGAAAGGAGCCCCCCGTGACCGTCATGCTGGAAGCCCTGATGGATTCCATGTAAGGGGGATTAGCGCTTTTTCTCCGGCTTGGGCTTGAACGCGGACGGTCCATCCAGGGAGGGACCCCGGGCAAACCGGGAGCGCAGCCGGGTAGTGTCTGGTTGGGATTCTCCTGGGAAAAAAGTACGATGTCAGGCCGGACGGAGTGAAGCATCTTGAGAATTGGCGCGGAAGATCCTTCACTGCGTTCAGGATGACATATTCAATGGGAATCTCCCACGAGGAGG
Source organism: uncultured Pseudomonadota bacterium (assembly GCA_964583525.1). Lineage (GTDB taxonomy): Bacteria > SAR324 > SAR324 > SAR324 > JACQKK01 > CAZOXD01. Next base: position 11,316 of record CAZOXD010000050.1, read on the forward strand.
CAAGCACCCAGGTTTAGCAAATCCTACCGATCCTCAAGGATCACCTCACCGAGGGTGATCCCGTGATGATTAGCGGTTTCGGGCAGTGGGGGGTTCGGAACAAGCCCGCACGGGGTTCAGATTTTAGAAGGCCAGTGAGAACAGAAAGATAGGGAAAAATAATTATTAGAATTAATCCAAATCCCCATCCTCCTCGTCTCCATTAAAAAGAATGCCGACGGCATTCGAAGTTTCACCCTCATCCGAACCACGGTTTCTCGTCGAGTTCCACATGGAGACCCTGATTGAAGTAATTGAGCCCGCTGAAGAGGTCGACCACGGTCATCAGTTCAAGAATCCCTTCATCGTCCAAGCCAAGTTTCCGCGCCGCGGAAGTGTGAACGGAGATTCAGTAGTCGCATCCCAACACCGCTGATACCGCCACTGCGATCACCTCCCGGGTCATCGGGTCCAGTTTGCGCTCTCGCGCATGACGGCAGAGATCTTTTTCCATTGCGCTTCCAGAAACACAGGCCTGTGGGCCATGGCCTTGAACATGTTGGGCGAGAAATCAAAATCGTACGTCTCCATGATTTCGGCGTAGATCTGCTTGACTCTCCCGGTCGCCTCCTTCTCCGAGATCATTTTTATAGTGGCCATTGGTTCCGCTCCTTGTCGAAATTAGGATCCACCGACATTTCCCAGTGGGGGCCATCCATACGGAAAAAACGAATCGCTGAGCCTGCGATACCACGATTTTGGAAGTGGAATCCACACCATGCCGGTCATTCGCCCTTATTTATTATTGGTGCGAGAGAGGATATTCGCGCCGTGCCCAGTGATTTCCCGATCCGCCCCAACAACAGCGGTACAGCCCCCGCTGGCCACGGCGGAGCCAAACCATCCTCCCGGACTATGGAAGCGCGCATTGGAATCGGGCGGTGGCCGACCCGCCTCTTGCAGAGAAGGGCCGCTGGATCCGGGGCGGCCGGCCGGCATGTGCGATTTGCCGGAAGCCTGTTTCCAGCCTACTTGGGACGACTATTTAAACAGCGGGGCCACTTCCTCCAGGTACATGCGGTAGGAATCCCAATCCACCGGGGGCCGGAAGGCGATGTTGAGTCCCTCGGCGCCCACCTTCTCGTAGCTCCCCAGGATGTCGATGGCTTCCTGCTTGGTTCCCAGCAGACCCCCCTCGCGGTGGGTATCGGGCATGGCGTCGTAGCGCTCGCGGCCCCACTGCGCCGCGGCCTCGTCGCAGCCCATCAGGAAGTGGACGTTGATGGAACGTTCCAGGGTCTTGGGGTCCCGCCCTTCGGTTTCGCAGGCGCGGTCCAGCTCTTCCAGACGGGTTTTATAATTATCCGGGTCCAGGTAGGGCACGTTGAACCCGTCCGCATGGCGCGCCGCGAGGCGGGGGGTGCGCTTGGGGCTCCGCCCCCCGATCCAGATGCGCAGGTTGGGGTTGACCGGCTTGGGAGAACAGACCGCGCCCTCCAACTGGTAGTATTTCCCCTTGAAGTTGGTGACCGGGTCACGGAGCAGGGAGCGCACGATCTGCATCCCCTCCTCCAGCATGTCCATCCGTTCTTTCATGGGCGGGAAGCCATAGCCGAATTCGAGGAATTCCTCCTCGAACCACCCGGCGCCCATCCCCAGTTCCACCCGTCCCCCGGAGATATGGTCGATGGTGGCCGCCGCCTTGGCCAACAGGCCGGGATTGCGGAACAGAGAGCAGTACATCATGCTTCCCACCCGCACGTTCCTGGTGGTGGCGGCTACGGCGGCCATGGTGGACACGCCCTCGAAGCAGGGAATCTCCCGCATCTCCGGGCTGGTGAGGGGGTTGGCGTAGAAATGGTCGGACACCGAAACCCAATACAGGCCGGCCTCGTCGGCCATCCGGTACACCTTTAACAGATCGTCCATGGAATGCGTCATGGAACCGATGTGGACACCCAGTTTCAAACCCATCTTTTCCATCTCCTCGTCTAATGGCCTGATTCACCTGTAACGCCTGCGCGGCAGGGCATTTTCACTGTGTCCGCCAGGGGACGCTCCCACTAATGCAGTGGAAACCCTACCCCGAACACCCGGGGACATACAAGACGGAAGCGGGAGGTGCAATGGCAACCGCATTCCCGGAAAAATTTTCGCTTATGACCATGTCACCAAGGAATTTTGGAGTGGGGGCGGGCGTCCCTGCCCGCCTCACCGCGGGCAGGGACGCCCGCGCCACTATGATTTTTCCCCGGGTCTGATGAATCCATGAAATATTCTAAGAATGCGGTTGCACTGCGCTCAGTGGTTCCCCGAATTGTATTGCCGGAACATCCATGACAGAGTGAAGGATCACCGGGAAGCGATACGCCGCGACCGCCGTCATATCCGTGCGGGGCCGGGGCATATCGTTCCAAACCATCGGGGATTCAAACGCATCCGGGGCACAGTTCCGCCCCCGGATATTTAGATATACACCGGAGAAGAGAGAAGATGAGCATTCACATCTACAACAAACAGGCTTGACCCTACGCCCAGCGCACTCGGATCGTGCTATCCGAGAAAGGAATATCCTTCGAGGTCACCGACATTGACCTGAAGAACAAGCCGGATTGGTTTCTGAAAATTTCGCCCTATGGCTTGGTGCCCGTGGTGACGCATGGGGACAACCTGATCTACGAATCCGCCGTGATCAACGAGTATCTGGAGGAGGTTTTCCCGGAAACTCCCATGCTCGCCGACGACCCGATGGGGCGGGCCACCATGCGCCTCTGGATCGACTTCTGCAACACGCGCATGCACGCCCGGCAGGGCGCCATCCTCAAGGCCGAGCCGGAGGAATTGCAGGAGAAGATCAAGACCTACGAGGATTCGCTGGCCATGCTGGAGGAGCACCTGGATAAAATCGGCGGGCCGGGTCCCTATTACGGCGGGGCGCGGTTTACCCTGGTGGATGCCACCTATGCGCCCTTGTTCGAGCGCTCCCGGGTGTTGCCCCAACTGCGGGGCTACGATATTCCCGAGCGCTACGAGCGGGTGCGGCGCTGGCGGGACGCCCTGGCTGCGCACCCGGCCGTGGAGGGCAATTCCACGCCCCTGGAGGAATTGACGGCCAATTACATAAACTGGCTGCCCGAAAGTGTCCGCAAGCAGGTTGCCTGAAGGCCGCAATCGCACTTGGCAGCGGGACGGTGTTTCCTTTGCGCTTCTCCGTTTTTTTTCTCTGTGGCGCCGTCCCCTTCTTTTGGTAGTTTTTACTAATTATTTCTGTGGCATCCCAACCCCGGGCGCCCGAATATGCCTTCCCATCCCGCGGAAGAGGGCGTATAAATCGCAGAACAGAACAATTCCCATCCATCGGAACGCAGGAAGACCGAAGATGTTGTTGCCTCACCCGATCCATCCAATTGCATTACCTCCCATTACCGGCCCGGCGCTTCCGGCGCCGGGGCTCGGCAGGGTACGCCTTTTAAGGCGCTAATCCCTGAAATTTCTACGAAAATCGGAAATATCGCTATTGACAACCCCTCGCCGGGCAGTCTTTAGTAGGAAAATTCAGTCCTTTCAAGGGTAGCGCCCCGCACCCTGCACCTCACACGGTGCGCCTGGGCGGGCGCCGCCCCAACCCGGCGAATGGCAAGGGAGTATAAACGATGAACGGTGCGGAAGCATTGGTGAAAGCACTGATAATGGAGGGCGTCGAGCATATCTTCGGAATCTCCGGAGGGACGGCATTGCCCATCTACGATGCGCTGGCCCAACCCGAAGCCAAGAGCATTACCAACATCCTCGTCCGCCACGAGCAGGCCGGGGCGCACATGGCGGAGGGATATGCCAGATCCAGTGGGAAAGTGGGGGTCTGCCTGGCCACTTCGGGGCCGGGCGCGACCAACCTGGTGACGGGGATCGCGGATGCGATTCTGGACTCCATTCCCATCGTGGCCATTACGGCGCAGGTGCCCACGTCGGCCATCGGGAGCGATGCCTTCCAGGAATCCGACATCATGGGAATCACCCTGCCCATCGTCAAGCATTCCATGCAGGCCAGGAATCCCAACGATTTGCCCACTATCGTGCGCAAGGCCTTCCACATCGCATCCACCGGACGTCCGGGACCGGTGCTGATCGACGTGCCGAGGGACATCAGCCAGGGGGAGGTAAAGGAGTTCGTCTACCCGGAATCGGTGGATATCCGGGGTTACAAGGTACTCACGGAGGCCGACCCCGCCGATATCGAAAAAGCGGCGAAGTTGATCGACGAAGCCAAGCGCCCGGTGCTCTACGTGGGAGGCGGCATCGTCACCGCGGGCGCCCACGAGGCCCTGCTGGCCCTCGCGGAAAAGACCGACATCCCCGTTACCACCACCCTGATGGGACGGGGCGCGATCCCCGACCGGCATCCCCTGGCGCTCAACATGCCGGGAATGCACGGCACGGCCTACGCCAACTGGGCGGTGCGGGATTCCGACCTGCTGATCGCCATCGGGGTGCGTTTCGACGACCGGGTGACCGGTGCACTCGCCACCTTCGCCACTAATGCCAAGGTAATTCACGTGGAGGTGGATCCGGCGGAGATTCACAAAAACCGGTATGCGGAGGTTTCCATGCAGGCCGACGCCAGGAATGCGCTGGAAAAATTGCATGCGGCCTGCGCCAAGGCCAAGCATCCGGAATGGCGCCGCCAGATCGGGGAGTGGAAGGAGCAGCAACCCCTGCGCTTCGAGCAGAACGGCAAACTCAAACCCCAGCACATCATGGAGGAACTGGCCGACATGACCGACGGCGATGCGATTCTGGCCAGCGATGTGGGGCAGCATCAGATGTGGGCGGCGCAATACTACCCTTTCAAACGGCCCCGGCAATGGCTGACCTCCGGCGGGTTGGGAACTATGGGCTACGGCCTTCCCGCGGCGCTGGGGGCGAAATTCGCACATCCCGACCAGGATGTATGGCTGGTTTCCGGCGACGGCAGCTTTCAGATGAATTTGCAGGAACTGGCCACCTCGAAGCTCTACGGGGTTCCGGTAAAGATCGCCCTGTTCAACAATCAATTCCTGGGCATGGTCAAGCAATGGCAGGATTTGTTCTACGACAAACGCTATAGCGGCGTGAACCTGCAAATCGGGCCGGACTTCAAGGCGCTGGCCGAAGCCTACGGATGCGTGGGGATAACCGTCACCAAGCCCGAGGAGGTGCGCCCGGCCCTGGAGCAAGCCAGGGAAATCGATGACAGCACCGTCCTCATCGACTTCCAGCACGATCCGGACGAGCATGTCTACCCGATGATTCCGTCCGGCCAGTCCGTGCACGAAATGCGGCTTCAGCCGGAAAATCAGTCCTGATCGCTTCCCCCGTAGAGCGTGAAACTGCAACGCGCAGTACCGGAGTAACCCGGCCCCGGGATCGAACCCAGCGAGAAAGAGCGGCGTTTGTGCAAAACAACAACCAAAACGAAAACCTGGAATACCAGCACACCATCTCGGTGATGGTGGAAAACCGTCCGGGCGTACTGGCGCGAGTCGCCGGGCTGTTCGCCCGGCGCGGATTCAACATCAACAGTCTCGCCGTCAGCACCACGGAGGATCCGGAAATCTCCCGGATGACCATCGTCACCTGGGGCGACAAGGCCCATCTGATGCAGGTGGTCAAGCAACTCAACAAGCTGATCGACGTCATTCACATCTTCGATCATACCGGCGAGGACCTGATCGAACGGGAAATCGCGCTTATCAAGTTGCGCGCCACCCTGGAAAACCGTAGCGAGATCATGCAGTTGTCTCAGGTGTTCAAAGCGGACGTCGCCAGTATTTCCCCCAAGGATGAAACGATGATCGTGGAGGTGATCGGAGAGGAAGATAAGATCGACGCCTTCCTGGAGACGCTGACCAAGTTCGAGATCCTGGAAATCGTCCGCACCGGAAAAATCGCCCTGGTGCGCGGCGCGCGGGAAACCTGAATTCACCCTCCATGACGGGGCTGTTCCGCGGCAGCCGCGCCGGTCTCGATTTTCCCGAACAGGCCGAAGATGTCCGGATTCCGCTATCACCTGGTGGACGTATTTACCACCCAGCCCTTCGGAGGCAATCCGCTGGCGGTGTTTCCCGACGGCGCGCAGGTTCCGCCGGATTTGTACCAATCCATCGCCAAGGAGCTGAACCTTTCGGAGACCACTTTCGTTTTGCCCCCGGAGGATTCCTCCTGCCACTTCAAGGTGCGCATCTTCACTCCCGGAACGGAATTACCCACCGCCGGGCACCCCACCATCGGAACCTCCCATGTGCTTACGCGGCTGGGCATGTTCGACCCGGAAGCCGGGGACGGCATCCTGCGCCTGGAAGAGGGCGTGGGGCCGGTGCCCGTGAAAGTGGCTACGGATATTGCGGGAAAGGCAGGAAATGGCGGGAAGAAGCCCGGCCTGATTACCATGATCCAGGGATTGCCGGTCTGGGGAGAGGTCTACGAAGCCCCCGGAGAAATGGCGGCCCTGCTCTCCCTGGAGGAATCCGATTTGCTGCCCGGCGCGCCCATTCAGATGGTGTCCTGCGGCGTGCCCTTCTGGTACGTGCCCCTGGGGAGCCTGGACGCCGTCCGGCGGGCCACCCTGCGCATGGACCGGTGGCACCGGCATCTGCGGGGGCGGGAGTCCGACTCGGTGTTCCTCTTTGCGCTGGGGGGCGAATCGCCTGGGTTGTCCGGCTATGTAGTGCGCTCCCGCATGTTCGCCCCCGGGTTGGGGGTGATGGAAGACCCGGCCACGGGCATCGCCAGCGGACCCCTGGGAAGCTATCTGGTTCGCCACGGGCTGGTACCGTCCGCGCCCCGGGTGAAGGTGCTCTCGCAACAGGGATTCGAGATGGGGCGCCCCAGCCAAGTCTATATCGAAATCGATACGGAACCCGGCGG
>CAZOXD010000050.1:18297-21194 GCA_964583525.1 uncultured Pseudomonadota bacterium
ACCCGGAATTTTCCCATGGCATTTCAATCCCGCCCGGAACACGCATTTTTCAGCGCTGGCCATACTTGGCTGCGCACCGGGGACGAAGGGGTATTCCATTCCCAGGAAAGCGGCGCGGAGATCCGGCTGACCCGGGAGCGCCAGCAAGCTCCGGATTCCCTGGTGGACGAATCTCTCAAGCGGGCCGTGGGGGCCTGGCTGATCGCCCGGGGCGTCCGCGAGATCAACCTGAACGAAACCCGGGAACCCATCGGCCCGGAATGGCTGGAGCGCCCGCAATCATGGCCCGAACCCCCGCTGCGGCGGGTGGTATCCATCGCTCCCTCCAACACGGAGATCATGGCCGGTCTGGGCGCGGAATCGCTGCTGGTGGGGGTGGATTCCGGCACGGACTATCCGCCGGGAATCATCGGGCTGCCCCGGCTGGGCTCCGAGCTTTACGTGGACATGGAAGCCCTGGCCGCCCTGAAGCCCGATCTGGTGCTGGCCTCCCTCACTGTGCCGGGGATGGAGCGCAACGTCACCATCCTGGAGCGAATGGAAATTCCCATGCTGATCACCGCCCCCCTCTCCCTGACGGATATCGGGCGGGAAATGCTGCGCGCCGGCAACGCCATCGGGTATCGGGAAGCCGCGCGGGATGCGGTGAACAAAATGGAGCAGGGGTTCGCCGAATTGCAGGCGGCGCGGGCGGGCCTCCCTTCCCGCCCGGTACGGGTTTTCCTGCAATGGTGGCACCATCCCATGTTCACGCCCGGGGCGGTTTGTTGGAGCAACGAGTTGATCGAATCCGCCGGCGGCGTCAACGTGTTCCGCCACCTTCCGGTGCAAAGCGCCGAGGTGTCTCCGCAGCAGGTGGTGGAGGCCGACCCGGAAGTGATCTTCCTCTCCTGGTGCGGGGTGCCCTACGGCAAGCTCAATCCGGAGCGCGTCCTGCGGCGCAAGGATCTATCCTCCGTGACCGCCATTGCGAGGGAACGGGTGTTTCCCCTGGACGAGGCCCTGCTGGGCCGGCCGGGACCACGCCTGGTGCAGGGCGCCACCAGAATGGCGGAACTGATCGGTGGGGTGGAGGGGTAGGGGAGTCCTATAACAAAACGGATCGCATAACCTGGAATTTGGCTGAACCCTCAATTGACCGGACCCACTGGAAATGGGATATGAAAGTTTGAGAAATCGTCAAATTGCTCCAGCAGGATGGGTGGTATTTGATCCGGGTCCGTGGGAGCCACCAGCAATTCAAGCACCCGGAAAAACCCGGCAAGGTAACCGTACCCGGGAATGGGAACCAGGACCTGCACCCCGGCACCTTGGCGAGTATCCTCAGACAGTCCCAACTGAAAGAGACCCCATGAGAAAGTATGCAATCATCATCGAAACGGGGACTGGGCAATCCAATTTTTCAGCCTACGTACCCGATCTTCCGGGGTGCGTGTCCGTGGGGAATTCGGTTGACGAGGTAAAATCGAACATGCAGGAAGCCATTCAACTCCATCTTCATGGAATGATCGCAGAGGATGAGGAACCCCCCGCCCCGGTGAGTATTGCCGAAATCGTCGAAGTTCCAGACGACCCCAATGCCTGGGGAGAAGGCTCTGTTCCGGCAAATTCGGGAAAAAGGCGTACGGGAACCTAATTTAATTCCCCGTGGTCCCGGTCCCTGGTATCCCACCGAACGTGGAAGTAAATTTCAGCCAACCCGAATGGTTCCGGCGGGGACAAGCTTGTATTTCACCGATGAATTCGAATTACGTTATTTTGGAAAACCAAATGGGTCCTTCCTCAATACCGGGGCAGGGAAGGGTCGACCTCCAGGGCCCACACGTCGATTCCGCCGCGCATGGAGGATACGTTGGAAAACCCTTTGGAGGCGAAATAAATCGCCGCCTGCACGCTGCGCACCCCATGATGGCAGTAGCAGACAATGTTCGTATCCGGCTCCCATTCCTCCAGGATTTCCCCGGCCAGTTCCTCGGTGAGAAGCCGCGCTCCTTCCAGGCGCACCAGTTCCCATTCCGCGGGCTGGCGAACGTCCACCAGGAGGGGCGGGGAATCGGATTTCAACATTTCGGAAACTTCCTGAACGCTGTATTCGTTGAGTGAACGCATGGGGGTTGGGGAGCTTGCGTGAGGGATAGTTGCCGCTTGCTGAATTGCAGGCCCGGGTACCCGTGAGTTCCTGCGGTGCGCCCGGTATTCTTGAAATATTCATCAGGATGACTTCGGTCCGCCGCGCTGTCAAACAAGCGCTGTCCAAGGAGCGCTGCAAACAGGCGGTTCAACCAGACTGCACTACCGGAGGTACCGGACAAACCCATGATCGAATCGCCACAGGACTCCCGGGGGAAGGAAAGCCCGCGCATCCTTCACCATCCCTGGCCCCCAGGGGAAGCGGCTGAGGCGGAGGCCCTATTGGGGGAATTCCTGAAGCAGGGGCGGGTGATGACCTATCCCACCGAGACGGCCTACGCCCTGGGGGGGAGCGCCCTGGCGCCGGAATTGGTGGAATCCATCTACCGGCTCAAGGGGCGTCCCGCCGGCAAGGCCTTGCCGTTGCTGATCGACGGAAGCAACGGGCCGGAACCCTGGGCGCGGGATGCCGGCCCGGAAGCCCGCCGCTTGATGGAGCGCCATTGGCCGGGACCCCTGACCCTGGTGCTGCATGCCGGGCCGGGATTGCCCCCCCGTCTGGCCGATGCCCGGGGAACGGTGGCCCTGCGCTGGAGTTCCCATCCGCTGATCGGGGAGATGATCCGCATCGCGGGAGCGCCCCTGATCGGAACCAGCGCCAACCGGAGCGGGGAGCCCAACTGCCACACGCTGGAGGATGTGTTGCGGGCGATTCCGGAGGGCATCGAACTGGCGGTGGATGGGGGCCGCAGAGATGGGCGGAGCGG
>CAZOXD010000050.1:21294-25183 GCA_964583525.1 uncultured Pseudomonadota bacterium
GGAGCGGGTTGCTCTCCCCGGGGGAGTCCGGGAATCCCGCCGATCCCCGCGGATCCTCCACCCTCCTCGATACCACCGTCACGCCTTTCCGGGTGCTGCGGAAGGGGGCGATATCCCTCCCCGAATTCGAGTAGATTTCCCGGAGCGGGTGTCGCGCTTTGCTCTCCTTGGGGAAAGCACGGAGTCTATTCCAATCCTGAAATGAGTCTGAAACCTGGGATTGGATTGGGCTGGGTTCAGGCAACTCCAGTCTGCCGGTTGAGGGTATGGAAGAACCTTTCCCAGGCCTCGTTCATCCGCCTGGCAGTCTCATTGTCGTTCATCTCACATTGGAAAAGGCTTCCCCTCGCCATCCCCGGCGCCCGGCGTTACAATAACGCCGGAAGCGCCCACGGTGCCCATGGTGGCCATGGTGGCCACGGTGCCCATGGCGGCCCGAAGACGGAGAGGGCGTGCTCCCTTTCGATCACCCGCAGCCATGCAACGGCCACTTGGAGACCCTGACCCTTCACCTGGACTCCCCCACCGCCACCCGCGAGGCGGGGCTGGCCCTGGGTAGGACATTGCCCTCCGACGCCATCGTGCTGCTGGAAGGGGGGCTGGGCGCGGGCAAGACCACGCTGGCCAAGGCCATCTGCGAGGGGTGGGGGATCCGCCCGGAGATCGTGATCTCCCCCACCTACACCCTGGTGAACGTGTACCCGGCCCATGTGATATTGGAAGGCGCCGCGCCGGGCGGTTTGGTGCCGGATGGTGAGAGCCCCAGGGGCGGAAGCGTCTATCATGTGGATTTTTACCGGCTGGAATCTTCGCAGGCTTCCACCGATGCATTGCTGGAGTTGGACCGGGACGACTGGATCAACCCCGACGGTCCCACCCTGATCGAATGGCCGGAGCTGGCGCGGCCCCTGCTGGAAGGGGAGCCACTGCTGGAAATTCGCCTGCAAATGGGGGAATGTCAATCCGAAACCCGTGACATGACCCTGCGAGGGAAAAGCGGAGTGTACGGGACGGTATTCGCGGCATTGCAGGGACTGGCAGAGACGCCGCCGCGGACCGCGGCCAACTCACCCGACTAGAAGGCCTGTAATTTTGTGGGAAAAGCAAAAAAAACCTACAGCATGCGGTGGAAATTATTCCCTCGGTAGTTAAATGAACGGCGGCCCCCAATTTACGCAGTAAAGCGAAGATTTATTTTGAATCAACATATTGTTATTACAACTGTATCCGGTGTGCAGGGAGCCGTGCTCCCTGCTGGGAGTTGTCAGGGGGCCGGTAGTTCATGAAACTGCGCACCGGCAGTTGCCATAGGCAAACGCCGCCGCCGGAGGCACAAAATCACTGCCCGACTAGAAGCATACGGAACCGGCAATGAGCGAGGAAATCTACAAGGTGTTGGACAGATTGGGCATCGGTTACCGAATCACCGAACACCCGGCGGCATTTACCGTGGAGCAGGCCGACGGATTCTATGGGCACCTGGAGGGAATGCACAGCAAGAACCTCTTTCTGCGCAACAAGAAAGGCGGGCAACACTACCTGGTGATCGCGGAAAGCCACAAGGAAGTGGATTTGAAGGCCTTGCGCGCCCTGGTAGGGGAATCGTCCCTCAGCTTCGCCTCTCCGGAACGGCTGATGGATTGCCTGGGACTCACTCCCGGATCGGTCTCCCCCTTCGGGTTGATCAACGACGGCGAGCGCAAGGTGTTGGTGATCCTGGACGAGGACCTGCTGGACGCGGAAACCGTCAATTTCCACCCCAACATCAACACCGCCACGGTCTCCCTTTCCAGCCGGGATTTCCAGCGCTTCCTGGCCCATTGCGGTCACGAGGTGCGGGTGGCCTCCTTTGGCGATCCCCGGGAACCCTGAGCGGAACATGGCAGCATTGAAAACGGACAGCGCCCCCCTCCCCGATTCCCGCTGGCTGGGCCGAACCATCGCCGAAGCGGGCGTCAACGCCCTGGCCATCGACACCACCACCGATTGGCTTTCCCTGGCCGTATTGAAAGCAGGACGCCCCGCCGCCGGTTTCCACCAGAACCTGGCACGGGAAACCACGCGGGAAATCCTGCCCCGCCTGGGTACGCTGCTGGAGGAAGCAGATCTGAATCCGCGGGCCCTGGACGCCATCGCAGTGGGGCGGGGCCCCGGCTCCTTCACCGGCACCCGGATCGGAATCGCCGTGGCAAACACCTTCGCCCAGGTGCTGGGGAAACCCCTGCTGGGGGGGGATTCCCTGAGCCTCCTGGCGCACCGGGCCTGCCGCGCGGAGGGGATGCCTCCCGGCGCACCCCTGCGGGTGCTCCTCAACTGCGCCCGGGACGAGGTCTATCATGCCCGCTTTGCGCGGGACGGCGCCGGCTTGAAGATGGAGGGGGAGATCGCCCTCACCACCCTCGGGAAATTGCTCCCGGAAATGGGCTATGGGATGGAAGCAGGGATGGAAGCAGGTGCGCGAGAGGACACGGAAAAGGTTGCCGGGGAAGCCAGGGAAATCCTGGTGCTGCGCCGCTTTCATCCCGGGGGGCGGGGCTCCACCCCGGAGTTGGAAGCGCTCTTCGCCAGCCTGAACCCGCTCCCTGTCCACGATTCCGTTTCTGAGGCCTGGGCGCTGCTTTCCCTGACCCTGCCCCCGTTTCTGGGCAATCCGGCAGGCCCCCCGCCCCCGGCCACGCCGCTATACCTGAAGTCTGAAGCCTTCCGGAAATGGAGGCCCGCATCGTGAGCGCCACAAAAAAAACTTCTGTGAATATTTCTGCGAATATTTCCGCAAAATCTCCCCGTGCCGGTGGGCCACGTCCGAGGGGTTCGCGTCCGGAGGGGCCGTTGGGGCTGGCCATCGACACTACCTTCGACGATACCTCCGTGGCCCTGCTGCGGGGCAAGCGGGAGGTGCTGGCCAACCTCTCCCTGTCCCAGTTCGCGGACCATGCCGAATTCGGGGGAGTGGTGCCCGAGCGGGCATCCCGCAGGCACCTGGAGGTGATCCACCCCCTTCTGGAAAAGGCCATGGCGAAAGCCGGCGGTGGGATGGGTGGCGGACCCCTGGATTACGGCGCCTTGGATTATGTGGCGGTGTCCAACCTGCCAGGATTGCTGGGCTCGATTCTGGTGGGAATGACCACCGCCAAGTCCCTGGCCTTCCTGCTGGAAATTCCGCTGATCGGAATCAATCACATCGAGGCCCATCCCTACGCCAACTTTCTGGAGCATGGGGAGTTGGCGTTTCCCCTGTTGCATCTGGTGGCGGCGGGGGGGCACACCCTGCTCATTCACCAGCGCGATCATTTCCAGTGGGAAATCGTGGGGCGTTCCGTGGACGACGCGGCGGGGGAATGCGTGGACAAGGTGGCCAAAATGTTCGGCCATCCCATGCCCGGGGGGCCGGTGGTGGACCGCCTGGCCGTGGCGCACGAACCCGGCCCTTATGTCTTCCCCCGCCCCATGCTCCACGATCCGGGCCTCAATTTCTCCTTCAGCGGACTGAAGACCGCCATGCTCTACTTTCTGCGGGAACGGGAGGCCGAAGGCGGTGGAAAACCGGGGGAAATTGGGGCGGGCGATGCCCCGGGAAGCCTCCCGGACGAAGGGCCGGTGCTGGCGGCCTTCTTCGCAGCGGTGAGCGACGTGCTGATCGCCAAGACCCTCCGCGCGGCGGCACGGTTGCAGGTGCCCACGGTGACCCTCTCCGGCGGCCTAGGCGCATCGCGGAAGCTGCGGAAAAATTTCTCGCTGGCCTGCGCGGAGGCGGGGCTGGACTTCCACTGTCCGCCGCCGGCTCTCTGTACGGACAACGCCGCCATGGTGGGATGTCTGGCCGCCTACAAATATGCAGCGGGGAAGTTCGACGATCTGCGCCTGGAAGGATACCCCAACCTGCCCATGT
>CAZOXD010000051.1:0-1895 GCA_964583525.1 uncultured Pseudomonadota bacterium
CCATTCCAAATCGCCGGAGATCTGCACGTAGCGCTCCCCGCCGTCCGTCTCCACGATCAGGTAGCCCTCGGCCGTGAGGCCGAGGGGCGTCCCTTCCCGCACGCCCTCGGGGGAGTTGAAGCGCACCCGCTGCCCTTCCAGGAGGGCGCGCCGGGTCCATTGATCGATCAGCTCGGAGCGGCTTTCCCCATCGAGCTGGCCATGGAGCGCCTGGAAATTCGCCAATACCCCCTGGAACAGGGCTTCCATGTCCACCGGGGCCCCGGAGGCATGGGCGAGGGTGGTGAGGATACCCCGCACGTCGGGCGGGAAGTCCCCGGGCGAACCGTTGCAATTGATGCCGATCCCGATCACGAGGCGGTGTCCGCCGCTATGTCCGTCACCTCTGACGCTGCGTCCTTCCAGCAGAATTCCGCAGACCTTCCTGCCGTTCACCAACACGTCGTTGGGCCATTTCAGGCTGGGGGCCACATTGGTGTGCTCCTCGATGGCCCGGGCCACCGCCAGCGCGCTCAACAGGGAGTAAACCGGCACTTCCTCGCTGGGAAGGGTGGGATGAATCACCAGCGAAAATTGTAAATGCTTGCCGGGAATGGAAACCCATTTGCGCTCCATGCGGCCCCGCCCGGCCGTCTGGTGGGCGGCGATCGCCACCAGCCCGTGGTTTTCCAGGTGCCGGGGATTGTCCAGCAGCAGAGTGTTGGTGGAAGGCGTTTCTTCCAGGCGGAGAATGGTGTGTCCGATGGGCTTCATGGCGGAGCCAGGGAAGTTACCGCAGGGAAACCCAGATCGCGCTGGAGGATGTGCCGATGCGGGTATTTTTTTCCCTGGGAACGTGGAGCATCGCTTCCAGGGACGATTGCACCTCGTTGACCTCGGTAACAATACGGATCCGGTAGTATTCGTTGACGGTGGAAAACAGGTAGTTGATGCCGTAGTTGTCGGTAAATTTCAAATCGTTTTTCAGGGCGTTTTTCAAGGTGGCGGGAGTGTAGGCTTCCCGCTCCTGCCCCTCCTCCTCCGGCGCGAAGAATTCCGCGATCCGGTCCCCATCGTCGATATATTTGTTCACGCCCGCCTGATACACGCTGAAATCCCCCACATCGCCGGGCTCGATGCGGCGGTTTTCCAGGAATTCCAGGATTTCCTCCTGACTGGCGGTGTTGATGTTGATTTTCTCGCTGAGGTGGGTTTTCCCCTCCCCGGCCCGCGGGAGGGTGGTCAGGCGGCTCTCGAATTCCCGCCAGAGTATTTTCGATTCGGCGATCCCCTGCACCAGCCGGATTTCATCGAGCCGGTCCAGCAGGCTGTTCTTGATCTCGATTTCCGGCTCAAAATCGAAGTAGGAGCCCATCTCCGCGCCACGGACGGCGGGAAATTGGGAGTACTCCTCGTCATCGTTGTCGATAAAGTCCGCAAACGCGGCGTACAGCCCGGCCACTACTTCCGGGGCGGGAGGCTCTGGCTCCGAATCCGGAATTTCGCTCTGAACCCGCACGTTGTCCATCAGATTCCGGAAAATATACCAGCGGCCCTGTTCCTGGGCGCCTCCCTGTTGTATTTTTCCCACCTCGTTGAGGTTGTAGAGATGATCCTGGGGAATAATGTCCAACTGGAGAAGCAACCCATCCTTCCACGGCACGGCGGCAAACGTGAGCAATTCCTTGATCTGGTTGTAGCCGTTGAAGAAATCCACCTCGTCCTGGAGCAAGCCGATTTGCGCGACCCGGAAAACGGAACGGGACAGAGTGCGGGCCTTCTCGGCCTCCTTGAAGGTGGTCATCCCTTGCAGTTCCAGCCCGGTGGCGAAGAAGAATTCGCTCATGAAAAACGCGAGCAGCATCGTCACCGTGAGGGCCATCAACAGGGCGATGCCCTGGTTTTTCGGGGCAGCG